>PWER01000054.1 GCA_003553565.1 Nitriliruptoria bacterium | reverse complement strand
CTCGTGGCTCACCGTAGCAGCCCAGCCCCCCTGGGGAGGGGTGCCACACGTGCTCCATCGGCTGTTACCGTCAGACCGCGGAGGTCGCGTACCGCGCCGCGAGCGCATCCGCACGCGGCGACCGGTCCTGGGCTCGCTGCACGTGGCCGATCGGCGATCGCGTCGGCCGCCTCCTGCGACCGCGTGAGGAGCTGAGAGCACATGGGAATGGGATGGGACCACATGATCGACGGCTGGTGGTGGACCCCCATGGTCCTGTGGTGGATCCTGGTGGTCGCGCTGCTGATCCTCGGCGTGGTCGCGTTGGTCGTGTGGCTGGTTCGCGGCAGCGGAGGCGCCTCCGAGTCCTCGACGCCCCGCGACGCTGGCGAGACGCCCCGCGATGCTGCAGAGACGCCCCGCGACATCCTCGATGCGCGCTATGCCCGCGGCGAGATCGATCGCGAGACCTACCTGCAGGCCCGTCAGGACCTGGAGCAGGGGAGCTGACCGGAGCTCTCGTGGGGCCGTCACGCCGAGGCAGGCCGTCAGTGCGGTCGCGCGGCGATCTCGCGCCACACGCCCTCGCGACGGACCTGGACCAGCTGCAGCCCGGCCGCTCGCGCGTTGGCCTCAGTGGGTCGGTTGATCGCGGGGCCGCACAACCGGCGCGTCAGCGGGGTCAGCCAGTCCGCCAGCTTGCCTAGCACCTTGTTGCGCGGGCGCACGTGCTCCAACAGCAGCACCCGCCCCTCGGGACGGGTCACGCGGGCGAGCTCGGCCAGCCCACCCTTGGGGTCGGCGACCGAGCAGAACACGCACGTCGCTACGGTCGCATCGAACGTGTCGTCGGCGAACGGCAGCTGGTGGATGTCGCCGCGCACCAGGTCGACGGCCATGCCGTGACGCACGGCCCGCCGGCGTGCGCGGGCGAGCATCCCCTCGGCGATGTCCAGCAGCACCGGTGCGCTGCCCGCTGGGAAGTGGGGCAGGCTCGCGCCGGTGCCTGCTCCCACCTCCAGCACCGCACCCGACGCCCCGGACAGCAGCCGCTGACGACGACTGCTCCCACCCATCCATTCCATCGGCTGGGTGATCCAGTCGTAGATCGGCGACAGCCGCTCGTAGCGGCGGGTCACCGCCGCCTGCGGCTCGCTCGTCTGCGCGTCCACCCGGCCTCCTGCAGCTGCGTCGATGTCGCGGCGATCACCGATCCGTGGCGGTGTGCTCGGCGTGGTGAGCGTCGCAGACCTCGCGTGCCTCGGCTGGCATGTCCTCGCGCATCCGCTCGTGCATGGCGTCGTGGCCCGCGTCGTCGATCTGCTCGTGCATGGCGTCGTGCATGGCGTCGTGGCCCGCGTCGTCCATCTGCTCGTGCATGGCGTCGTGGCCGCCGGCGCCCATCGCGTGGGCTGGGGCCGACAGCAGTCCGCCCGGCAGCGAGGGTGCCGGGCCGACAGCGAGCGCAGCGGCCGCAGCCAACGCCACGAAGCCGACGGCAGCAAGGATCAGCACTCGTCGCAGAGCCATAGCGGTTCCTCCTCGGTCGCGTCTAGCCGGTCGAGCGGGATCGTGGCTCGCGCTCGTGAAGATCCGGTGGAGAGCGGGTGAGCCGGCGATGAGGCCAGTCACGCTCCGCGGCGCGTGCCGCGTTCGGTGGCGGATCGGCCTGGATGAACCGTGACGTCAACCCGGTCGCCGGGTGACCTTCGGCGCCGCTTCGGCGTCGTGAACGCGACACCCTGAAGGGCGATAGCACCAGCGGCTGTCAGCGCTGCTCCTCGCATGCCGAGGTCGATCCGTCCGGGGGCGCGCCCCCGGTCGCCGCGAGCCGGTCCCATCACCGTGAGAACGGAGCCACCGTTGGACTTCGCCACCGCGATCGCCCAGACCTGCGCTGGTCTCGAGCAGCATCCCGAGAAGGGTGCGGCGACCTTCCGCGCTGATCACACCCTGACGGGTCTGACCGAGGTCGACGCCGAGATCCGCACCCACCGCGTCACGATCGACGAGCCCCCGAGCCTCGGTGGCGCCGACGCCGGACCCAATCCGGTCGAGCTGGTGCTGGCCGGCCTCGGCGGCTGCCAGGCGATCGCGCTGCGGGTGTGGGCCGCCAAGCTCGACATCGCCTTCGACCACGTCCGCGTGCGCGTGGAAGGCGACCTCGACGTGCGCGGCTTCTTCGGGGTTGACGAGTCGGTGCGGCCCGGCTTCAGCGCCATCCGAGTCCGGGCCGAGATCAGCGGCCCCGAGCCCCACGACCGCTACGACGAGCTCTACAAGGCCGTCGAGGCGCACTGCCCCGTCCAGGACATCGTCACCAACGGCGTGCCGGTGACCTCGGAGCTCACCGTCACCGACGCCTGACGCACCGGCCGCTCGAGCGGATTCCTAGACCAGCGTCACCGGCACGGTGCTGCGGTGCGCGTCAGCGACGGCAGCTCGCAGCGCGTCGGTCGAGTCGAACGGAGTCCGGGGCAGGCGTCGCGCGGTCACGCCCAGCGCGGGCGCGGCGTCCACGAACGGCCAGGGGCGCACCGACACCGTCGGTAGCAGCCCCGGGCCGGGCGTCGGGGTGAGCGTGAAGGGCTGGTCGCCGACGGGCGCGGTGAGCTCGCGGTCGATCGCGCCGCAGAGCATCAGCGACAGCGCGTCGAGCAGCGCGATGCGCTGCGAGGGCTCGGCGACCTCGGCGGGCAGCTCCTCCCACGAGCCTCCGAGGCCGAGGTCGGCCAGCACGCGGTCCTGCCGGGCGCGCTCACCCTCGGCGAGGTCGCACATGCCCGGGCTGGTGCGCCCACCGAAGAACCGTGCACCGTGGAGCCCGACCAGCAGGCCCACCAGCGGGTCGACCTCGGCGGCGCGGGCGATGCCGCGGCGCCAGACGGCCTCGTAGGTGTCGTCGTCGACGGTGGCGAACGTGTGCGGCCAGCCGTCGGTGTCGACCGTCGGCGCCCGGTCGGCCTCGCGCCACCCGTTGTCGTGCACGCGAGCCGCGGCGAGGAACGCTGCGTGGTCGCCGCGCCCCCGCGGCAGCAGCGCCGCCAGCTCGCCGGTCAGATGGGCGTGGTGCTCCTGCTCGATGAGGAGCAGCTCGTCGCCTGCGGCGTGCACGATCATCGGCGGTGTG
>PWER01000005.1 GCA_003553565.1 Nitriliruptoria bacterium | reverse complement strand
CTCGAGCACCCAGGCACCCATCGGCACGATGAGCCCCGTGGCCTCGGCGGCATCGAGGAACGACGCCGGACGAAGCATCCCGAGCTCGGGATGCGCCCAGCGCACCAGCGCCTCCACCCCGCGCACCGCCCCATCGGAGGCCGAGCGCAGCGGCTGATAGGCCACCCGCAGCTCGTCGCTCACCAACGCCGCGCGCAGCGCGGACTCGAGGGCGAGCCGCTCGGAGGTCGCCTTGGCCATCCCCGCGGAGTACAGCGCGACCCCGTCGCCGTTGCGCTTGGCGGTGTACATGGCGGCGTCGGCACGGCGCAGCGCCTCGTCGGCCCCCACGGGGTGGCGGGTCAGGCACGCCCCGACGCTGCCAGCGACGCGCGGCCCGCCACGCTCCGGGGATGACGACCCAGGAACCGCGGCCTGCAGGCGTCGGGCGATCCGCTCGGCCATGGCGCTGCTGGTGATCCCCTCGCAGACCACCACGAACTCGTCACCGCCGGGCCTGGCGGCGATGTCGCCGGCGCGCAGCGCCGCCTGCAGCCGGAGACCGACCTGGGCCAGCAGCTGGTCACCCACCGCATGCCCATAGGTGTCGTTGATGTGCTTGAAGCCGTCGAGGTCGACGTAGAAGACGCCGACCTGCCCGGCGCCGCGCGCGCTGCGGCGCAGCGCAAGCGCCAGCTGCTCCTGCAGCAGCGTCCGGTTGAGCAAGCCGGTGAGCTGGTCGTACAGCGCGAGGGACCGCAGGCTCTCCTCGGCCTCCAACCGCGCGGTGACGTCGATCAGCTGGACGATCGCAGTGGCCTCGCCGGCGAGCTCGACGAGCGCGGTGGTCACCTCCAGCGACCGCGACGCGCCGTCGGCGTGACGCAGCACCGCGATGAAGGTGGGATCGTGGACCTCGGCTGCGCCCAGTGCCCCGACGAGCATCTCACGGCTCGGCGCGTCGAAGAGGTCGCCGAGCCGCATGCCCACCAGCTCGTGCATGGTCAGCCCCGACAGGCGGCACAGGCTGGCGTTGGCGCGCCATATGCGGCCGAGATCCTCGTCGGTCAGGGCGCACAGCGCCATGCCGATCGGGGCGTTGTCGAACACCTCGCGGAAGCGCTGCTCCGAGGCGTGCAGGGCGGCGGTGACGGCGTGGCGCTGCAGGGCGTGCTGCACCGTCTTGGCCAGCAGCCCCGGGTTGTAGGAGCCCTTGACCAGGTAGTCCTGGGCGCCGCGACGCAGCGCCTCGCGCGCCATCTGCCCGTCGTCGAGGCCGGTGAGCACCACGATCGGCGTGGCGGGCAGCCCCAGGCGGGTACGCGCCAGCGTGTCGAGCCCCGCGCTGTCGGGCAGCGACAGGTCGAGCAGGACCAGATCGGGAGCCTGGTCCGACTCGCCGTCGGACTCCCCGTCGAGCGCCTCGGCGAGGCTCGCCGCGCGGTGCAGCGTGTGCGGCGCGGGCGTCGCATCCCGCAGCGACTCGACGACCAGCCGGGCGTCGGCGTCGTCGTCCTCGACCAGCAGCAGGCGCAGCGGCGCGAGCGGGAACCGCGCGGGCCCGCCGGCCTCGGGCGCATCAGCCAGGGCGCTCATCGGCTCGGCCTCGGCGCGTCGCGCTCGGACGACAGTGACGGCAGCGCCACGATCTGGACCCAGAACTGCTCGATCTCCTGGACGATCGCCAGGAACTGCGCCAGGTCGACCGGCTTGGTGACGAAGGCGTTGGCGTGCAGCTGATAGCTGCGCTGCACGTCGGCGTCGGCGCTGGAGGTCGTCAGCACCGTCACCGGTATCGCTGCGAGGTCCGGGTCGCGCTTGATCTCGGCCAGCAGCTCGTGACCCGAGCGGCGCGGCATGTTGAGGTCCAGCAGGATGAGGTCCGGGCGTGGCGCGTCCTCGTAGCCCGGTGCGCGGCGCAGGAACGCCACGGCCTCGTCGCCGTCGCGGGCCACGTGCAGCTCGTTGCGCAGCTTCGAGGCGGCCAGCGCCTCCTGGGTCAGGCGCACGTCCCCGGCGTCGTCGTCGCACAGCAGGATCGCGATGGGGTGGGGGACGTCGCTCATGATGGCCCTTCGGTGCTGCGTGGTTGGGGCTCGGTGCGGGCCGCACCGCGGGCCCGTGGCGGCGCGGGAGGCGCTGTGGCCGGCAGCTCGAGGTGCATCGTGGTGCCCTCGCCCACCGTCGAGGTGGCCCAGATGCGCCCTCCGTGCTCCTCGACGATGCGCTGACAGATGGCCAGGCCCAGCCCGGTGCCCGGGTAGGCGTCGCGCGCGCCGAGGCGCTCGAACAGCCCGAAGATCCGCTCGAGGTGCTCGGGGGCGATGCCGATGCCGTTGTCGCGCACCGTGAGGTGGACGGTCCCGTCGGCGGCCTCACCAGCGATCGTCACCGACGGCGCCCGGCCCTCCACGAACTTGACCGCGTTGCTGACGAGGTTCTGCAGCAGCAGCGTGAGCGCGGTGCGATCCCCTCGCACCGCCGGCAGCGCGCCCCAGGTGACGGTGGCCTCGCGCTCCTGCAGCGTCGGGGCCAGGGCACCGAGGGCGCTGCGGGTGGCCGCCTCGAGGTCCACCGCCTCGCGCTCGGTGCATCGGCTCACCCGCGAGTAGGTGAGCAGGCCCTGGATGAGCTGCTGCATGCGCCGCGCACCGTCGACGGCGTAGTCGATGAAGACATCGGCGTCGGCGTCCAGCCGCCCCCGGTAGCGCGTGCCGAGCAGCTCGGTGTAGCTGGCGACCTTGCGCAGCGGCTCCTGGAGGTCGTGCGAGGCGGCATAGGCGAACTGCTCGAGGTCCTGGTTGGAGCGCGTCAGCTCGGCGTTGGCGGTCTCCAGGGCCGCACGCGCTGCCGTCGCAGCCTCGCGGCTGCGCAGCGCGTCGCGGAGCAGCCACAGCGACGTGGCGCTGACGAGCACCAGCAGACCGAAGGCCGTCCAGGGCCCGGCACTGGCCCACCCACCCACCGGGGCGAACAGCCGCTCGTCTGAGGCGACCAGGACCAGCTGCCACTCGGTCCCAGACACCGGGGCTGCGTGATACCGCGCGGCAACCCCGTCCAGCTGGGCGTGTCCCGACGGGGATGCTGCGAGCGCGTCAGCGAGGTCAGGGGCCAGGTCGGCAAGCGTCAGGCGATCGGCGTCGCGTGGTGCGGTCGACGATCCCCCGGTGGCAGCGAGCAGCGCGCCTGCGCTGTCGACGACGTAGCCCTCGCCGCCGTACAGCTCGGCTGCCTCGTCGAGGTAGGCCTCGAGCCCCAGCGAGGTGAGCGCCAACGCCCCGGCGTAGACGAGCTCGCGGCCGCCCTGCTCGTCTGCGACCGGCACCGCGATCGTCACCAGGCGCTCCGGAGAGGTCTGGCAGGAGGTCACATCGCTGATGCCCGTGACGCCGCCGGCAGCTGCCATGATGTGCGGCGCGTCGCGGTCGACCAGCGCGGCGCACGGGCGTGCGGTCGTGGAGGCTTGGGCGTGCACGCGGCCGTCGGCATCCGTGATCGCCGCGGCGCGCACCGGCGAGGCGCGCACGGCGACAGCGAACGCGTCAGCGTCCAGCGCCTCGTTGGTGAGACGCGCCTCGGCCTGAGCCTCGAGCCAGCGCGCCTGCTGCTCGTGCTCCAGCGCCACGTAGGACCCCGCCAGCTGGGCGCGCATCTCGAAGCGGTCCTGGAGGGCCTGGCGATACTGGGACTGCAGCGTCGCCAGGGCCACGCCGACGCCCACCAGCACCAGCACGACCACGATCGCCAGCAGCACCAGGCGTCGACTCTCGCCGGTCTCTCGCCCCGGGTCTGCGGTCGCCTCGACGCCATGCCCGCCCGCGGTCGGGCGCGCCGGTGGCTGTGCCCTGCTGTCGGGGTCTGGCCTAGGCCGCATCGGGGCTCCTGACCGAGCCCGCACCGCGACCCCGGTGAGGGCTGCGGCGTGACCGTCGGAGTGACGATGCCACCCCGGGGCCCCCAGACCAAGTGTCCCATGGGCCCCCAGACCCGGGACCCGCCGCGGGCAGGGCGCGCGCTTCCCGCGCTGCGCTGCACCACAGACGCCGCCTGGGCGGTCTAGGAGCAGCGCCGGGCCTCTAGCCGGCGGGCTTGGTCACCAGGTTGAGCATCCGCCCGGGCACCCAGATGGTCTTGACGACGTCGCGCCCCTCGAGGTGACGGGCCACGTTGGTCACCTCGTGAGCGGCTGCCAGCGCCGCCTCCTCGGTGGCCTCGGTGGCCACGTCGATCTCGCCGCGGACCTTGCCGTCCACCTGCACCGGCACCGTCACGGTGTCGCGGACCAGGAGGGCGGGATCGTGCTCGGGCCACCGCTGCACCGCCACCGAGGCCTGCCCGCCCAGGCGGTGCCACACCTCCTCGGCCACATGCGGCGCGATCGGCGAGAGCATGATGGCCGCGGCCTCCAGCGCCTCGCGCACCGCGGCGCCGGTCACGCCCTCGCGCTGGGCTGCGCCCACGGCGTTGGACAGCTCCATCAGCTTGGCGATGGCCGTGTTGTACTTGAAGGCCGCGAAGTCCTCGCCGACCGCGGCGATGGCCTGGTGGGTGGCGCGCCGCAGCGTGGCGCGCGCGTCCTCGCCGCCCGCGTCCTGCTCGCCGGCGGCGACGTGCGCGTCGACCAGTCGGGTGAGCCGCGACAGCCACCGGAAGGTGCCCGCGGGGCTGACATCGGACCAGTCGACGTCGTCCTCGATCGGTCCGGCGAACAGCATCGTGGTGCGCAGCGTGTCCGCGCCGAACTCGCCCACCACCTCCTTGGGCTCGACGAGGTTGCCCTTGGACTTGCTCATCGCCGCGCCGTCCTTGAGCACCATGCCCTGCGACTTCAGCCGCGTGAACGGCTCCACGAAGTCGACGTGGCCGAGGTCGTGCAGCGCCTTGGTGAAGAAGCGCGCGTAGAGCAGGTGCAGGATCGCGTGCTCGATGCCGCCGGTGTACTGGTCGACCGGCATCCAGCGGCGCACGGCCTCGTCGTCGAAGGCGACGTCGTCGCGGTGGGGCGAGCAGTAGCGCAGGAAGTACCACGAGGAGTCCACGAAGGTGTCCATCGTGTCGGTCTCGCGCCGTGCGGGACCAGCGCACTGCGGGCACTCGACGGCGACGAAGCCCTCGTGGCCGGCCAGCGGCGACTCGCCCCCGGGGGTGAAGGCGACCTCGCTGGGGTCGGGCAGCGCCACGGGGAGGTCCTCCTCGGGCACTGGCACGAGCCCGCAGGCCTCGCAGTGGATGATCGGGATCGGGCAGCCCCAGAACCGCTGGCGGCTGACCAGCCAGTCGCGCAGGCGGTAGTTGACCGCGAACTCGCCGAGGCCCTGCGTGGCGAGGTCGCCGGTGATGCGCTCCTTGGTCTCGGGCCACGGCAGACCGTCGTAGGGCCCGGAGTTGATCGTGACGCCCTCGCCGGCCGCGGCCTCGGTCATCGTGGTGGCGTCGAGGTCCTCGGCGCCCTCAGGCTGCACGACCACGCGCACCGGCAGGTCGTGGGCGCGAGCGAAGTCGAGGTCGCGCTGGTCGTGGGCGGGCACCGCCATGATCGCGCCCGTCCCATACCCCATGAGCACGTAGTCGGCGGCGTAGACGGGCAAGCGCTCGCCGTTGACGGGGTTGATGGCCTCCACGCCCAGGCGCACGCCGTCCTTGTCGCCGCCGGCGGCCTCGCGCTCCACGTCGCTCTTGCGGCGCACGCGGTCACGGAAGGCGTCGAACTCCTCGGCCGCACCGCCGGCCTGCGCCCAGGCGCGCGCCTGGCTGTGCTCGGGCGCAACGACGAAGAACGTCGCGCCGTACAGCGTGTCGGGGCGCGTGGTGTAGACCACGACCTCCTCGCCGCTGTCGGGGTCGGCGCCGGGGGCCACGATGCGGAACGTGACGTTGGCGCCCTCGCTGCGCCCGATCCAGTTGCGCTGCAGCGCCAGCACCCGCTGGGGCCAGGTGTCCTCCAGCTGGCTCATGTCGTCGAGCAGGCGCTCGGCGAAGTCGGTGATCTTGAGGAACCACTGGGTCAGCGGCTTCTTGGTGACCTCGGTGTCGCAGTACTCGCAGGCGCCGTCGTGGACCTGCTCGTTGGCCAGCACCGTCTGGCAGGACGGGCACCAGTTGACCTCGGAGTCGGCGCGGTAGGCCCAGCCCGCCTGGAACAGCTGGAGGAAGATCCACTGGGTCCAGCGGTAGTACTCGGGGTCGGAGGTGTGCAGCCGGCGCGACCAGTCCCAGGCCAGGCCCAGGCGCTGCATCGTCGCCGCCTGGGTCTCGATGTTGTCGTAGGTCCACTTCTTGGGGTCGATGCCCCGGCGGATCGCGGCGTTCTCGGCGTTGAGCCCGAAGGAGTCCCACCCGATCGGGTTCATGACCTCGTAGCCCTGCAGGCGCTGGTAGCGCGCCACGGCATCGGCCAGGCTGAACGCCTCCACGTGCCCCATGTGCAGGTCGCCCGAGGGGTAGGGGAACATGTGCAGCGCGTAGTACGGGGGGCGGTCAGAGGTCTCGCGCGCCTCGAACAGCCGCTGCTCGTGCCACCACTGCTGCCAGCGCGGCTCGATGTCGTGCGGGTCGTAGCCCGTGCGGACCGGCTCGTTCACCGCTGCGCTCCTCGGAGGTGCCTGCGACGTGGGCGCGTGCAGTGTAGCGGGGTCCCGCCAGCACCCTGCCGGGGGTCCCTCGCCCTGTCCGACCTGCTCCTTATCGCGCACCTCGCCGCGCCGACACGACTCACCACCGCGCGCGTGCGCCGCCGTGACGACGAGGAGCCCCACCATGCTCGCGAAGCTGCACGACCTCACCTTGAACCAGAAGCTCATCGGGGCCATCGCCGTGCCCACGGGTGTCGCCGTGGTCGCTGTGCTGCTGGCGATCCTGGCGGTCGCCGAGGTCTTCGTCGCACCGGTGGGGCTCACCACGCTGCTCGGTGGTCTCGGGGTCGTCGCGGTCGCACTGGCTGCAGGCATCGCGCTGAGCCTGCGCCGCTCGGTGGGCCGCCCGCTGGCGTTCACCAGCGGGGACCTGGCCGTGGGGGCCGAGGAGATGCGCGCCGGCGCCACCCTGCTGGCCCGTGATGCCAACCAGGTTGCCGAGCAGCTCGGCTCGGCAGCGGCCGCCATCGAGCAGGTCAGCTCCAACGTCGGGTCGCTGGCCACCGGCACCGAGGAGATGTCGGCCTCGATCCAGGAGATCACCCAGCAGGCCAGCAGCGCGGCCAACGTCGCGCGGGAGGGCGCAGCCAAGGCCGAGGAGACCGGCGATGTGGTGCGCCGGCTGTCGACCAGCTCCGGGGAGATCGGCGACGCCGCCAAGCTCATCCACTCGATCGCCGAGCAGACCAACCTGCTGGCGCTCAACGCCACCATCGAGGCCGCCCGCGCCGGCGAGGCCGGCAAGGGCTTCGCGGTGGTCGCCCACGAGGTGAAGGACCTCGCCAGCGAGACCGCTCAGGCCACCGAGCGCATCGGCGAGACCATCACCCAGGTCCAGGACGCCGCGCACGAGACCACCGAGGCGATCAACGGCATCGTCGAGACCATCCAGCAGATCAACGAGAACCAGAGCGCGATCGCCTCGGCGGTGGAGGAGCAGAGTGCGACCGCCGAGGAGATGACCCGCAACGTGCACGAGGCCTCCTCGGGCGCCAGCGACGTCTCCGAGCGCGCCGCCAACGTGACCGCCGCGAGCCAGAGCGCCGGCGAGCGCGCCACCGAGGCCTTCCACACCGCCGAGCGGCTCGCCGGCACCTCACTGCAGCTCGGCAACGTCGTGGGCGACACCGCCACCGGCGACGATCCGGTGCGTGCCGCGATCGCCGCGCACGGCATGTGGAAGGCGCGGCTGGAGGAGGCCGCCCACACCGGCCGCAGCTCCTTCGACCCGGTGACCGCGCGCGCCAACGACCGCTGCGCGTTCGGCAAGTGGCTCGCCACCCAGCCGCGCGATCAGCGCGTCGAGGAGATCGCGCAGCTGCACACGCGCTTCCACGAGGAGGCCGGCGGCGTGCTCGAGCTGGCGCTGCGCGGGCGCCGCGACGAGGCCCTTGCCAGGCTCGACGTGGGCACCACCTTCGCCGACATCTCCAGCGAGCTCACCCAGAAGCTGGTCGACTGGGTCAGCGAGCACCGCTGACCACGGGGCCGTGGCGCGGCGACCCCGCGATGGCGCGCCCCGCCCGGCCTCGCTACACTGCCCCACCGCTCACGGGGCCGTAGCTCAGGTGGTAGAGCGCAGCCATGGCATGGCTGAGGTCAGGGGTTCGAGTCCCCTCGGCTCCACCGCGGCACAGGCAGTGCCGACCGGTCGCGGCCGTCGCCGCTCACCAAGGAGCAGCGACGGTGGCAGCCGGACCGCCGACGCCACAAGGGCGTCGCCCCGGTCCCGGCTGGCGCGAGAGGTGAGATGACGGCCCCGCGTTCGCGCGGGGCCGTTCCCATGCCCGGGACCCTCCCCCTGCTCGGGGCGCCCCTGGCCCGCGGCTGCGCCGCGCTCGGGGCCGTCTGGGACCTTCGACCCGCCCCTCCAGGCCCTACTCTGTGCGCACGCTGCGCCACACGCGTCACTATAGGGAGGGACGTGAACGGGAGGCTTGCGAATGATCGCTGATCTGGACCAGCGCCGTGCTGTCGGACCGGAGATCCACGGTGCGGCACCGACCGGTGACCTCGCCGAGCTGTGGGAGCAGCACCAGCTCGACCTGAAGCTCGTCAACCCGCCGAACAGGCGCAAGTTCAAGGTCATCGTGGTGGGCACCGGTCTCGCCGGCGCTGGCGCGGCGGCGACCCTCTCCGAGCTCGGCTATCAGGTCGAGGCCTTCACCTTCCACGACGCGCCGCGGCGCGCCCACAGCGTCGCCGCGCAGGGCGGCATCAACGCCGCCAAGGCCTACAAGGCCGACGGCGACTCGGTGGAGCGCTTCTTCCGCGACACCGTCAAGGGCGGTGACTTCCGCACCCGCGAGGCCGACGCCTACCGGCTGGCAGAGCTGTCGGTGCGGGTCATCGACCACATGACGGCGCAGGGCGTGCCGTTCGCTCGCGAGTACGGCGGCGGCATCGCCACCCGCTCGTTCGGCGGCGTGCAGGTCTCGCGCACCTTCTACGCCCGCGGGCAGACCGGTCAGCAGCTGCAGATCGCCGGGTCGCAGCAGCTGCTCAAGGAGGTCGGCGCGGGACGCCTCAAGCTCAACACGCGCACCGAGATGCTCGACCTCATCGTCTCCGAGGGACGGGCGGTTGGGATCGTGGTCCGCGACCTCGTGACCGGGGAGATCCGACCGGTGACCGCCCACGCGGTGGTGCTGGCCACGGGCGGCTACGGCAACGCCTACTACAAGAGCACGCTCGCCAAGTCCTCCAACGTCTCGGCGACCTGGCGCGCGCACAAGCGCGGCGCGCTGTTCGCGAACCCCTGCTATGTGCAGTTTCACCCGACCTCGCTGCCGCTGAACAGCGAGTGGCAGTCGAAGGTCACCCTGATGAGCGAGTCGCTGCGCAACGACGGGCGCGTGTGGGTGCCCGCGCAGCCCGGCGACGACCGCCCGCCCAACGAGATCCCCGAGGAGGAGCGCGACTACTACCTCGAGCGCCTCTACCCCTCGTTCGGCAACCTCGCCCCGCGCGACATCTCCTCGCGCGCGGCCAAGGCGCAGCTGGACGCCGGCAAGGGCGTGGGCCCGCTGCGCAACGGGGTGTACCTCGACTTCTCGGACGCGATCGCCCGCCTGGGGCGCAAGACGATCGAGGACCGCTACAGCAACCTGTTCGAGCTCTACATCGACGCGACCGGCGAGGACCCCTGGACCGAGCCGATGCGCATCGCCCCCGGCCCGCACTTCGTGATGGGCGGGCTGTGGACCGACTACGACGGGATGAGCTCGATCCCGGGGCTGTTCGTGGGTGGCGAGGCCAGCTTCAACTACCACGGCGCGAACCGCCTGGGAGCCAACTCGCTGCTGTCGGCCTCGGTGGACGGCTGGTTCGTCCTGCCCTGGACGGTGCCGAACTATCTGGCGCCACAGCTGGGCACCGACCCGCTGCCCGAGGACCACCCCGACGTGCAGGCCACCGTGCGACAGGTGCGCGAGCAGCTCGACGCGCTGCTGAGCGTCGGCGGCACGCGCGGCCCGGACTACTTCCACAAGGAGCTCGGCGAGCTGCTGTGGGACCACGTCGGCGTCGAGCGCAACGCCCACAGCCTGGCCAAGGGCGCCGACGCCATCCGCGACCTGCGCGAGGAGTTCTGGCGCGACGTGCGCGTGGTCGGTCACGGCCAGCAGCTCAACCAGGAGCTCGAGCGCGCCGGGCGCGTCGCTGACTTCCTCGAGCAGGCCGAGCTCATGGCGCTGGACGCGCTGGACCGCGAGGAGTCGGCCGGCGCGCACTTCCGCACCGAGCACCAGACCGAGGAGGGCGAGGCGCGTCGCGACGACGAGAACTGGGCCAACACCTCGGCGTGGGCACCGCCGGGACCCGACGGCCGGCCCGTGCGCCGCAGCGAGCCCCTGACCTTCGAGCGTGTCCCGCTCGCGACGAGGAGCTACAAGTGATGCGACTGCAGCTGGAGGTCTGGCGCCAGGACCACGCCAACGACCCCGGGCGCTTCGAGCGCTACCAGGTCGACGAGGCCGGCGCCGAGATGAGCGTGCTCGAGCTGCTGGACATGCTCAACGCGCAGCTGGTCGACGAGGGCCGCGAGCCGGTGGCCTTCGACCACGACTGCCGCGAGGGCATCTGCGGCAGCTGCGGCGTGATGGTCGAGGGACGCCCGCACGGGCCGGTGGACTACACCCCCTCGTGCCTGCAGCGGCTGCGCAGCTTCTCCGACGGCGACACGGGGCGCATCGAGCCGTTCCGCTCCGAGGCCTTCCCGGTGCTGCGCGACCTCGTCGTGGATCGCTCCGGGCTCGACCGGATCATCGCCTCCGGCGGCTACGTGTCGACCCCGACCAACGCCGCCACCGAGGCCCTGACCATGCCGGTCAACCGCAACGAGGCCGACCAGGCCATGGACTTCGCGGCCTGCATCGGCTGCGGCGCGTGCGTGGCGGCGTGCCCCAACGCGGCCGCGCAGCTGTTCACCGGCGCCAAGGTGGCCCACATGGCCAGCCTGCCCCAGGGCCAGGTCGAGCGCGCCGAGCGCGTGCGCGCCATGGTCGACACGATGGAGACCGACTTCGGGTCGTGCACCAACATGGGCGAGTGCGAGCCGGCGTGCCCGGCCGACATCCCCTTGCGCGTCATCGCCGAGCTCAACCGCGAGTACCGCAAGGCGCTGTGGCAGCACCGCCGCACCGAGGAGCCCGACCGCCGGGGCATCCGGTGGCTGTCGCGGCTGCGCACCGGGCCGTGGTGGCAGTCCGACCCCGATGAGCGGCCCCCCGGCGGCGGCTAGCGCGCACGCGCACCGGGCGGGTTCAGGGTTCAGGCGCGGGGTGCGGCCACCCCGCGCACCCACGGCAGCGTCGGTGCCGGCACCCGCGAGGAGACGGGGAGCCGCTCGAGCAGCCATGGGGTGAGGCCTGCCTCGGCCAGTGTGGTCACCGTCGGGCGCGCGGTGTGGCACCCGCCACCGATGTGGGGCCACACCACGTCGAGGCTGCGCTGCAGCCGCTGCCCCAGCGGTGTGGCGGCGCGCACGTGCTCGTGGAAGCGGAGCTCGCCGTCGTCGCGCAGCACCCGGCGCAGCTCCCGGGCGGCGGTGCGGGGCTCTGCGACCGAGCAGAGCACCAGCATGGCCACCGCGGCGTCGCAGGAGGCATCCGCCAGCGGCAGCGACTCGGCGCAGCCGGGCAGCACGGTGACCGGCACGGGAGCGCGGCGCGCGGCCTGCTCGGCCAGGGCGCGCAGCCGCGGCTCGGGCTCCACGGCCACCACCTCGTCGACGGCCGGTGGGTAGTGCGCGAACATGAGGCCGTCCCCGCAGCCGACCTCGATCACCCGTCCGTGCAGCCCGGCCACCGTCCACGCGCGGTGCGCCGCGAGGCCGCGGTGCTCCAGGCGGGGTCCGAGGCGCTGCCAGATCCACGCGAACCAGGCGTCGGGCCGGTCGTGACACGGGGACGGTGCGAGGTCGGTCATGGCGCCTGGCTCCTGCACGGCAGTGGCGGCGTCGAGGGTCGAGAGCGACGACAGCGCGTCCCGTGGACGTGGACGAAGTCGAACGCCGGGCGCAGCAGGCGCGCTGGCCGGGCTCGAGGGGCCTGTGTCGCCGGGTCAGGCTCCGACGCGCTGGCGACCGCTGCGCAGCTCCGGGGGCAGGTGGGACTGGTCATCGTAGCCGGTGACGGCCAGCGGGAGGGCGTCGCCGACGAGGGTGCAGACCGCGGTGTTGCCCACGCCGTGGAAGTCGGTGCGCTCGGCGCCGGGCGCGCTCGCGGTCAGCTCGGCCACCGCGGCGCGCAGCGCCCACCCGTGCGTCACCGCTAGGAGCGTGCCGCTGGCGTGGGCGACCAGCAGCTCCTCGCAGGCGGCCCGCAGGCGCGCACGCAGATCGGGCAGCGACTCCCCGTCACCGCCGGCAGGCGCGGTCCCGGACCGGAAGGCAGCGAACCGGTCGGGCTCGGCCCGGCGCACCTCCTCGACCGCGCGGCCCGTCCAGCACCCGACGTCGAGCTCGCGCCAGCGCGCGTCCACGTGCTCGGGCCAGCCGGTGCGGGCCAGCAGCGGCGCGGCGGTCTCGGCGACGCGGCGCAGGTCGCTGCGCGCGACGACGGTGACCCCTTCGAGGTCGGCGAGCCCGGTCGCGAGGGCGGCGGCCTGCTGGTGGCCACGCGGGGTGAGGGCAGCCCCGCTCTGCCCCTGCCAGCGACCGGCGGCGTTGCCCTCGGACTCGGCGTGGCGCACCAGCACCACGCGCCAGCGTGGGCTCACGCCGACGTCGCGACGCGCTGCTCCGCGGGGTCGTCTGCGATCACCTCGACGGGCGCGTCGCCCCACAGGCGCTCGAGGTCGTAGACGGCGCGCTGCTCGTCGGTGAAGGCGTGTACCACCACGGGCCCGTAGTCGAGGATCAGCCAGCCGCTGCCCAGGTCGCCCTCGCGGCGCAGCGGCCTGTGGCCCTGCTCGCGGCAGACCTCCTCGACGCGGTCCACGACCACGTCGAGCTGGCGCGTGCTGGCCGCCGAGCAGATCACGAACACGTCGGTGACCTGCAGCAGGTCGCCCACGTCCAGCAGGCGGATCCGGGTGGCCTTCTTGTCCGCGGCCCCGTGGGCGGCGAGTCGAGCGAGCGCGAAGGATGCGGTGGTGTCGACGGTGCTCAGAGCAGCTGCTCCCAGTTCGACGCGGTCACCTGGCGGGCGGTGTGCCCACCGCCTGCACCACAGATGGTACCGGTGACCCCTCGGCTGCGCACCGCAGGGGCGGCACGCCACCTCGCAGGCGATGAGCGTCAGCGCGGCTGGTCGATGCCCAGGCGCTGGCGCTCGGTGCCGTACAGCCCGTGCTTGCGGGCGTACTGCTCGACCTCGCGCGGGATGAGGTAGGTCACCGGCCGGCCGGCGGCGATCCGCTCGCGCACGTCGGTGGAGCTGATAGCCAGCGCGGGCACGTCCACGGCCATCACCTTGTCACGGATCCCGGTCTCCTCGAGGTCGCTCAGGTCGTGACCGGGCCGGGTGGCCGCCACGAACTCCGCGAGCTCGAGGCACTCGGTGGCATCGCGCCAGGTCAGGATCGACAGGATCGCGTCGGCTCCGGTGATGAAGAACAGGTCCTCGTCTGCTAGACGTCGGCGCAGCGCGCGCAGCGTGTCGACGGTGTAGGTGGGCCCCTCCGCGTCGACCTCCAACCGGGAGACGCTGAACGCGGGGTTGGCGGCGGTGGCCAGCACGGTCATCAGGTAGCGGTGCTCGGCCGGGGTCACCGCCCGCGCCTTCTGCCACGGCTGCCCCGCCGGGATGAACACGACCTCGTCGAGCGCGAGGTCGGCACGGATCTGCTCGGCCGCCACGAGGTGGCCGAGGTGGATCGGATCGAACGTCCCACCCATGATCCCGAGGCGGCGCGCTGTGCCCATGCGGGCAGTCTAGGGGCGTGCCACCCGCGGCGGCCGCCCGGGCGTGGCACCCGTGGCGACCGCCCGCGTGCTGGCCTGCCCCGCCGTCAGCTGCGGATGTGCCCGTCGCCCTCGACGACGTACTTGGTGGAGGTCAGCTCCGGGAGGGCCATGGGCCCGCGGGCGTGCAGCTTCTGGGTGGAGATGCCGATCTCGGCGCCGAACCCGAACTGACCGCCATCGGTGAAGTAGGTGGACGCGTTGACCATGACCGCGGCGGCGTCGACCTCGGCAGTGAAGCGCCGGGCGGCGCTGCGCTCCTCGGTGACGATGGCCTCGGTGTGGCGGGTGCCGTGCCGTGCGATGTGCGCCAGGGCCGCGTCGAGGTCCTCGACCACGCGCACGGCGAGCACGAGGTCGAGGTACTCGGTGTCGTAGTCCTCCTCCGAAGCGGCGGTGGCGGTGACGAGGTCGCAGGTCGGCGGGTCGCCGCGCAGCTCGACTCCGGCCTTGGCCAGCGCGGTCGCCGCACGCGGGAGGAACGCCTCGGCGACGTCGCGGTGCACCAGGAGCGACTCGGCCGCGCAGCACACGCTGGGGCGTCCGGCCTTGGCGTTGACGATGATGCGCTCGGCCATGGCGAGGTCGGCGGTGCGGTCCACGTAGACGTGGCAGTTGCCGACCCCGGTCTCGATGACCGGCACCTGGCTCTGGGTGACCACCGACTGGATCAGGCCTGCGCCGCCGCGCGGGATGAGCAGGTCCACCAGGCCGCGAGCGCGCATGAGCTCGGTGACCGCGTCACGGCTGGTGTCGTCGATGAGGGTGATCGCCTCGGCGGGCAGCCCGGCCTCGGCGACCGCGTCGCGCAGGATCGCAGCGATCGCCCGGTTGGAGCGGATGGCGCTCGACGAGCCGCGCAGCACCACCGCGTTGCCGGCCTTGAGCGCCAGGCCGGCGGCGTCGGCCGTGACGTTGGGGCGCCCCTCGTAGACCATGGCCACGACCCCCAGCGGCACCCGCACCTGGCGGATCTGCAGCCCGTTGGGCTGGGTCCACCCGCGGGTGATCTCACCGACCGGGTCGCGCAGGTCGATCAGGGAGCGCAGCCCCTCGGCGACGTCGGCCAGCCGCTCGCTGGACAGCGCCAGGCGATCGATCGTCGCCGCGGGCAGGCCGTCGGCGCGAGCGGCCTCGACGTCGGCGGTGTTGGCCTCGCGCACCTCCTCGGCGCGTGCCTCGAGTGCGTCGGCCATGGCCGCCAGCGCACGATCCTTGTCCTGCGTGGTCGCTGCCTGCAGGCGCGGGGTGGCGCGCTGGGCGGCGCGGCACAGGTCCAGCACGGTCGACATGGCAAGCCTCCTGCGGGCGCGTCTCCTGCGGGCGCGGGGGGCGCCGAGGGCGCGTGGTGTGGTGGCCGGTCGGGAAGCGACCGCGGCCGGGGTGCTCCGACGAGCGGTCGCCGACGATGGTAGTGCCCGCGTCACCCCGGTCCCGCCCGCGTTGGTGCGAGGCGAGCACGAGCGGGCACACTGCCCGCAGACGATCACCGTCCCGCCGAGCAGGGGACCCCGATGAGCGACTTCCAGGACGCGCTGCAGCAGCGGCTGGCCCGCAACGCCGAGCTCGCCGAGCAGCGGCGACGCGCCGAGGACGAGATGGACCGCGCCCGGCAGCAGCAGGCCGAGGAGAAGATCCGCGCCGAGCACGCGCAGCGGCAGGCCCAGATGCGGCGCCACGAGGAGCTGGTCGAGGCGCTCGCCGAGCGCGCCCAGGCGCTGAAGGCCTCCGATCCCGAGCACTTCGTGGTGCGCCTGGGATGGACGGAGTCCCGGGAGGAGTACATCGCCAAGATCTCCACGCGCAAGCTCCAGCCAGCGCGCAGCCTGCTGATCGAGCTGGACCAGTCCGACGACGAGGTGCTCGCCCGCTGGCACTCCGACCTCGGCAACAGCCTCGAGCTGTGGCGGCTGCTGGAGGTCGAGCCTCCGCTGCTGGAGGAGCTGCTGCTGCAGATGGCCGACCAGGCGATGTGGCGCGAGCTCGAGCGCCCCCCGGCGTTCCCGCGCCAGGGCAACCACGACGAGGAGCACCGGGCGCAGCAGCAGGGCTAGCGCGCCAGGGCGCGGCGGGATCCGGTGACGCGGCTGGATCCGGTACGGTGAGCACCCGGTGCAACGAGGAGGCCGTCGTGGTCAGCCAGTGCCCCAAGTGCGAGCTGCGCTTCGCCGTCGCCGACGAGCTCGACGACCACCTCGCGCGCGACCATGGGGTGCGCCGCGACGCGCTGCCCGACCGTCCGCGGCCGGGGGCGTTCCGCCGCGACGACCGCGAGGCGCTGGCCAACCCGCCACCCACCCGCCGCTGAGCGGCGCGCTTGGGGGTCAGCGCGGCTGATCAGCGTGGCTGGCCCGGCGCTGCCAGCACGATCAGCTGGTCGCGGTGGATCACCTCGGGCGGGTCGTCGATCGCCAGCGAGTCGGCCACCTCGGCCTGGCGATGACCGCGCAGGCGCTCCAGGGTCGCACGGTCGTAGGCGGACAGCCCGCGCGCCACGATCTGGCCGTCAGGACCGGCCACGTCGACGGGATCGCCGGCTGCGAACGTGCCATGAACCGCCACCCCCCCGGCGGCCAGCAGCGAGGTGCCGCGCCGCAGCAGCGCCTCCACCGCTCCCGGGTCCACCTCGATCACCCCGTGCGGCTGCTGGGCGAACGCGATCCACAGCTTGCGGCTCTCGGGACGTGAGGGGCTCGGCGGGAACCACGTGCCAACCTCCGCGCCGGCGACGACCTCGTCGATCACCTGCGGGCGGCGGGCTCGAGCGAGCACGGTGTGGCAGCTGGAGAACCAGGCGATGCGCGCGGCCTCGATCTTGCTGGTCATCCCGCCGGTGCCGACATCCGAGCTGCCTCCGAAGTCGTAGCGGGCGGCCTCGCCGGGGTCGTCGAGCTGGGGCACGACCTGCGGTGCGGCGCCGACCTCGGGCTGGCTGACCAGCACCCCGTCGACGTCGGAGAGCAGCAGCAGCAGCTCGGCACCGAGCATCGAGGCCACCAGCGCCGCGAGGCGGTCGTTGTCGCCGAAGCGCAGCTCGTCGGTGGCCACGGTGTCGTTCTCGTTGACCACCGGCACGGCCCCGTAGCGCAGCAGCCGCTCGACGGTGTTGCGCGCGTTGAGGTAGCGGGTGCGGTCGGTGACGTCCGAGGGGGTCAGCAGCACCTGGCCCACCGCGCGGCCGTGCGGCGCCAGCGCGTCGGCGTAGGCGTGCAGCAGCTTGCCCTGCCCGACGCTGGCCGCGGCCTGCAGGCTGGGCAGGTCGGGAGGCCGGCGGGCGAGGCCGAGGCCACCCAGGCCAGCGGCGACCGCACCGGAGGAGACCAGCACCGGCTGGCTGCCCGCGTCCGCGCAGCGGGCGAGCTGGGCGACGAGCTCGTCGAGGAAGGCGCGATCCACCCCGTCGGGGCCGCGCAGGCTCGCCGAGCCGACCTTGACCACCACGCGTCGGGGTCTTGGGAACCGGCGCGTCACCGCAGCTCGTCCGGGTCGGGGTCAGGGTCGGCCTCGGGGTCCGCGTCGGGGTCCGCGTCGGGGTCGGGCTCGACGTCGGGGTCGGCGTCGGGCGGGGGCTCGAAGTCGAACACCACGTCACCGACGATCACGTCGTCACCAGCGCGGGCGCCAGCGTCGGCGAGCGCCTCGATGACCCCGGCGCTGCGCAGGCGCCGCTGCAGGTGCGCCACGGCCTCCTCGTTGCTGAAGTCGGTCTGGGCGATCCAGCGGGCCACGTTGCCGCCGAGGACCTGCCAGCCCTGCGACGTGCGGACCACGCGCACCGGCTCGGGCTCTGCCACGGGCCGCAGCACCGGCCCGCGGGGGCTGACCTCCTCCTCGGCCGCCCGCGCTGCCCGCGCGGCGCGCACCACCTCCGCGAGGCGGCGCAGCAGCGCGGTGAGCCCCTCCCCGGTGACGGCGCTGCCGGCCAGCACCTCCCAGCCCGCGGCCTCCAGGTCGGGTCGCACCAGCTCGGCGACCTCGCGCTCGGCATCCACCTTGTTGAGGAACACCAGCGCGGGGCGCTCACCCAGCGGCGCCCGCCCGGGCAGCCCCGTGGCGCGCGCGTCGTAGGCGGCCAGCTCGCCGCAGATGACCTCCAGGTCCTCCCGCGGGTCGCGGCCCTCAAGGCTGGCGCAGTCGAGCACGTGCACCAGCGCGGCGGCGCGCTCGATGTGGCGCAGGAAGCGGTCCCCCAAGCCGCGGCCCTCGCTGGCGCCGGCGATGAGCCCGGGCACGTCGGCGATGGTGAAGTCGGTGTCATCGACGCGGACCACCCCGAGCTTCGGGGTCAGCGTGGTGAACGGGTAGGCCGCCACCTTGGGGCGCGCCGCGGAGACGTGAGCGATCAGCGACGACTTGCCGGCGCTGGGCATGCCCACCAGCGCCACGTCGGCCAGCAGCTTCAGCTCGCAGCGCACGCTGCGCTGGTCGCCCGGCTCGCCCAGCTCGCGGAACCGTGGGGCGCGCCGCCGCGGACCGGCCAGCGCGGCGTTGCCGCGACCGCCGCGGCCGCCGCGCGCGACCACGACCTCGTCGCCGTCACGGGCGAGGTCGGCGAGCAGCGCGCCGCTGTCGGCGTCGGTGACCACCGTGCCCTCGGGGACGGTCAGCACCACCGACTCACCGTCGGCGCCGCGACGCCGGTCGCCGCTGCCGTGGCGGCCGCGTCCTGCGGTGCGGTGCGGCCGGTAGCGCAGGTCCAGCAGGCTGCCCTCGTCCTTGCTGGCGCGCACGACCACGTCCCCGCCGTGACCGCCGTCGCCGCCATCCGGTCGGCCCTTGGGCTCGTAGGGTTGACGGTCGAACGAGGTCACCCCGTCACCGCCAGCACCACCCATGGCGGTGATGGTGACCTCGTCGACGAACGCGCTTGTCATCGCGGTGCAGCGTAGGCGCTCGCAGCGTGCCGGGACGCGCGGGCTCCGAGGCGAGCGCCGGGGCGCCGCGCACGACCCCCTAGGCTCGAGGGCACCATCCCGCGTCCCCGGTGCAGGCGGAGGTCACGACCATGGGCGAGCGCGAGGTCATCGCGCGCAGCGTCGACGGGCCGGTCACCAGCGAGTCGCTGGCCGCCGACCTCGCCGCGCTCGACCTCGCGGGAGCGACGGTGCTGGTGCACAGCTCCCTGTCGGCGCTGGGCTGGGTGGCCGGCGGTCCGGTCGCGGTGTGTCGGGCGCTGGAGGCGGCCGTGGGGCCCTCGGGCACCGTGGTGATGCCCACCCACACGAGCCTGAGCGACCCGGCCGAGTGGCAGCACCCGCCGGTGCCGCCCAGCTGGGTCTCCACGGTGCGGGCGGCGCTGCCGCCGTTCGACCCCGCGGTCAGCCCGACGCGCGGCATGGGCGCCATCGTGGAGGCGTTCCGCGACCACCCCGACGTGGTGCGCAGCGCCCATCCGGAGGTGTCGTTCGCTGCCCGCGGACCCCGCGCGCAGGCGCTGTGCGGCGAGCACCCGCTGGCCCATCGCCTCGGGGAGCGCTCGCCGCTGGCGCGCCTGTACGAGCACGACGCGCTGGTGCTGCTGCTGGGGGTGGGCCACGCGGTCAACACCTCGCTGCACCTGGCGGAGTACCGGGCGCGCACCACCGCCGGGCAGCGCCTGCACCGGCTCGTGCCCGCCCCCGCGGATGCGCACGCCCACACGGCCACGTGGGTCGAGGTCGAGGACGTCGCGATCGACGAGGAGGACTTCGCCAGGCTCGGGGCAGCCTACGAGGCGGCCAGGCCCGAAGCGGTGCTGGTCGGACAGGCAGGCTACGGCGTGGCGCGCGTGCTGCGCCAACGCGACCTCGTGGACTTCGCCGTCACGTGGCTCGAGACACACCGCGGTTGAGCCTGGGCTGCGACCGGACCGGCAGCGCCGCTCCGGTCGCCCTGCACCCCGTCTGCCGGGCGCGCTCGCGGTCGGGCCGCGCCGAGCAGCACAGCCCGCCAGCGGCCGGGTCAGCCCTCGAGCACCTCGGCGTACTTCTGCTTGCCCGAGCTGCGGAACGACACGACCCCATCGTTGAGGGCGAACAGGGTGTCGTCCTTGCCGCGGCCCACGCCACGACCAGGTCGGATCGGAGTGCCGCGCTGACGCACGATGATGCTGCCTGCGGTCACGGTCTGCCCCCCGAACCGCTTGGTGCCCAGCATCTTCGGGTTCGAGTCGCGACCGTTGTTGGTGGAGCCGGTGCCCTTCTTGGTGGACATGGGGCCTCCTCGGGTGATGCGCTCGCAGCGGTGACGGAGCGCTAGGCGTCGATGGCGTCGATGCGCAGCAGGGTGCGCTGCTGGCGGTGCCCGCGCGTGCGCTTGAAGCCGGTCTTGTTGTGGTACATGAAGGCGGTGACCTTCCGCGCCTTGTGGTGGTCGACCACGGTGGCACGGACGCTGGCGTCGCCCAGCTGGTCCGGCGTGGCGGCGACACTGCCGTCATCGCCCACCACCAGGACGGGATCCATGGTGAGCGTCGACTCGGGGCCGGCGTCGACGCGCTCCACGTCGATCGTGTCACCGACGGCGACGCGGTGCTGCTTGCCGTCCGGTGCGACTACGGCGTACATGGCGTGGGGCTCCTCGGGTGCGGAGGGCGTGGGGTGGGCGTCGGCGGCGCGTGGCGCCCGGCGCCGGGCAGGCGTCTGCAGGCGCTCGCGCGAAGCACGAGTGTAGGGTCTGGGATGATGCTCTGCCAACGCGGCCACCACGGCCGGATCCCGCCATGTCGCTGCGCCTGACCGACCAGGCGCTGGTGGCCTGGACCATTGCGGGGCGCGCCAGCGCCGAGCGCGGGCAGCCGGAGCCGACCGTGGCCGACCTCGTGGTCGCCCTGGCTGGCTCCGAGGGCGTTGCCGGCCAGCGCCTCGCACCCCACGCCGCGGCCGTGTCGCGCCTGGCCCAGCGCGCACCGGCACTGTCGGCGGTGCTCGCCCCCGCCCGGGTCGCAGCCGGCTGGGCGGGGCGCGAGGTCGGCCCACGGCCGGTGGCCACCGCCGACCTGCTCGCAGCTGCCGTCGAGGTCGGCGGGCGCGACCTGTACGACGCCTGCCACGCGTGCGGCGTGCCGATCGACGTGACCACCGAGGGCGATCCGTGGTCGCTGCGCGCGCCAGGTGCCCTGGCCGAGACCTTCGCCCTGCCACCGCAGGGCGCCCCGGGGTGGCGGGCGCCCGCGCTGCGCGCGCTGGCCCGCGCCCGGGCTGCTGGCGCCTCGGCCACCGCCCTGGCAGCCGCGCTGGCGCTCGACCCGGCGGCGCCGGCCGGCGACGCCGACCGGATGGCGATCCTGCTGGAGGCGCGCTTCGCCGGGTGCGACTGGCGGCCCCTCGCGCATCGCAGCGGCGACGATGCGGGCCTGGCCACCGTCGTCGCCGCCGCCGAGCGCGCCTTCACCGACCAGCCGATCGGCACGGGCTCGCTGGCGCAGGCGACCCTGATCGCTGGCGGCACGCTCCCGGGGGCGCTGCTGTCGCCCGCCGAGGCGCCCGACCCGTGACGCACCCGACGCGTGACGCCCGCGGCATGCCCGACACGCCCGACCCCCCGAACCCTGAACCGGTGAGCCCCACCGGTGGAGGACCACCTCGTGACCGCTGACCTGACCCCGACCCCGGTGCCCGAGGACGACCTCGAGGCGTTCCTGCGCGACCTCGCGCTGGCCTTCGGCGAGGAGATCGACACCGACGAGCTGGCGATGCTGCGCGGCGAGGCCGAGGCCGACCGCACCCTCGGCGTGCGCGACGACGGCGGCCGGTTCCTGGCCGGGGCCGCGGCGCAGACCCACGACCTCAGCGTGCCCGGCGGCGCGCGCGTGCCGACCGCGGTCGTGTCGCTGCTGGCGGTCCGCAGCGTCCTGCGCCGTCGGGGTCTGGGACGGCGGCTGATCGGCGCCCTGCACGAGCAGGCCCGCGAGCGCGGCGAGGCGCTGGCTGCCCTCCAGGCCAGCGAGGGCGCGATCTACGGCCGCTTCGGCTACGCCCAGGCCGAGCCGACCGCCGACCTGCGCGTGGACGTGCGCCGCAGCGCGCTGCGGCCCGATGCGCCGGGCGCGCCCGCCACGTCCGGCGCGCAGGATGCTGCCCCATCGATCCCCACGCCGGACCAGGCCGTCGAGCTCGCCGTGGGCCTGTGGGAGCGCCTGCGCGACCAGGTGCCGGGCATGGCGCACCTGACGCGCTCGCGCGCCACGGCGCTGCTGACCCGCGAGCGCATCGGGCGCCGCGACGCCGGGCCACGGCAGCTGCTCGCCGTGGGCGACCGGGGGCTGGCGAGCTACCGCCTCCACGAGGACTGGGGTCGCACGGGACCCCACCACACGCTGCGGGTCGGCTGGTTCCTGGCCACCGACGCCGACGCCGAGGCTCGGCTGTGGCGCGAGCTGCTGGCAGTCGACCTCGTGGCCACCCTGTCGGCGCGCGGCCAGCCCGTCGATGCGCTGCTGCCACGGCTGCTCACCGACCCGTGGGCCGCCGAGATCGACCACGGCGAGGGCATGTGGCTGCGCGTGCTGGACCCGTCGGCGGCCCTGGCCGCTCGCACGTTGGATGCCGACGGCGAGGTGGTCCTCGAGGTCCACGACGAGCTGGGGATCGCCGAGGGGCGCTGGCGCCTGGTGGGTCAGGGTGGAACGGCCTCCATGGTGCCCTGCCGCGACACGCCGGATGTCTCGCTGCCGGTGGCCTCCCTCGGCGCGGCGCTGCTGGGTGGGCACCGCCTGGCGACCCTCGCCCGCGCTGGCCAGGCCAGCGAGCATCGCCTCGGCGCCATGGCGACCCTGGACCGGATGCTCGCCTGGCCGCGGGCTCCGTGGTGCCCGATCCCACTGGCCTGACGGTCTGCCGCCGACAGCGGGGAGCGCTGCACGGGCAGGTTCGCGTGCCGCGACGGCGTGGGGCGCGCACCGCGACAGCCAGCGGCGCGCACCCATTCCAACCGGCCGCAGCCAACTGGGTGCAGATCGACCCGCCGGTGTCACGCAACGCACCCAACAGCACGCGAGACCCTGGACTGGGTGCAAAGCGACTTACCAGCGTTGCCCAGCGCACCCGCTGCGACCCAAGACGGAGGATCGGGTGCACATCGACACAGATACCGACCGATCTGCACCCAGTAGGGGGGTCAGGCCGAGGCGGGGCGTGCCGATCTGCACCCGGTGCGCGCCGCGCCTGCAGATCGGGTGCAGATCGACCCACCGGTGTTGCGCAACGCACCCGGTTCGTGCGGCGATCGAGGAGTGGGTGCGCCGCAGACGGCTGGGTGCGCCGCGGACGGCTGGGTGCGCCGCGAGCGTGTGAGTGGCGCCGCATGACGCCGCATGACGCCGTATGACGCCGCAGGGACGCCGCGGGGTGCCGCGGGGTGCCGCGGCGCCGCAGGGCGCCGGAGGCGCTGACGACCCGTTGCCGAGGGCCGCTACCGGTCGCCGGAGGCTGCCTGCCAGCGCCACCACATGGTCGCGGTCAGCGCCTCTCCCCCCGCCAGGGTGACCAGACCGGTGTCGTCCCGCCCCTGGGCGGCCAGGGTGATCGCGTCGGGCCAGGCCGTCTGCGGCTCGACGCACACGCCCTCGGGCGGGCTGTGCACCACCACGGCGGTGATCGGGTCGTCCCAGGTGACGGTCAGCGTCAGGTCCGGCCAGCGCACCGTGGCCGGCGCCACCGCGTCGACGACCGCGTGGTCGAGGCGCCGCTCCCCCAGCGCCGGTCCGCCGCGCAGATCCTCGGCCTCGCTGGCCTGGCGCACCCGACCGGTGGGCAGCAGCGCCTCGTCGGTCTCCAGCACGCGCTGGCCGCGAACGGTGAGGCCCAGGTCGCCCTCGGTGGGCCGCGCGAACCACGGGTGCCACCCCACGGCCACCGGCATCGCCGAGGCCGCCTCGACCGTGAGCGTCCACATCAGCCCGTCGCGGGCCAGCTCCAGGCGCTGGCGCAGTCGCCCGCCGAAGGGCCACCGCGAGCGCGGCAGCAGGCACGCGAGCTCCGCGGTGCTCGCGTCGCGCTGACGCACGGTGTGGGGCAGCTGCCAGGCGACGCCGTGGAGGCCGTGCGGGCCGAGGGTGGGGGTCACCGGCACCGTGCGACCGCGCCAGGGCACGGTGGCATCACGGAGCCGACCGGCCCACGGCGCCATCGGGAAGCACCCCCAGTGGAGCGAGTCCAGCGGGTCGTCGTGCTGCGGCGGCCCGACCAGGCGCTCGGCGCCGGCGACCTCCAGCGAGGCCAGCCGGCCCCCGGCCGCCGGGTCGATCGCTGCGCGCACGGCCCCGGCGCCGGCGGTGAGGACCGTCCGGCGTGGGCGCGGCCGCGGAGGACTCGGCGGGGCGCTCATCGCCGGATCAGTCGAAGACCTCGACGATGGTGGCGCCGCGCCCCTCGCACGTCTCGCACGTCTGGGTGAACGTCTCGGTCAGGCCCTGGCTGACGTTCTTGCGGGTCATCTGCACCAGCCCGAGCTTGGAGATGTCCATCACCCGCGACTTGGTCTTGTCGCGGGCCAGCTCGCGCTTGAAGCGCTTGAGCACCTCGTCGCGGTTGGCCGGCACCAGCATGTCGACGAAGTCGATGACGATGATCCCGCCCATGTCACGCAGGCGGAGCTGGCGGGCGATCTCGTCGGCCGCCTCTAGGTTGTTGCGCAGCACCGTCTCCTCAAGGTTGTCCGAGCCGACGAACTTGCCGGTGTTGACGTCGATCACCCACATCGCCTCGGTCTTCTCGATGATCAGGTAGCCACCCGAGCGCAGCCAGACCTTCTTCTCGAGCGCGCGGCGCACCTGGACGGTGACCTCGTAGGCGTCGAACAGCCGGTCGGGGCCGGTGTGGGTCTTGACGCGATCGATCAGCTCGGGGGCGACGTCGCTGAGGTAGTCGCGGATATCGCCGGCGAGCTGCTCGTCGTCGACCACCAGCTCGGAGTACTCGGGCCCGAACACGTCGCGGATGACGCGCATGACGAGCGCCGGCTCCTCGTAGACGGCGTCGAGCGGCTTGGCGGTCTCGGCCGCCGCGCTGGCCTGCTCCCAGATGCGGGTGAGGCGCCGCACGTCGGCCTCGAGCTGCTCGCGCGTGGCGCCCTCGGCGGCGGTGCGCACGATCACCCCGAAGCCCTCGGGGACGATCTCGCCGAGGATCGAGCGCAGGCGCTGGCGCTCCTCGTCGGGCAGCTTGCGGCTGATGCCCAGCATCCCCCCGCCGGGGGCCAGCACGCAGAAGCGCCCGGCCAGCGACAGCTGCTGGGTCAACCGCGCACCCTTGCTGCCCATCGGGTCCTTGGTGACCTGCACGAGCACGGGCTGCCCGGGCTTGAGGGTCTGCTCGATGCGAGGGGTCGCTCCGGTGTCGAGGTCCTCCTCATAGTCGACCTCGCCGGCGTAGAGCACCCCGTTGCGGCCCTTGCCGATGTCGATGAAGGCGGCCTCCATCCCCGGCAGGACGTTCTGCACCCGTCCCATGTAGATGTTGCCCACGAACGAGGTGTCCTCATGGCGCGTGACGAAGTGCTCGATCAGGTCGCGCTGCTCGAGCACCGCGATCTGGGTGCGCTTCTCCCCCACCGTGACCAGCATCCGCTTGGGTGGGCCCTCGTTGATGGCGCGCCGCGTCTCCGGGCTCACGGTGGTGGCGGGGCGCCGCCCGGTGCTGCGCCGACCGCCCCCGCGCTGCTTGGACTGCAGCCGCGTGGGCGTGCCGCTGCGACCCTCGTCGGCGTCCTCGTCGGCGCCCTCGTCGTCGGAGCCCTCCCGGCGCGAGGACGGCGCGTCGGCCTTCTCGCCGCCGTGCTGCGTCTCACGCTGGGCGTGCTGGTCGGCGGGTTGCTCGCTCTGCCGGGAGTCGGTCTCGTCGCCGCTCTTGCGGCTCTGGTTGCGCTTGCCGCCGCGGCGGCCCCGGCCGCCGCGGCGACCGCGACGGCGGATGCGCCCGCTGCCGGAGCCCGAGCTCGCGTCCTGCCCCTCGTCGCTGCCGGCCTGCTCGGCCCCCTCGGCCTCGGCGAGCTGGGCGGCCTCGGCGTGCTGGGCACCCTCGCCGTCGCTGTCCTCTGACGGGCTCTTGGCCTGAGCGGTGTCGCCCTCGGCGCCGGCGGTGTCCTCATGTGCGGTGTCGGCGGGCGGGTCGTCGCCCTCGGCGTCGCCGCCGTCGGCGTCGCCGGAGGCGGCGCCGTGGGGGGCGTCGTCACCGTCGGCGCGGTCACGCGACGAGCCGCCCGAGCGCCCACGCGAGCGCGAGCGGCTGCGCGTGCGGGTGCGGGCGGGGGTGCCCTCGTGCGCCTCCTGCGCGGCAGCGTCGGCATCCGCGGCAGCGTCGCCGGGCGCCTCCGCGGCAGCGTCGCCGGGCGCCTCCTCGGCAGCCGCGTCATGCGCGGCGTCGGGCTGAGCGGCGTCACCGGGCTCATCGGGCTCGGGCGCGTCGTCTGTGGGCCCGGAGGCGTCGGGGTCGTTTGGGTCGGGGTCGGGTGGCGCGGGGACGGTCGTCGGGTCCTCGCCGTCCGGTCGATCAGGCTCCGGTGGGGTCGCGTCGGTCAAGGCGGAGTTCCTCTCGTGTCGCATCGAAGGCGGCCGTCACGGCGAGGTGCTCGCCGGAGAGGGCCTCGCGGAGGCCGCCGTCAGCAGGCGCGCCCTGGGCCGTGCGGCTGATCAGCCGAGGCTTGGGCAGCGTGGAGCCGGCGGCGGCGCTGTGGTCGGTGTGCGGTGCGGTGGTGGTCGAAAGGGCTGCTGCAAGGCCGGCGTGGACCTCGGTGGGGCGCAACGGCGGCTCGCTGGCGTCCAGCAGCGCCGCGACGCGGGGGGCATCCTCGTCGCTCACGGCGAGATCCACCAGGGGCGCGCGGAGGTCGACCTCGGTGACCTCGCCCTTGCGCTCGCGCGGCACCGGCCACCGGTCACCGGCGAGCACCGCCTCGGCGGCTGCGGTAAGCGCGGCCCGGTCGGCCTCGGGCGGGTAGCTCAGGCACCACAGGGCGCGTCCGAGCCACTTCGACAGGCGCCGCTCCCCGGGGAGGACGCCGCGAGCATCGAGCACCTCGCAGCCCCCGGCGAACGCGTCGTTCAGCGCCCGCATCGCTGGCCCGATGGTGATCGGCTCGGCGAAGCCGAGCTCGGCGTACTCACCGGTGGAGGCGTAGCCAAGGGGCAGCGCGTCGGGGAAGCTCACCTTCGGGTGGGGCGTGAACCCCTCCGAGTAGGCGATCGGCAGCCCCGCCTTGCGCAGGGCGCGCTCCCACACCCGGCTCAGGTCGATGGCGCTGACGAACCGCAGCCGGCCGGTCTTGGCGTAGCGCACCCGCACGCGGTCCGCCGTGCCGACGTCGCCGGCGAGCCGGCCGTCGACGGCGCTGCGGTCGAGCGTCACGGGGCCTCCAGTCACCTCCGCACGGTCAGGCGCGCCCATCGGGCAGGTGGCCGGTCTGGTGCTCCAGGTCGAGGCCGATGCACACGCCGCAGTCGTAGCATGGCATCCATCGGCAGTCCTCCAGCGCGCGGCCGCGCTGCGCGTCCTGCCAATCCTCCCACAGCCAGTGGGGATCCAGGCCGGCGTCGATGTGATCCCAGGGCAGCACCTCGTCGCGGCCGCGCTCGCGGGTCACGTACCAGTCGCGGTCCAGCCCCACCTCGTCGATCGCCTGCTGCCAGCGCTCCAGGGAGAAGCACTCGCTCCAGCCGTCGAAGCGCGCCCCGAGCTCGTAGGCACGCTGGATCACCTCGGCGACGCGGCGGTCGCCGCGGGCGAGCAGGCCCTCCACCACCCCCGGCTCGGGGTCGGCGTAGGAGAGCTTGAGGTTGCGCTCGCCCGCCACGCGCTGCTTGAGCAGGCCCACCTTGCGGCGCAGCTCCTCGGGCGGGTCCTGCGCTGCCCACTGGAACGGCGTGTGCGGCTTGGGCACGAAGCCGCCGACCGACAGGGTCACGCGGTTCTTCTTGCCGTACCGCCGCCCGATCTCGACGACCTTGCGGCCGAGGTCGGCGACGCCGAGCACGTCCTCGTCGGTCTCGGTGGGCAGGCCGATCATGAAGTAGAGCTTGAGCTGGCGCCAGCCGCCTGCGAACGCCGTCTCGGCGGTGCGCAGGAGGTCCTCCTCGGCCACCATCTTGTTGATGACGGCGCGCATCCGGTCGGTGCCGCCCTCGGGGGCGAAGGTCAGCCCGGTGCGCCGCCCCTCGCGGGCGAGCTCGTCGGCCAGCTCCACGTTGAACGCGTCCACGCGCGTGGAGGGCAGCGACAGGCTGGTCGCGGTGCCCTCGTAGCGCTTGACCAGGTCGGTGGCCAGCTCCTGGATCTCGGAGTGGTCGGAGCTGGACAGGCTGAGCAGCCCCACCTCCTCGAAGCCGGTGGTGGCAAGCCCGTGCTCGACCATCTCGGTGATGGTCTCCTTGGAGCGCTCGCGCACCGGCCGGGTGATCATGCCGGCCTGGCAGAAGCGGCACCCGCGTGTGCAGCCGCGGAAGATCTCGACGGAGTAGCGCTCGTGCACCGTCTCGGTGAGCGGCACGAGGGTGTGCTTGGGGTAGGGCCAGTCGTCGAGGTCGGACACGGTGCGCTTGGGGATCGCGGTGGGCAGGCCGTTGCGGATCGGTGCGGTCTCGCGCAGCGGCGCCATCCCGCCGGTGGCGGGCTCGGGTCCGTAGCGCGGGACGTACAGCCCCGGCACGTAGGCGCCCTCGACGCGGGCGAGCGCCGCGAGCAGCTCCGCGCGGGGCCATGGCTGCCCCGCCTCGCGGGCGCGCCGCCAGCGGGTGATGACGCGGTCGACCTCGAGCACGAACTCCTCGCCGTCACCGGGGGCGACGACGTCGGCGAAGGGGGCCAGCGGCTCGGGGTTGAACGCGACGTGCCCGCCGATGAGCACCACGGGATCGTCGTCATCGCGCTGATCTGCCCGCAGCGGCACGCCGGCGAGGTCCAGGCACGACAGCAGGTTCGTCGCGCCGAGCTCGGTGGCCACGCTGAACGCGAGCACATCGAAGGCGCGTGCTGGCAGGTGCTGCTCCAGCGAGAACAGCGGCACGCCGTGCGCGCGCAGCAGGGCGTCCAGGTCGTGCCAGGGGGTGAACGCGCGCTCGGCCACGGTGCTCTCGCGCTCGTTGAGCACCTCGTAGAGGATCTGCACGCCCTGGTTGGGCTGGCCCACCTCGTAGGTGTCGGGGTAGAGCAGCAGCCAGGCGCTGTCGGCGTCCGCGTGGTCGGTGACCACCGCGTTGTCCTCGCCGCCCACGTAGCGCGCGGGACGTTGCACCTGGGACAGCAGGGGCTCCAGCTGCGGCCAGACGCTGCGCGTGGGTCGCTCGGTCGTGCTCACGGCGGAGACGGCTCCCTGGCGGCGTCGCGTGCATGGTGCGGCGCGTGGCGGCCCGGGCGGTGGCGCCAGCCACGAGCATCCTGCGTCGAGGCGTGAGTGTATCGTCTGACCGCAACGCCAACGCGGCCCGGCCGCGCCCGCGCCACCGACGACCCGGCGTCGCGTCGACCCAACCGCTGTGAGGAGATCCCCATGCGCCCCGCCCGAGCCGTGCTGGCCACGCTGGTTGCCGCGTCGCTGCTGATGCTGCTGCCCGCCTGCACCGATGATGAGGACCAGGCCGACGAGGTGACCCCCAACGACCTCGACGAGGAGGAGGTCGAGGTCGACGACGCGCTCGACGCCGAGGACGACGACGCCGAGGACGACGACGAGGACGCCGACGAGGACGCCGACGAGGAGGACGCCGACGACGAGGACTCCGACGAGGGCGAGGACGCCGAGGACGGCGTCGCCGGGGCTCGGATCGAGGGCACCGAGCCCGTCGAGCTCGACGCCGCCGACCAGCAGGACCCTGCGGTGCTCACGGAGGTGCGCGTGGGCGCCCATGAGGGCTACGAGCGCGTCGTGTGGGAGTTCGCCCAGGGCGACCAGCCGCTGTTCGAGGTGCGCTACGTCACCAGCGCGGACGTCACCGAGCCCGGCACCGGCGATGCGGTGGCGGTGGAGGGCGATGCGGTCCTGCTGGTCCGCGCGCAGTCGGCGACCGATCTCGGCGCGGAGGTGTTCGCCGGGGCGACGCCCTACGACGGGCCCGAGCGCGTGGCGGGCGCCGATCTCTCGGCGGTGACCGAGGTGGTGCGGCTCGGCGACTTCGAGGCGAACCTGCAGTGGGCCATCGGCCTCGACCGCGAGCGCGCGTTCACGGTGGAGGTGCTGGAGGAGCCGCTGCGGCTGGTCGTGGACGTCGCGGTCGACTGAAGGGCCAGCGCGTCGACCGAGCCCTGCCGCGGCCCGTCAGCCGTGGCGCCGCATGGCCACGCTCTCCAGCAACCCGATCATGAGCAGCGAGCCGATCAGGTTGGTCCCCCCATAGGACACCAGCGGCAGGGGCAGACCGGTGACCGGCATGATGCCCACGCTCATCCCCACGTTGATGAACATCTGCACCGCGAAGGCGATCGCGACACCGGCGGCGATGAGGGTGCCCAGCGTGTCGCGCGCACCAGCGGCGATCACGAACGCGCGCCACAGCAGCACCGCGTACAGCCCGAGCAGCAGCACCGCGCCGAGGAAGCCGAGCTCCTCGCCGAGCACGGTGAAGATGAAGTCCGTGTGGTTCTCGGGCACGAACCCCAGCTGGGTCTGGGTCCCCTGGAGCAGCCCCTGGCCGGAGACCTGGCCGGCCCCGACCGCCGCCAGCGCCTGGTCGACGTTGTAGGTGTCGGCGTCGCCTCCCTGCCCGGCCTGCACGAACTGGGCCAGCCGCGCCAGCTGGTAGTCCCGAAGGATCCCCAGCTGATAGGCGCCCACCAGTGAGGTAACCCCGATGACGACCAGGGCGATGAGGTAGCGGACCTTGACTCGGGCCATGAGCAGCACGCCGAAGGTGATGGCCACGAACACGATCGCGGTGCCGAGGTCGGGCTGCACGATGATCAGCGCGGCAGGGATGGCGGCGATCACCAGCGCCTCGACCAGCGCCCGCAGCCCGAGCCCGTCCTCGCGTCGCTCGTGGAACAGTGCGGCCAGCATCAGCACCAGCGCCGGCTTGGCCAGCTCCGAGGGCTGGAAGCGGAAGCCGGCGATGTCCAGCCATCGGGTCGCCCCGAGCTCGGTCACGCCGACCAGCAGCACCGCCACCAGCGAGGCGAGCGTGGCCACGTAGATCGGCACCGCCCAGGCGCGCAGCAGGCGGTAGTCCACCGACATCACCGCGAGCATCGCGATCAGCCCGAGGCCACCGGTGGCCAGCTGGCGGTTGACGTACTGCAGGGGGTCCAGCTCGGCCGAGGCCATGCGCCCCTGGGTGGCGGAGTAGATGAGCAGCAGCCCGAGGGCCACGAGCCCGGCGACGGCGACCAGCAGCGTGAGGTCCATGCGTCGCAGCGGCGAGAACACACCGGACCACTGGCGCTGGACCTCTTCGCGGGCCATGCGCTGCGAGCGGTCGCCGGCGTAGTCGGTGGACATCACGTCACCTGCCGTGGTGGTGGGGGCGCATGCGCACCAGCGCGCTCACTCCGTCTCGGGACCGAGCTCGAGCTCCTGGAGCTCGAGGTCGAACAATCCCTCGAACACGCGGCGGGTCAACGGCGCCGCCGTCTCGCTGCCCCCACCGCCCTCTTCGATGACGACCGCGACCACATGCTCGGGATCCTCAGCGGGAGCGTAGCCCACGTACCACGAGGTGTTCTCGCGGTCGCCACCGGCCTGGGCGGTGCCCGTCTTGCCGGCCACCGAGATCTCGAAGTCCTCGAAGACCGCCCTGGCGGTGCCGCGGGACCCCTCGTTGACCGCGACGAGACCATCGTGGATGGCCTCGAAGTGCGCTTCGGGATCGTCGAGCTCGTGGAGCGCCTCGGGCTCGGCCTCCTGGACCGTGCCGTCGGGCATCTCCGCCGAGGCCACCAGGTAGGGCTCCCACACCGTGCCGCGGTTGGCGATAGCAGCGTAGAGGTTGGCCATCTGCAGCGGGGTCACGGAGACGTCGCCCTGGCCGATCGACGCGTTCACCGCATCGCCGCCGCGCCAGCGCCACCCCTCCTCGCACAGCTCGCGGAGCAGGTCGGCGTTGGGCGAGCCGACCTCCTGGGCCTCCTGCGCCTGGGCGCAGGTGCGCTCACGGGTGGCCTCCCAGTACTCGAGCTTCCACTCGCGACCGGGCACCGAGCCGGCGGCCTCGGCGGGCAGCAGACCCGTGCGCTGGGTCAGCCCCAGGTCCTTGCCCGTCTCGACCAGCGCCTCGTCGGGGCCGTCGCCGCGTCGCAGGATGTCCAGCACGCCCCCGTCCTGGGCCGACAGCTCGTTGCTCTCGCTGCGCCAGAACGTGTAGCCGAGCTCGTAGTAGAAGGTGTTGCAGGAGCGCGCCAGCGCCTGCTCGAGGTCCAGCTGCCCCTGGGGCTCGGAGGTCCAGTTGGGGAACGTCCGGTCGCCGAGCTCCCACTCGGGCGGGCAGTCGATGGTGGTCTGCGGGGTGATCAAGCCCTCGCGCAGCGCCGCGAGGCTCGTGACGGGCTTGAACACCGAGCCGGGCGCGTACACCTCCTCCAGTGCGCGGTTGCGCCGCGGCGCCTCGTTGTCAGGGTCCTCGATCGCCTCCAGATCGTCCTGGCTGATGCCGCCGGAGAACAGGCCGGCGTCGAAGCGGGGGGCGGAGGCGAGGGCGCGCACCGCGCCGTCGTTGGGGTCGAGCACCACCACCGCACCGCTGGTGGCCGGCAGCCCCGCCTCGCGTGCCAGGTCGAGGCCCTCGTCGAGCGCGTCCTCGGCGATCTGCTGGTCGTCGAGGTCCAGGGTGAGCTGGAGGTCCGCGCCGGGAGCCGGGTCGGTCTGGCCGAGCTCGCGCACCACGTTGCCGGCGGGGTCGACCTCCAGACGGCGTTGACCGCGCGTGCCACGTAGCAGGTCCTCGTAGGCCCGCTCGAGGCCTCGCGCGCCGATCATCTGCCCGGGCGCATAGCCGTCGTAGCGGTCCATCTCGAGCTGCTCGGCCGAGATCTCGTTGACCGAGCCGGGCAGGTGCGCGGCGGTCTCGCCGCGGGGGTACTCGCGCACCGGGCGCGTCTGGGTGTGCACGCCCGGCCAGTCGGTGCCCGAGCGCTCATGGATGTAGCTGATGACGTCGCGGTCGACGTCGGTGGCCACAGGACGCGGCTGGAACGGCCCCCAGCGCAGCGACTCGGCGCGCTGGGCGACCACCTCGGGCTCCATGTCGAGCACGTCGGCGAGCTCGCCGTAGATCCGCTCACGCTCGTCCTCGCCGCCGATGTCATCGGGCAGCACCGCCACCATCGGCGACCAGCGGTTGCGGACCAGCGTCTCGCCCTCACGGTCGAGGATCATGCCGCGCGGAGCCTCGAGGTCCACGGTGCGCACCGCGTTGCCGGTGGCCTGGGCCACGAACTGCTCGCCAGCCATGATCTGCAGGAACCACAACCTGGCCAGGATCAGCACGAAGAGACCGACCACCAGAAGGAGCAGGAAGGTCAGTCGAAGCCGCAGGCTCTCGCCGCGGTCGGCCGCGTTGCGGGCGCCGGTCAGCACGATGCCGAGCCTACCAGCGACGGCCGCTCACCAGGACGGCCACGTCCGGTCGACCAGCTGGTCTGGCTGCAGGCGCGCGAGCAGCCAGGCCAGCGCGGGCAGCACCAGGGGCGCGAGGAGCAGGCCGAACAGCCCGGCAGCAAGCACCTGCGGGACCAGGCCGCCGAGCGTCCCCTCGACGCCGAACAGCAGGTCCAGCACGCCATGCCCCACGGCAGCGAGCAGCGCACCCATGGCGCCGGCGACGATCTGCCCGGCGAGGGTGCCACCGGTCCACACGCGACGCGCCATCCCGGTCAGGTAGCCCACCAGCAGCAGCACCAGGGCGCCGCTGCCGAGCAGGCCGTCGCCAAGCAGGTCGGTGACAAGGCCCACCGCGAAGCCGTAGCCCACCCCGACCGCGGGGCCCTCGGCGTGGGCGAACCCCACCACGGTCATGACCGCAAGCGAGGGCGCGACGCCCGCCAGCGTCAGGTTGGCGAGGACGACCGTGTCGACGAGCAGCGCGACGGCGGCCACGACCGCCATCAGCAACCCGCGCAGGATCACCGCGTCGCCCGCGGGCTGAGCGGCGCCGGTGCCTGCGAGGTCACGGATGCCAGGGGGTCCTGGGCCCGCGTCACCGCCAGGCGCTCGATCGGGGCTGCGGCGCGGTCGGCCACCTCGTCGGCGTCGTCGTCCTCGTGCCCGTCATCGCTGTCCTCGGCGCCCTCGGCGTCGCCCTCGTCCTCCTCGTCGAGCACCTCGGGCGGCGGCGCCTCGGGCACGTCGACCACGACCTGGACGAGATCCAGCGCGCCGAAGTCCACCGCCGGCTCCACCGTCAGCAGCGGCGTGCGGTCGGTGGCGCCGCCCTCGGCCAGGCGGCCGACGGGCAGACCGTCGGGGATGCTGGTGCCCTGGAACGCGCGGGTGAGGATCTCGTCGCCCGCGTCGAGCTGGGCCTCGGCGTCCTCGATGATCTGCAGCTCCATCGGCCGGTGGCCACCACCGGACAGCAGGGCGTCGTAGCCCTCCTCGCCCACGCGCACCGCGTAGCGGGCCTCGGGCGCGTGGGCGAGCTGCACCCGGGCGTGGCCGTCGGTGGCCCGCGTGACGGTGCCCGCTACCCCGTGCCCATCGATGACCACCATGCCCGGCGCGATCCCGTGGTCGGTGCCCGCGTCGATCAGGACGCTCCAGCGCGAGGCCCCGGGCGGGCGCGCGATGACGCGCGCGGCGACGGTCTCGAAGTCGTAGCGCTCGCGCATGTCCAGCAGCTCGCGCAGGCGCTCGTTCTCGCGCTCGAGGTCGGCGAGCGGCACGCTGCGTCGGCGCAGCTCCTCCACCTCGGCCTCGAGCGCCTCGTTGCGCTCCCGGAGCTCGCCGAGCTCACCGACGGTCTCGACGGCCCGCTCCAGCGGGCGGACCGCCGACCCGGCGAGCTCCTGGACGGGGGCGAACAGCGACACGGCGGTGTCCTGCACCGCGGCCAGCGGCCCCTCCCCGTCCTCGCGGAAGTCCAACGTCATGAGCACGAGGGACAGGAACGCGAGCACGGCGAGCAGCAGGGTCGGGCGGCGTCGATCTGCCATGGGATCCCGGGTGGTGGCGTGCGGTGCTGACCGGCGAGGCCGGCGCCGGCGCGTGTCAGGTGCGCGAGGAGGAGATCAGCACGCGCTTGAGGGTCTCGAACTCCTCCAGGCACTTGCCGGATCCCATCACCACCGAGTCCAGCGGTGCGTCGGAGACGTGGATGGGCATGCCGGTCTCGTGCTTGAGGCGCTCGTCGAGCCCGTGCAGCAGCGCCCCGCCGCCGGTGATGACGATCCCCTTGTCCATGATGTCGGAGGCGAGCTCCGGCGGGGTGCGATCGAGGGTGTTCTTGACCGCGTCGACGATGGAGTTCACCGGCTCCTCGATGGCCCGGCGGATCTCCTCGGAGCCGACCAGGATGGTCTTGGGCAGCCCGGTGACCAGGTCCCGACCGCGGATCTCGGCGTGGCTGTCCTCGGGCAGCGGGTAGGCGCTGCCGACGGCCAGCTTGATCTCCTCGGCGGTGCGGTCGCCGAGCATCAGCGAGTACTCCTTCTTGACGTAGGTGACGATGGCCTCGTCAAGCTCGTCGCCGCCGATGCGGATGGAGGCGCTGGTCACGATCCCGCCGAGGGAGATGACCGCGACCTCGGTGGTGCCCCCGCCGATGTCGACGACCATGTTGCCGGCGGGCTCATGGACCGGCAGGCCAGAGCCGATGGCCGCGGCCATGGGCTCCTCGATGATGTAGGCCGAGCGGGCGCCGGCCTGGATCGAGGCCTCCTCGACCGCGCGCTGCTCCACCCCGGTGATGCCGCTGGGCACGCAGACGACCACGCGCGGCTTGCTGAGGAAGGTGAAGTAGCGCCGACGCGTGACCTTCATGATGAAGTACCGCAGCATCTTCTCGGTCACGTCGAAGTCGGCGATCACCCCGTCCTTGAGCGGGCGGATCGCCACGATGTGACCGGGCGTGCGCCCGATCATGCGCTTGGCCTCGGCGCCCACGGCGAGGATGGCGCCGTTCTTGGTGTTGATGGCCACCACCGAGGGCTCGTTGAGCATGATCCCCCGCCCGCGGGAGTACACGAGCGTGTTCGCGGTCCCGAGGTCGACGGCGATGTCGCGACCGAAGAGCTGCATCCTCGTGCCCCTGCCTGGTGCGGAGTGGAGCGCGACGCGCAGGGGGTTCCCGGCACGACGCCGCTGACGGGCTCGCCAGCCACCCTGGATGCTACCCCGCCGCTGGCAGGTCGCGCAGATGTCCCGGCGCCATCGCATGGACGAGGGGGCTCGGACCGAAGTCGGGCTCCGAGCGGCCAGCCCGGCTCCGCAAGCGGTCAGAGCACGCCCAGACGCGCCAGGCTCGTCCAGTCGTCGTCGCCGATCACCAGGTGGTCGAGCAGCGTGACCCCGAGGGTGATCCCGGCCTGGGCGAGCCGCCGGGTGATCTGGCGGTCGTCAGCCGACGGGTCCGCGTCGCCGCTGGGATGGTTGTGGGCGACCACGACCGCCGAGGCACCCGCCAGCAGCGCCGACCGGAACAGCTCGCGGGGCGCCATGAACGTGTGGTCGGCGGTGCCCACCGAGGCGGTCTCCACCGCCAGCAGCCGGTGCTTGGTGTCCAGCGAGGCCAGCAGGCACAGCTCCCGGTCCAGTCCACGCAGGCGCGGGGCGAGCAGCTCGGCAGCGGCCTCGGGGGTGCTGATCTGCGGGCGCAGCGCGCTGGGCTCGGGGGCGAGCACCCATCCCGGCGGGGCGGGGGCGAGGGCGAGCTGGCACGAGCGGTCCGGGGCGAGCGGGGTGGTCACGGGCGGCACCTGACGGTCGGCGTCGGGGGTGCCGGCAGGGTGGCAGCGCCGCGGCGCGCGCGGCGGGCGCGATCACCCGGGCCTGTGGATCGCGCCGTGGGCTCACCGCGGCACGCGCGACCGGCCCGCGGCGCGAACGGCCCCTGGGCCCGCCTCCCGTGGCGTCAGGCGTCGCCGAAGAACAGCGCGATCTCGCGGGCGGCGCTGTCCGGCGAGTCCGAGCCGTGCACCAGGTTCTCGGTGATCGCGGTGGCGTGGTCGCCGCGGATGGTGCCGGGCGCGGCATCGGCCGGGTTGGTGGCGCCCATGAGGGTGCGCACGTGCGCCACCGCCCCCTCGCCGGCCACCACCATCGCCACCAGCGGGCCCGAGGTGATGAAGTCGACGAGGTCGCTGTAGAAGGGCTTGTCGCGGTGCTCGCCGTAGTGGGTCTCGGCCGTCTCGCGCGTCAGGGTTCGCAGCTCCAGGCGCTCGATGGCGAGGCCCTTGTGCTCGAAGCGGGCGAGGATCGCGCCGATCAGCCCTCGGCGGACCGCATCGGGCTTGATCAGCACCAGCGTGCGCTCACTCATGACGGGCTCCTCCTGTCCGGGTCGGTGGGGTCGGGGTCGCTAGCCGGGCGGCAGCCCGAGCGCGTCGCGTGCCTCGCCGACGGTGTACAGCGAGCCGGTGACGACCACGAGGTCCTCGGGCTGGGCCACGCCGCTGGCGCGCACCAGCGCGTCCTCGACGTCGTCGGTGACCTCGACGCTCGTCCCGCTGCCCTCCAGCGCCTTGCGGATCCGCTCGGCCGGTGCTGCCCGGCCCGATGCGGGGGCGGTGGCCACGAGGTGGTCGGCCAGCGGCGCCAGCGCCGCGACCACCCCCTCGACGTCCTTGTCGCCCAGCACGCCCAGCACCAGCACGAGGTGGCGCGGCGAGAACTCGTCGGTCAGCGCGGTGGCCAGGGCTGCGGCCCCCGGTGGGTTGTGTGCGCCGTCGAGCAGCACCGGCGCCTGCTCGTCGCCGCGTCCCACCGTCTCCAGCCGTCCAGGAACGCGGGCGCTGCCCAGCGCCGCGCGCACCAGGTCCGGGTCGAAGCCGCCGGCGAAGCCGAGCAACCCCTCGACCGCGGCCAGCGCCAACGCGGCGTTCTCGGCCTGATGCGCGCCGTGCAGGGGCAGCAGCAGGTCCTCGACGGTGCCGGTGACGCCCTGCAAGGTCACCACCTGACCGCCGACCGCCAGCGAGCGGTCGACCACCGCGAAGTCCTGATCGGCGAGCAGCAGGCGGGCCTGCTGCTCCTCGACGCGTGCGCGCACCACCGCCTCGACCTCGGGGGTCTGCGCTGCCGACACCACCGTGGCGCCCTGCTTGATGATGCCGACCTTCTCCTCGGCGATCTCGGCGGGGGTCGAGCCCAGGATCCCGTGGTCGAGGCCGATCGGCCCGATCACGGCGACCTCGCCGCGGGCCAGGTTCGTGGCGTCCCAGCGACCGCCGAGGCCCACCTCGACCACGCCCACGTCGACCGGCGCGTCGGCGAACTCCGCGAAGGCCAGCGCGGTCAGCGTCTCGAAGAAGGTCACCCGATCGCGCGAGCGCACGTCGACCTCGCCGAGGTAGGGGCTCAGCTCGGCGTAGCGCTCCCCGAACGCCTCCCGCGTCAGGGGCGTGCCGGCGATGCGGATGCGCTCGCGGGCGTCCTGGAGGTGCGGCGAGGTGTAGGTGCCCGCGGTGAGGTCGAGCCCGCCAAGCAGCGCCGTGATCAGCGCCGAGGTCGAGGTCTTGCCGTTGGTGCCGGTCAGCTGGATCGAGGGCATCGCCTGATCGGGCCGTCCCAGCAGCTCGAGCAGCAGCGTGATCCGGTCCAGGTCGGGGACCATCCGCTGGGGCTGGCGCGCGAGCAGGTCGGCGACGGCGCGGTCGTAGGAGGCCGGAAGCGGTGAGATCGCCATGCGCGCCAGTGTAGGCAGGGCCGGCGCGTCAGCCGATCGGGAAGCCGCCGAGCACCGCCAGCAGCACCAGCAACGCGATCACCACCGCGATCAGGGCGAAGGCCAGCGCGCCCTGCGGGCGGTCGGGCGGCACCGGGGCGTCGTCGGGCTCGCCGGGCAGGACTGCGGCCGGTTCGGGCGCCGGGCCCGGCGCCCCGACGCCTGCCTCGGCTTGCGGCTGGGTCTCCGCCGCCGCACCGACGGCGGGGGCGTCCGGCTGGTCGGGCCCGCGCCGGGCCTCGGGGTCGTCAGCGGCCGGGGGCGCGTCGTCGGGCACGACCTCGCCGAGGGCCTCGGCCACGGCCGCGGCGTGGGCGCGCAGCTCCGGCACCGCCTGCGAGGCCAGGCGCTGGGCGGCGGCGACGTCCTCGGCGCGCCACGCGCGACCGAGGTCGGTGGTGAGCGTGGCCAGGGCGTGCCAGAAGGCGTCGATGGCCGCGGCCAGCTCGGGATCGGGCGCGTCCTCGGGCGGTGGGTGGTCCGGCAGGGTCGCCAGCGCGCGCCGCAGGCGCGCGCTGGCGACCGGGCGGCCGATCAGCGCGGCGCCGACCGCGACAGCGTGCTCGTCGTCCTCGACGAAGGTGACGCCCAGCGGCGCGAGCGCTCGGTACACCAGGCCCGGCAGCCACGGCAGCGTCGGCGCGCCGTCACCGAGGCGCTCCAGCGCCGACGCGGTCTCGGCGGGCGCGTCGCCCGCCAGCGCCCGTCCCGCGGCCGCCAGACCGGCTCGGCAGCGCAGTGCCGCATCGTCGGCCAGAGGGGTCATCGCAGCGCGGCCCGCTGGGCCTCGAGGCTTGCCACCCGCTCGGCCCAATGGGTCAGCTTGTCGCGCTCGGCCTGGACCACGTCGGCGGGGGCGCCGCTCACGAAGCCCTCGTTGGCGAGCTTGCGCTGCGCGCGCTCGTGCTCGGCGCGGGCCGTGGCGAGCTCACGGTCGAGCCGGGCTCGCTCCTCGTCGAGGTCGACCAGCCCCTCGAGGGGCACCAGCAGGTCCGCACCCGACAGCGAGACCTGGCCGGTGGGGCCGAGGTCGCCGTCCTCGGCGCGCTGCACCTGCCAGTCGGTCACCCCGGCCAGGCGACGCAGGCCCTCGCGCGCCCCCTCGAGGATGCCCAGCTGCTGCTCGTCACGCGGCACGGCCACCACCTGCAGCTCGGTGGTCGCGGGCAGGCCGTGATCGGAGCGGAAGCGCCGCAGCCCGGTGACGGCCTCCTGCAGCGCCGCGAACGCCGCCTCGGACTGGGCATCGACCGCTTCGGGGCGCGGCGGTGGCCAGGACGCCACGATCAGCGCGGGCGCGTCCGGCTCCGCGTCGGCCCATAGGGCCTGCCAGATCTCCTCGGTCACGAACGGCATGAACGGGTGCAGCAGGCGCAGCACCACGTCCAGGGCGTGAGCGAGCACGCGCCGCGCGACGACATCGTCGTCGCTGCGCAGCTTGACGACCTCCAGGTACCAGTCGCACAGCTCGTCCCACGTGAAGTGGTAGGCCGCGCGGCTCGCGCGCCCGAGGTCGTAGCGCTCCCAGGCCGCGTCGATCTCGGCCCGGGTGCGCTCCAGGCGCGACAGGAGCCAGCGGTCCTCCAGCGTCAGCTGGTCGGCTGGGGGCAGGGTGCCCTCGACGGGCGCGTCGTCGAGGAAGGTCAGCGTGAACCGGGCGGCGTTCCAGAGCTTGCGGGCGAAGCGACGCGCGCCGTCGACCCACTCCTCGGCCAGCGGCGCGTCCTGGCCGGGGTTGGCGCTGCGCAGCAGCGCGAAGCGCAGCGCGTCGGCGCCGTGCTTCTCGATGAAGTCCATCGGGTCGATGACGTTGCCGAAGGACTTCGACATCTTCTTGCCCTCGCCGTCGCGCACCATCCCGTGGTTGAACACGACCTCGAAGGGCACCTCGTCGACCAGATACAGCCCGATCATGTGCATCCGGCTGACCCAGAACGTGTTGATGTCGTAACCGGTCTCCATGACCGCGTTCGGGTACCAGGTCACCAGCTCGGGGGTCTCGTCGCGCCCACCGCCGGTCCAGCCGAGGGTCGACAGCGGCCACAGCTGGCTCGAGAACCACGTGTCGAGCACGTCGGGGTCCTGGGTGAGGCCGCGCTTGGCGATCTCCTCGGCGCTGGGATCGTCGCGGCGCACCTCGACCTGTCCGTTAGGGGTGTACCAGGCGGGGATGCGGTGGCCCCACCACAGCTGGCGCGAGATGCACCAGTCGTGGAGGTTGTCGAGCCACTCGAGGTAGCCCTTGGCGTTGTGGGCGGGCACGAACCGCGGGCGCCCCTCGCGCACCGTCTGCGCGGCCCGTTCGGCCAGCGGGCGGGTGGCCACGAACCACTGCTCGGACAGCTTGGGCTCCACCACGGTGTCGCACCGCGAGCAGTGCCCGACCGGGTGGGGGCGGTCCTCGACCGACAGCAGCAGCCCGAGCTCGCGCAGGTCCTCGCGGATGCGCTCGCGGGCCGCGAAGCGATCGAGTCCGACGTAGGGGCCGCCGTGCTCGGTGATGCGCGCGTCGGTGCCGATGACCTCGGGCTCGGCGAGCCCGTGGCGCTGGCCGATCTCATGGTCGAGCGGGTCGTGGGCGGGGGTCACCTTGACCGCGCCGGTGCCGAACTCCGGGTCGACGCCGGCGTCGGCCACCACCGGGATCTCGCGATCCAGCAGCGGCAGCGTGACGGTCGCGCCGACCAGGTCGGTGTAGCGCTCGTCCTCGGGGTGGACGGCCACCGCGGTGTCGCCGAGCATCGTCTCCACGCGCGTGGTGGCAACGACCACGCCCTCGCCGCCGTCGCTGCCCGGGTACCGCAGGTGGGCGAGCTCGCCGTCGGTCTCGGGATGCTCGACCTCGATGTCCGACAGGGCGGTCTGGCAGCGCGGGCACCAGTTGATGATGCGCTCGCCCTTGTAGATGAGGCCGTCGTCGTAGAGGCGGCAGAACGTCTCGCGGACCGCGGCGCTGCGCTGCTCGTCGAGGGTGAACGCCTCACGCCGCCAGTCGCAGGAGGCGCCCAGGCGCCGCTGCTGGTTGAGGATCGTGCCACCGGTCTGGCGCACGAACGCCCACATGCGCTCCAGGAACGCCTCGCGGCCGAGGTCGTGGCGGGTGAGGCCCTCGCGGGCGAGCTCGCGCTCGACGACGTTCTGGGTGGCGATGCCGGCGTGGTCGGACCCGGGCAACCAGACCGCGTTCTTGCCCTGCATGCGGGCGTGGCGGATGAACGCGTCCTCGAGCGTGGAGGTGAGCGCGTGCCCCATGTGCAGCGACCCGGTGACGTTGGGTGGCGGCATCGCCACGGCGAACGGCTCGCCGGGGTCATCGGGCTCGGCGGCGAAGAACCCCTGCTGCTCCCACCAGTCGTAGCGGGCCGGCTCGATCGCCGAGGGCTCATAGGATGCGGCCAGCCGCCCGCTGCGGGCCGTGTCCTGGGCGTGGGTGTCGCTCATCGGTGCCTGGTCCACCACATCGAGGCTGCGCGGTCACCGAGGGAGTGTAGGGCGCCGGACCCCGGCGCGACCCCGGCGCGACCCCGGGGCGCTGCGGGGCGCTGCGGCGGCCACACGGGTGGGAGGGTGCGCCGCTGGGGGCGTGATCAGGCGCTGCGGCGCTCGTCGAGCTCGCTGCGGGGCACCAGCGTCGGGTTCGCGCGGCGGTGCACCACCTCGGCGGTGATGACGCAGCGGCCGACGTCGTGCTCGGAGGGCAGCTCGTACATGGTGGACAGCAGCACCTCCTCGAGGATCGCGCGCAGGCCACGCGCGCCGGTCTCGCGGAGGATCGCCAGCTCGGCGATCGCCTCGAGGGCGTCCTGGGTGAACGCGAGCTCGACCCCGTCGATCTCGAACATCCGCTGGTACTGCTTGACCAGGGCGTTCTTGGGGCCGGTGAGGATCTCGATGAGCGCCTCGCGATCGAGTGGCTCCACGTGCGTCACCACCGGCAGGCGTCCGACGAACTCGGGGATGAGCCCGTACTTGAGGAGGTCCTCGGGCAGCACCTCGTCGTGGAGCGCGGCCAGGTCGCTCTCACCGCGGGCCTGCACCTGCGCGCCGAAGCCCACCCCCTGGCGTCCCAGCCGGTCCTCCACGATCTGGTCGAGCCCGGCGAACGCGCCCCCGCAGATGAACAGGATGTTGGAGGTGTCGATCTGGATGAACTCCTGGTGGGGGTGCTTGCGCCCGCCCTGGGGCGGCACGCTGGCGGTGGCGCCCTCCAGGATCTTCAGCAGCGCCTGCTGGACGCCCTCGCCCGAGACGTCGCGGGTGATCGAGGGGTTCTCGCTCTTGCGGGCGACCTTGTCGACCTCGTCGATGTAGATGATCCCGGTCTCGGCCTTCTTGACGTCGAAGTCGGCCGCCTGGATGAGCTTCAGCAGGATGTTCTCGACGTCCTCGCCGACGTAGCCCGCCTCGGTGAGCGCGGTGGCGTCGGCGATGGCGAACGGCACGTTGAGCAGGCGCGCGAGCGTCTGGGCCAGCAGCGTCTTGCCGGACCCGGTGGGGCCGAGCATCAGGATGTTGGACTTCTGGAGCTCGACCTCGTCCTCACCCGAGGCGTGCCCCCCGACCTGCACCCGCTTGTAGTGGTTGTACACCGCGACCGCGAGGGTCTTCTTCGCCGCCTGCTGACCGACCACGTACTCGTCGAGGAACTGGTAGATCTCGCGCGGCTTGGGCAGCTCGCTGGACCCCAGATCGGGGGCCTCGGAGAACTCCTCCTCGATGATCTCGTTGCACAGATCGATGCACTCGTCGCAGATGTACACGCCCGGACCAGCGATCAGCTTCTTGACCTGCTTCTGGGACTTCCCGCAGAAGGAGCACTTCAGCAGGTCGCCGCTCTCGCCGAACTTCGCCATGGCCTGCCGTCCCTTCCGATCGTCCCGTGGCGGTCTGGGGCGCGTCGGGGTTGGACCTCGTCTGGACCTCGGAGTGCGTCGCGTCTGGCGCTGTCGCTGTCGGTGCGGTGCAGGGCAATCGCGGGCTGTGCGGCTCCGGCCGTCAGGATCCCCGTCGGTGCCGTGCAACGTATCGTAACGGGCCGGCAGCACCCGCGTGCGACGCCGCTCACACCCTGGCCGCTCGGCCCGCACCCCGCACTCGAGACGCGACGAGCGGCCGAGGGCGAACCTCGGCCGCTCGCAGACGGCTCGTTGCGCTGCAGGCCCCTCAGGCGCCGGCGCGCAGCTGCTCCTCCTGGCTGCGCCGCGACTCGATCACCTTGTCGATCACGCCGTAGTCCTTGGCCTCCTCCGCGGTCATGATGAAGTCGCGGTCGGAGTCCTCGGAGATCCGCTCGAGGGTCTGGCCGGTCTTGTCGGCGAGGATCTGGTCGAGCAGCTCGCGGATCCGCATGATCTCGCGCGCCTGGATCTCGATGTCGGCCGACTGGCCCTCGGCGCCACCCTGGGGCTGGTGCAGCAGCACGCGGCTGTGCGGGGTCGCCGCCCGCTTGCCCTCGGTGCCGGCCGCCAGCAGCACCGCCGCAGCCGAGGCCGCCTGGCCGAGGCAGTAGGTGGCGATGTCGGGCTTGACGAACTCCATCGTGTCGTAGATGGCCAGCGCCGCGGTGACCGAGCCGCCCGGCGAGTTGATGTAGAGGTTGACGTCCTTGCCGGGGTCCTCGCCCTCGAGGTGGATGAGCTGGGCCATCACCACGTTGGCGATCTCATCGGTGATCGGGGTCCCGATGAAGATGATGCGCTCCTTCAACAGCCGTGAGTAGATGTCGAAGGACCGCTCGCCCCGATTGGTCTGCTCGATCACCATGGGGACGAGGTAGCTCATCGCAGCGCTCCACGTACGTCGTGGTCAGGTCCGGTCGCGGGCGGGGCAGCGGCCTCGCGCTGCCCGTCCGACTCTGCCAGCCTAGCCCTCCGCGCCCGCGCTGCGGTCGCGCGACTCGGGGTCGTCGGCCTCGGCCTCGTCGGCCTCGGCCTCGGGGGCCTCGGCGTCGGGGGCCTCGCTGTCCTCGGACTCGGGCTCGGGCTCGGACTCGGGCTCGGACTCGGCCAGCGCCGCGGCCTGCGCCGCCGCGCGCAGCGCCCCCTCGCCCTGGTCGTCCTCCTCGGCGGGGGGACCGCCGCGCACGGTCACGCGCTCCAGCAGGTGATCGATCGCCTTGCGGCGGAAGGTGTCGGAGGCCAGGGCCTGCAAGCGCTCCGGCTCGGCGCTCATGTACTCGGCGATCTCGCTGGGGTCCTGTCCGAGGCGCTCGGCCTGGCGGAAGATCTCGGACTCGAGGTCGTCGCGGGTCACCTCGATGCCGGCCTCGTGACCGATCGCATCGAGGACGATCTGCGCCTTGACCGTGGCGCGCGCCTGCTGGTCGAGCTGGGTGAAGATGTCCTCGCCGCCCGCGGACTGCAGGTACTGGTCGAGGCTCATGCCGCTGCGCTGCGCGTCGCTCTGCAACCGCTCGAGGCGATAGCGCAGCTCCTCCTGGGCCATCGTGTCGGGCACGGTGACCTCGACGCGGTCCGAGACCTGCTCGACCACGGTGTTGCGCAGCTCTGCGGCAGCCTCGCTGCGCTTGTGCTCGGCCATCTGGCGGCGCAGCTCGGCCTCGAGCTGCTCGGCCGTGTCGAACTCGGTGTTCTCGTCGACGAAGTCGTCGGTCAGCTCGGGCAGCGAGCGCTCCTTGACCTCGTGCACGGTCACGGTGAAGTCGACCTCCGCGCCGGCGAGCTCCTCGCCGAAGTCCTCGCCGAGGGTGTCGGTGAAGGTGATCGTCTCGCCCGCCTCGGCGCCGATCAGGTTGCGGTCGACCTCCGAGTCGCTCTCGTTGGGGTCGCTGATCTCGTAGAGGAGGTCCTCGCCGCTGGCCTCGTCCACGCGCTCCCCGTCACGCTCGCCGACGATCGTCACCAGCACGGCGTCGCCGGCCTCGGCGGGCCGGTCGGCGGTCTCGAGGCTGGCGAACCGCTCCCGCAGGGTGAGCAGCTGCTGCTGGACCTCCTGCTCGGTGACCTCCCAGTCGGGATGGTCGACCTCGATGTCGTCCACCGCAGGCGGCTCGATGTCGGGCACCACCTCCACGGTGGCGGAGAACTTCGCCTCCTCGCCGGACTGGAAGGTGTCGACGTCCAGCTCGGGCTGGCCCGCCACGTGCAGGTCCTCGCTCTGCACGGCCTCCTGGTAGAACTGCGGCAGCGCTTCGCGAGCAGCCTCCTGCACCAGGGCGTCGGAGCCGATCCGGCTCTCGAGCACCCGGCGGGGCACGCGGCCCGGTCGGAAGCCGGGGATCTTGACCTCGTTGGCCAGGCGCTTGGCGGCCTCGTTGATGGCCTGCTCGACGCGGTCGGCCTCGACGGTGACCTCGAGCTTGACCTTGGTGTCGTCGACGCGCTCGACGGAGATTTCCACAGCGGACTCACTCGCAGCAGGTGTCGGACGGGAGGTGATCTGGTCTGCTCCGGGGCGCCGCGGCTGGCGTGGGCGCTGCCGGCGGGGCTGATGCGCCCTCACCCGGCTCGGCCCGCGGCCATCCGCTGACCCGCGGGGTCGGGACGGCCGGATTCGAACCGGCGACCTCCTGCTCCCAAAGCAGGCGCGCTGCCAAGCTGCGCCACGTCCCGT
>PWER01000185.1 GCA_003553565.1 Nitriliruptoria bacterium | reverse complement strand
CGGCCACGCCGGCGAACACCGCGCCGGGGTCGAGGACCTCGACCTCCACGTCGTAGCCCTCCTCGGTGAGGATCTCCTCCCACAGGGCGGTGTTGGCGATGTTCTCGGCCCACTCGACCATGCCGATGGTCACGGTGTCGAGCTGCGCCTCGTCGTCAGGCTCGTCGTCCTCGGGCTCTTCCTCGTCGACGGGCTCGTCGTCGACGGGCTCGTCGTCGACGGGCTCGTCGGCGACATCCTCCTCGCAGGCGGCCGCGAGAAGCGCGAGCGCTGCGATGAGGCCCAGGAGCCAGGTCAGGCGCATGGGCCCGGTCCGCTGTGACTGTGTCACTGTGCATCCTCCCTTTCGTGTGAGGTGTCGTGTTGGGATCCGTCCTGAATCCACTACACGGTTCGTAGGTTCCCCGCTGACGACCCTACCAACAGGGGTCGGGGGTCGACAGCGCTACGCGTCCTGCTTGCTCTTGTTGCGCTCGGGCTGGCCCACCACGCTGGTCAGGCGGTCCAGGAAGATCGCCAGGATCACCACGGCCAGGCCGGCCTCGAAGCCGGTGCCGACCTCCACACGGGAGATCGAGCGCACCACCTCGTTGCCGAGGCCCCCGGCGCCGATGAACCCGGCGACGACGACCATCGACAGCGCGAGCATGATGATCTGGTTGATGCCCTGCATGATCGCGGGCAGCGCCAGCGGCATCTGCACGCGCATCAGGGTGCGGTTGCGGCTGGAGCCGAAGGCCTCGGCGGCCTCGACGACCTCCTTGTCAACGGTGCGGATGCCGAGCTCGGTCAGGCGCACGCCGGGCGGCAGCGCGAAGATGAGCGTCGCGGCGAGCCCGCCGGGCGTGCCGATCCCCAGCAGCAGCACCGCGGGGATCAGGTAGACCAGCACCGGCAGGGTCTGCATGAAGTCCAGCAACGGGCGGACGAGCGTGCTGACCGTGTCGTTGCGGGCGGCGAGGACCCCGACGGGCAGCGAGATGATCACCGCCAGGACCGTCGCGATCAGGATCAGCGACAGCGTGGAGATCGTCTCGTCCCACAGGTTCATCGAGTCCACGACGCTGAAGGCCACGAACGCGAACGCCCCGAACTGCCAGGACCGCAGCCGCCAGCCGATGAGCCCGGCGATCGCGGCGAACACCAGCGGTGGTGGGAGCATGAGCACCCACTCCATGGCCTCGACGCTGGCGCCGAACACGGTCTGCACCGCGTTGAAGAACCCGCTCAGCTCGGTGCGCAGGAAGCTGACGGCGGCGTCGACGCCGTCACCGATCGGGATGCGGGGAAGACTGAACGCCTCGTCAGCCATGGTGGGCGCCCTCCTCGGCAGGGGTCTCGCCGGTCGTGGTCTCGCCGCGGCTGTGGGCCTGACCGTCGGAGGCCACGGGCTGACCGTCGTTGGCGGCCTGCGCGGCGAGCTCGGCGGCGTCGGGCGGTCCCGAGCCGTTGGCGTCGGGATCGCCGTCTTCGGCGAGGACGTCGCGGTTGGCCAGCGCCGACAGCAGCGTCACCCGCGGGATCACCCCGACAAGCCGTCCCTGCTCGTCGACGACCGCCAGCGGCAGCGTGTACCGGGCGGCGTCGAGCAGCGTGTGACCCAGCGGCGTGTCCTCGCCGGTCTGCCCGTAGTCGTGGTGCAGCACGTCGCGGATCGTGCGGTCCCCGCGCTTGGCCGCCTCGGCCACGTCGTCGTCGCGCACCGCGCCGACGAGCGTGCGATCGGACTCGGTGACGAACAGCTCGGGGGCCTCGTGGTCGCGCATCTGCACCATCGCTGCGCGCGGCTGGGTGTCGGGCGACAGCGTCACCAGCGGGTCCTGCACGGCGTTGGCCGCGGTGAGGACGCGGGACCGGTCGACGTCGCGCACGAACTCGGCCACGTATTCGGTGGCCGGGTTGGAGAGGATCTCGTCGGGCTCACCGGTCTGCTCGATGCGCCCGTCCTTCATCACCGCGATCCGGTCGCCGAGGCGCATCGCCTCGTTGAGGTCGTGGGTGATGAAGATGATGCTCTTGCGCAGCTCGCTCTGGAGCTCGATCAGCAGCGACTGCATGTCGCGCTTGATCAGCGGGTCCAGCGCGCTGAACGGCTCGTCCATCAGCAGGATGTCGGCCTCGGTGGCCAGCGCGCGGGCCAGGCCGACGCGCTGCTGCATGCCGCCGGAGAGCTCGCTGGCGTAGTTCGCCTCCCAGCCGTCGAGCCCGACGGTGGACAGCGCCTTGCGCGCCTTCTCGTAGCGCTCGTCCTTGTCGACCTGCTGGGTCTCGAGGCCCCAGGCGGCGTTGTCGAGGATCGTCATGTGCGGGAACAGCGCGAAGCGCTGGAAGACCATGCTGACCTTGCCAGCACGCAGGTCCCGCAGCTCCTTGCCGTCCAGCTCGGTCACATTGACGCCGTCGATCTCGACCGTGCCGGAGGTCGGGTCGTGCAGCCGGTTGATCATGCGCACCAGCGTGGACTTGCCCGAGCCCGACAGGCCCATGACGACGAACAGCTCACCCTCGGCGACGTCGATGTCAGCGTCGATGACGGCGCCCAGGGCGCCGGTCTGCTCCTTCACCTCGTCGCGCGTCCACCCCTGCTCGAAGAGGTCGACGGCCTTGCGAGCTTGCGGTCCGAACACTTTGTACAAGTGCTCGCCACGGATCATGGTCATCATCCATCCAGTCGTGGGGCAGCACAGAGGCGGTGGTCCGCTCCACCACCCCGACATAACACCCTGTCCTCTCGGACATGAAGGGGGTTGTCCTCACCATACCCGTTGGCGAGGGGACCTTGCATCCACCGCGCTCAGGCAGCGCGATGCTCACCCCTGGTGGCGCGCATGGCACGGCGCTCCGCGCGAGGGCTAGTGGTCGGCTGCTCCGTGCGCTTGCCGCAGGAACGGGTTGCCCGCCCGCTCGGCTCCCACGGTGGTGCGGGGCCCATGGCCGGGCAGCACCTCGACCGCGTCGTCCAGGGGCAGCACCACCTCGGCCAGGGCGCGCTGCTGGCGCTCCCAGGAGCCACGCGGGAAGTCGGTGCGCCCCACCGAGCCGGCGAACAGCAGGTCCCCGGCCACCAGGACCGGCGTGCCCGCCTCGCGCTGCACCAGCAGCACGCACGATCCGGGGGTGTGGCCCGGGGTGTGGCGCACCGTGGCCGTCAGGCCTGCCAGCGAGAGCTGCTGGTGGTCGGCGAGGGGCTCGAGGCGCTGGGCGGGAGGCTGCCACCGCAGACCGAACTGCGCTTCCAGCGCCGCGTTGGGGATGTCGCCGAACGCCGCGCCGGGCTGCTCCCAGAGGTAGTGGTCGTCGGGGTGCAGCAGCACCGGGACGTCGAGCGCCTCGACGAGGGCGGGCACGTCCCACAGGTGGTCGAGGTGGCCGTGGGTGAGCACGATCGCCTCGCAGGTCAGCCCGTGGTGGGCCAGTCGCTGCTGCACCGCGGGCGCCGCGTCCTGGCCGGGGTCCACGACCACGCAGCGGCCCGTGCCCGGCGCGCCCAGCAGGTAGCAGTTGGACTGCCACAGCCCCGTGGCGAAGGCGTCGAGCACCGGGTGGGCTGCGCTCACGGGCTGGTGCCGCCGTTGCCGGCGCTGTTGCGGGCCGCCTGGGGCACCACCCGGTAGGCGTCGTAGACGCTCTCGACGCGGCGCACACGGTCCAGGACGTGCTCGAGGAAGCTGATCTCGGCCAGCTCGAAGGTGAACCGCAGGTGGGCCACCCGGTCACGCTGGGTGGCCACGTGGGCGCTCAGGATGTTGACGCTCATGTCGCCCAGCACCGCGGTCACGTCGCGCAGCAGGTTCTTGCGGTCCAGCGCCTCGACCTGGACGGTGACGCGGAAGGTCGCCGGCGTGTGGGTGTCCCAGCGCACCGGCAGCAGGCGGTCGGGGTCCTGGCGCAGGTCGCCGACGTTGGGGCAATCGGTGCGGTGGACGCTCACCCCGCGCCCCCGGGTGACGAAGCCGAGGATCTCGTCGTGCGGCACGGGGGTGCAGCAGCGCGCGAGCGACACCCACACGTCGTCCACGTCCTCGACCACCACCGCGTCGCTTGGCGCGGTGGGCGCCGCAGCGGCGTTGAGCTCGGGGACGGTGATGTCGCTCTCGTCCTCGTCGGCCACCCGGCCGACCAGTTGGTCGGCGACCGTCGTGGCGGCCACGTGACCCTCGCCGATCGCCCGGTGCAGCGACGGAACATCGGTGTAGTTCATCTGCTCGGCCACCGCGCGCAGCTCACCGCCCGCCATGAGCCGCTTCCAGCCCACGCCCTGCTTTGCCAGCGTGCGCTGCAGCGCGGTCTTGCCACGGTCGATGGCGTCCTCGCGCCGCTCGCGGCGGAACCACTGGCGGATCTTGGACCGCGCCCGCGAGGAGGCGACGAACTCGAGCCAGTCGCGCTTGGGCGCGGCGTTCGCGTCGTTGGAGGTCAGCACCGTGACCGTCTCGCCGTTGCGCAGCTCGTAGTCGAGGGCCACCAGGCGGTTGTCGACCTTGGCGCCGATGGTCTTGTGCCCCACCTCGGTATGGATGGCGTAGGCGAAGTCGACCGGGGTCGAGCCCAGCGGCAGCGCGACCACGTCGCCCTTGGGGGTGAAGACGAAGACCTCGTCGGCGTAGAGGTCCAGCCGCAGGTTCTGCATGAACTCGCCGGAGTCGGCGGTGTCGCTCTGCATGTCCAGCATCTGCGACAGCCACGGGGTGTCCGACTCCCCGCCCCCGGCCGCCGGCGCGGTGGAGCTCCGGTCGGCCTGCTTGTACTTCCAGTGGGCGGCGATGCCGTACTCAGCGGTGCGGTGCATCGCCCGGGTGCGGATCTGCACCTCGACGGGCTTGCCCTCCGGCCCGACGACGCTGGTGTGCAGCGACTGGTAGAGGTTGAACTTCGGCATCGCGATGTAGTCCTTGAAGCGACCCGGGATGGGGCGCCACATCGCGTGCAGCGTGCCGAGCGCGGCGTAGCAGTCCTTGACGCTGTCGACGATGACCCGGATGCCGACCAGGTCGTAGATCTCCTCGAACTCCTTGCCCCGCACCACCATCTTCTCGTAGATCGAGTAGTAGTGCTTCGGGCGCCCGGACACCTCAGCGCGGATCTTCATGTCGCGCAGGTGCTGCTCGACCTCCTCGCGCACCCGCTGGAGATAGGCGTCGCGCTCGGGCTGGCGCTCGGCGACCATCGCGCGGATCTCGTCGAACCGCTTGGGGTGCAGCGCAGCGAAGGCCTGGTCCTCGAGCTGCCACTTGAAGTTCTGCATCCCCAGGCGGTGCGCCAGCGGGGCGTAGATGTCGAGGGTCTCCTGGGCGATGCGCGTCTGCTTGTCCCGCGGCAGGTGGTGCAGCGTCTTGATGTTGTGCAGGCGGTCAGCCAGCTTGATCACCAGCACGCGGAAGTCGTCCGCCATGGCGATCAGCATCTTGCGCAGGCTCTCGGCCTGCTGCTCCTCCCGGCTGGCGACCTGGAGCCGCTCCAGCTTGGTGACCCCGTCGACCAGCCCGGCAGCGGTCTCCCCGAAGCGCTCGGCGACGTCCTCGCGCGTCAGGTCGGTGTCCTCGACCACGTCGTGCAGCAGGGCCGCACAGATGGTGGCGGTGTCCATGCCGAGCTCGGCGAGGATCTCGGCCACGCCGATCGGGTGGATGATGTAGGGCTCACCGGAGCGGCGCTGCTGCTCGGCGTGCGCGGCGGCGGCGACGTCGTAGGCGTGCAGCACCGCCTTGACCTCGACCTTGGGGGCTTGGGTGCGCAGCTTGTCGACCAGCGGCTGGAGCCGATCGGGGACCGCCGCGGAGCGCTCGAACATCGGCAGTCGCGACAGCACCGCCCGCACGCCCGACTGGCGCGGCCGGCCCGGCACCACGCGCTCGGAGGGCTCCTTCTCGGGGGCCGCCTGCGCGGGGGCCGCCTGCTCGGCCGGCGCGGCGTGGGTCTCGCGGTCAGCGGCCGCGCTGCCCTCGGAGCCGGGCTCGGTGTCGCTGGGCGTCTCGGCAGGGGCGTCGCCGGTGGAGGCGTCGTCGGCGGGGCGATCGTGCGCAGGGGCGTCGTCGCGCACGTCCGAGTCGCGGTCGTCGACCGCGTGCGTGGACGGCGGGTCGCCCAGGCTGCTCAGCGTGGCCTCCTTGCACGGCGAGCCGCACCGCGAAAGGTGCGTGTCCCCGCACGATACCCTGACTGGCGGTCGCGCTCACAGCGGGCGTCTGCCGCGAGCGCCGGACCCGCCGTACAGGGTCAGTAGCGCACGAGGCTGATGAGCTCGCGCTCGCCGAGCTTGGCGGCACCGCCCAGGAAGGTCAGCTCGATGGCCACCGCCAGCCCCGCGACGTGGGCGCCGCTGCGCTCGGCCAGCCCGCAGGCGGCCACCGCGGTGCCGCCGGTGGCGAGCACGTCGTCCACGATCAGCACCCGCTCGCCGGGGCCGAGCCCGTCCTCGTGGATCTCCAGGCGCTCGGTGCCGTACTCGAGGCTGTAGGACTCCTCCATGGTGCGCCAGGGCAGCTTGCCGGCCTTGCGCAGCGGCACGAAGCCGGCGCCCAGGTGGTAGGCGATCGGCGCGGCCAGGATGAACCCGCGCGCCTCGATGCCCACCACCTTGTCGATCGTGCCGCGCCCGACGCGCGCGGTGACCGCGTCGACCACGGTGGAGAACGCCACCGGGTCGCCGAGCAGCGGGGTGATGTCCTTGAAGACCACGCCGGGCTCGGGGTAGTCGGGGATGTCGCGGATCTTGCTCGCGAGCCGGTCGGTGTCGATCTCGATGTGCATGGGATGGGGCCCTCGTCGTCGCGGCGGGTGCGCAGGCTCGGCGTCGCAGCGCCGGCGGGATCCTAGCGAGGCCCCCGGGCGGGTCAGCGCACCGCTCACCGCACCGCGGCGGAGCGGTCGTGCGCCGCAGCCGCGTCGGGGTCGGTCAGCGCCACGTCGCGCCGCTTGAGCGCCACCAGCAGCGGTGTGGCCACGAAGATCGAGGAGTAGGTGCCCACCGCCATGCCGACGAACAGCGCCAGCGCCAGGTCCACCAGGGTGTCGGCGCCCAGCAGGTTGCCGCCGATGAGCAGCAGCGAGCCCACCGGCAGCAGCGAGGTGGCCGAGGTCGACAGCGACCGGACCAGCACCCGGTTGAGGGCGGTGTTGGCCATGCGCGCGTACCCGTCGGGGTCCAGGCGCTCGTGGGCACGGGCGTCCTCGGTGACGCGGTCGAACACCACGACCGTGTCGTACAGCGAGTAGCCGAGGATCGTCAGCAGCGCGATGATGCTGGCCGGGCTCACCTGGAACCCGACCAAGGCGTAGACGCCGATCGTGACCACCACGTCGTGCAGCAGGGTGACCGCGGCCGCGGCGCTCATGCGCCACTCGAAGCGCAGGGCGATGTAGAGCGACACCGCCCCGAGGAACACCACAAGCGCCAGCAGGGCCTGCTCGGTGACCTGCTCGCCCCAGCGCGGCCCGACGCTGTCGCGCAGCACCTCGCCCGCCTCCACGCCGGTGACCTCGGCGATGGCCGCGGCGACCTCACGCTCCTGCTCACCGCCGACCTCGCCCAGCGGCGGGGTGCTGACCAGCGCGCCCGGTGTGCCCTCGGGGCCCTGCACGCGCTGGGCGGAGGGGTCGCCCTCGACCAGGGGCGTCACGGCATCGCGCAGCTCGCCCGTGGCGAAGTCGCGCTCGGCCTCCTCGACGGTGAACGCGGTCCCGCCGGTGAACTCCAGGGAGAAGTCCACGCCGCGCAGCAGCACCCCGCCCACGGCCACCAGCAGGATCGCCAGCGAGACCAGCGCCCAGGTGCGCGAGCGCCTGATGAAGGCGTAGTCGGTCTGGCCGGTCACCAGCCGGCGCAGCCGCGTGTCGGTCTTGACCTCGGGGGCGCTCACCGGCGGGGCTCCTGCGAGGCGTCGGCGTCGGGATCGGGGTCGGCGTCAGGGCCGGCATCGGCGTCAGGGCCGGCATCGGCGTCAGCGTCGGGGTCGGCCTCGGCGTCGGCCTGCTGGGCGGCCAAGCGGCGCTGCCGGCGGCGCTCCCGCGCGCTGCGGGCCGCACTCTCCTCCTGCGACCGGCTCGGGGACTGCGAGCGGCTCGCGGAGCCGCCCCGTGATCCGCCTCTGCTCGCACCACGCCGGCTCGTCGCCTCGCTGGCGCTGGCCGCCTCGGTCGCAGCGGCCGTCGCGCTCGTGCTGGCCGTCACGGCCTCGGCCTCACCGGTCATGGTGGGCTCGCCTGTGTCCGCTCCGTCGGTCGGGGGCGCCTCGGCGCGGTCGCGGCCGACGAGCGTCGGGGCGACCACGTCGCGGGTCAGCCCCATCCAGCGGGCGCCGGCCAGGCGCTCGCTGTTGGCCACCAGCTTGAACAGCGACCGCGTGAAGACCGCGAACAGCAGCGTGTCCACCAGCGTCGACAGGCCGAGGGTGAACGCGAAGCCGCGCACCGGCCCAATGGCCAGGAGATACAGGATCAGCGCGGCCAGGAACGACACGGTGTTGCCGGTCAGGTTGGTGCGGAAGGCGCGCTTGAACGCCTCGTCGGCGGCCGAGCGCACCGACCGCCCGGCCCGGATCTCATCGCGATAGCGCTCGCGGTAGATGATCGAGGAGTCCGCGGCGATGCCGATCGACACGACCACCCCGACCACGCCGGCCAGCGTCAGGGTGAAGTCGATGGTCTCGCCGAGCACCAGCAGCAGCCCGTACACCACCGCGCCGAACATGGCGAGCTCGACCACCGCGATCGCGCCGATGCCGCGGTACAGCGCCACGAGGTAGCCGGCCACCAGCAGCAGGCCGATGGCCCCGGCCTGCAGTCCGCCCTCCAGCGCGCTGGCACCCAGCGTGGGCGAGACACCCTGCGTCGTCTCGATCTCGAGCTCGATCGGCAGCGCCCCGGCCCGCAGCAGCGTGGCGAGCTGCTGGGCCTCCTCCTGGCCGGCGGTGGTGATCACGGCGCTGCCGCCGGCGATCCCGACCTCGCACTGCACGCTGGGGTCCACCTGGGGCGCGGACTGGACCTGGGCGTCCAGCACGATCGCGAACTGGCGGTCGGTGGTGCCCGGCTCCTCGCAGGCCAGCTCGCCAGTGACCTCCTGGAAGCGCTCCTCGCCCTGGGAGTCGAAGTCGAGGGCGACCTGCCACTGCAGCCCCTGCTTGTCCAGCCGCGCCCGCGCGTCGTCGATGTCGCCGCCGGAGACCTCGACGGGCGAGAGGACGTACTTGCGACGCTCGTCGGGCTCGAGGGGATCCTCGAGCGCCCGGTTGTCCGAGCCCTCGGGGCGCTCGCAGAGGACCACCTCGTCATCGGCGTCGGGCACGCCGGCGAAGGCCTCGTCGCAGTCGGGGCCGACCTCGTCGTAGTCGGGGTCGGCGGGCTCGACGACCTCGCTGATGCGACGGAACTGCAGGATCGCGGTCTCCTGCAGCACCTCCTCGGCCTGGGCCTGGTCCTCGAGGCCGGGCAGCTGGACGAGCACCGCGTCGCCCTGGCGCGCCAGCTCGGGCTCGGCGACCCCCAGGCCGTCGACCCGGTCGCGCAGCACGTCGACGGTCTGATCGAAGACCTCATCGTCGATCTCGCCCTGCCCCGGCGCGGGCAGCAGCGTCACGCTGACCCCGCCCTCGAGGTCCAGGCCGAGCCGCGGCTGCAGGTCCAGCGCGACGATCGCACCCCACATGCCACCCACGACGACCAGGAAGCCGACGAGGGCGATCCACAGCTTCGCGCGGTTGGTCATCGGGTGGTGGCTCCCGGGCGGCGAGCGCGCACGGTCACAGGACCGGGGTCTCGTTGACGGTGATGCGGAAGTCGCAGCCCAGCACACGGGCGGCGCGGCGGCACATGATCATCCGCTCCAGGAAGATCTCGAAGTACTCGAGCACCTGGCTGACCGAGGTGTCAATGGTCAGCTCGAGGGTGAGCGTGTGATCGTCGGGGTCCACGCGCAGGAACGACGACTGTGCCGCGTAGTTGACCCGATCGTGGATGTCCTCGGCGATCGAGGCGGTGGTGCGCACCCGCGAGCGATGCACGTCAGACTTGTCGGCGAGGATGACGGCGGCAGCCACCGCGCTGACGGCCTCGCCGTACTGCTCCTCGTGGTTGCCCACGGCCGCCAGGACCTGCGCGCTATCACGCGTGGGCACGCCGAGGCGCTGCAGCGCCTGATAGGCGAGCAGCGCGCCGGTCTGCCCGTGGTAGGCGCGGCTGACGACGTTGCCGATGTCGTGGAGGAACCCGGCGGCCGCGGCGAGCTCGGCCTCGCGCGGGTCGTGGCCGAGGTAGCTCAGCACGTTGTAGGCGATGTGGCCGACGAGGTTGGCGTGGCGCAGCCCGTGCTCGGTGAAGCCCTGTGCCTCGATGAACTCGTCAGCCGCGGAGATGAGCTCGGTGATCTCGTCGTCAGCGCGCAGCGCCTCGAGCAGCGGGATCGCAGGCCGGCCCGTCGAGACGGGCACGGCACCATCGTCGGAGCGGGCGCGACCGCCCAGCGGCAGCCCGGCGGGATGGCTGCCGGACTCGGCGTCGGTCGCCGGGCCGCCATCGGGGTGGGAGGGGCTCATCGCCACCTAGCCCGTGTCGCCGATGTCGGGCTCGTCCTCGGTCTTCTTGTCGAAGATCCGCCCGCGGCTGACCGTGACCGTGGTGCCGGGCGCGATCTCCATGGACACCACGTCGTCATCGACGGTGCGGATCGTGCCGTGCAGGCCGCCGACGGTGATGACCTCGTCACCGTTCTGCAGGCTGCTGACGAGCTCGCGGTGCCGCTTCTGCTGCTGCCGCTGCGGCCGGATCAGCAGGAAGTAGAAGACCACGAAGATCAGCGCGATGATCCCGAGGTTCACCAGCGCTGCGTCGCCGCCGTCGGCGGCAAGCGTGGGTGCGATGAGGGCGAGGGCTCCAGGCATGGACGGGTCGCTCCAGCGGCAGGGTGGCAGGTTGAGCGGGCGGGGTGCGCCCGAGGTGACCTGACACGATACCAACGCGCCCCGCGGCCGCCGCGCGCGGGCTGAGGCCAGGGGGCGACCTGGTGGTCAGGGGCTCAGGGGTCGAACAGCGAGCCCGTGGCAGCACTGGGATCCGCCGCTGGCGCCGCGATGCCCAGGTGCCCGAACGCCGCGGGGGTCGCCACCCGCCCGCGCGGGGTGCGCGCCAGCAGCCCCTGCTGGATCAGGAACGGCTCGACGGTCTCGGCCAGGGTCTGGGCCTCCTCCCCCACCGCGACCGCCAGGGTCGACAGGCCCACGGGGCCGCCGCCGAAGTCACCGCACAGCGTGCCGAGCAGTCGCCGGTCGAGGCGGTCGAGGCCCAGGCCGTCGACCTCGAACAGCGACAGCGCCTGATCGGCCACCGCGGCGGTCACCACGCCCTCGGCGCGCACCTCGGCGAAGTCGCGCACCCGGCGCAGCAGCCGGTTGGCCACCCGGGGGGTGCCGCGGCTGCGCACCGCGATGGCCTCCAGACCGCTCGGCTCGGCGGCGACGCCCAGCAGGTCGGCGGCGCGGGCGACGATCGTGTGCAGGTCCTGCGGGCCGTAGTGCTCGAGCCGCCCGATGAAGCCGAAGCGGTCGCGCAGCGGTGCCGACATCAGGCCGGTGCGCGTCGTGGCGCCCACGAGCGTGAACGGCGGCAGCGTGAGCCGCAGCGAGCGCGCGCCGGGCCCCTTGCCCACCACGATGTCGATGTGGTGGTCCTCCATCGCCGGGTACAGGACCTCCTCGACGGCGCGGGGCAGGCGGTGGACCTCGTCGACGAACAGCACGTCCCCGGCCTCGAGGTTGGTCAGGATCGCGGCGAGGTCCCCGGGGCGCTCCAGCGCGGGCCCGCTGGTGGCCCGCAGGTCCACCGCGAGCTCGGCGGCCACGATCGCGGCGAGGCTGGTCTTGCCCAGGCCCGGCGGGCCGGCGAACAGCAGGTGGTCGGGTGGGCTGGCGCGCGCCCGAGCGCCGTCGAGGACCAGCTGGAGCTGGTCGGTGACGCGTGCCTGCCCGACGAAGTCCTCCAGGCGTCGGGGGCGCAGCGCCGCCTCGACGTCGGCCTCGCCCGGGTCGGCGTCGGGCTTGAGCACCTCGTCGAAGCCGGGCGGTGCGCCGTCCGGCTGCTCGTGGGGTGATGGGATGCGGGGATCAGGGCTCACGGCGGGCTCATCCGGGTCAGGTGCTGGCGAGCTGGCGCAGCGCGGCGCGCAGCAGCGCCTCGGGGTCCTCGGTGCCCTCGCGGGCGCCATCGGCCTGCTCCTGCGCCAGGGCCTCCAGCGCACGCTGCGCCTCGGTCGCAGCGTAGCCGAGGCCGACCAGGGCCTGATGGACCTCGGTGCGGGCGTCGGGGACGGCGGTGGCGCCCTCGGCGGGGGCCACCTCGACGGGGCCGAGCTGCTCGCGCAGCTCCAGCACGATGCGCTGGGCGCTCTTGCGGCCGATGCCCGGCACCGCGGTCAGGGCTGCGAGGTCCTCGACGCTGACCGCCGCCCGGAGGCGGTCGGCCCCCAGGGCGCCGATGGCAGCCAGGGCGAGCTTGGGCCCGACGCCGCTGACGCCGATCAGCGCGAGGAACAGGTCGCGGTCAGCGGGGGCAGCGAACCCGTAGAGGGTCAGCGCATCGTCGGTGACGGCCAAGTGGGTGTGCAGGGTGAGCGCCTGGCCCTCCTGGGCGCCGATGCTGGGCGGGGTGCGCACCGCCAGGCCGACGCCGCCCACGTCGACGACCACGTGGTCGAGCGCCGCGGAGGCCACGGTGCCGCGCACGTGGGCGATCATCGCCGGTCCTCCCCCGGGCGCACCACGGGCGCGCCCGCGCCCCCGCGGGCCATGGCCTCGGCCAGGCGCGGGGCGATGCCGCCGGCGGTCGGGTCGGCGCTGGCGCGCTGCAGGTGGCACAGCGCCAGCGCCAGGGCGTCGGCGGCGTCGGCGGGGCGCACCGGCTGCGCGCGCCCGAGCGCTGCCGCCACCATGAAGCCGACCTGGCGCTTGTCGGCGTCGCCGGTGCCCGTCACGGTGGCCTTGACCTGCGAGGGGCTGTACTCCACGACGGTGATCCCGGCCTGGGCGGCGGCCAGGAGCACCACCCCCGCTGCCTGGCCGACGCTGATGGCGTTGGTGACGTTGGCGTTGAACAGCACCTTCTCCACGGCCACCACGGCGGGGCGGTGGGTCGCCAGCAGCTCGCCGAGCTCGGTGTGCAGCTGCGCGAGCCGCTCGGGCACTGCCGCGGCGCTCGAGGTCCGCAGCACGCCTGCGGTCCGCGCCCGCACGCTGCGCGCGGGCCCCTCGATCACCGCGACCCCGCAGCGGGCCAGGCCGGGATCGACGCCGAGGACCACCTGGGCATCGTCGGGGCGCACCTGGGTCACCGCTGCGCTCCTGTCGCCTCGACGCCATCGTCCGCGGCGTCGTGGCCGCTGCCGCGACGCCGCCGTCGTCAACCCGCGACCGCGGCCTCTGTCACGATGCCGCGGTCACGAACGGCTGTTCGCGGGGGACCATAGCAGGTGCGAGCCGCCGCTCCGCGCAGGCGGCGCGGCGGGGGTGTGCGCCCTCGGGCGCCGGCGCGGTGGCAGCGATCAGCGCGGTCAGACGACCGCTTCCAGCACGCGGTCGGGGATGTCGAAGTTGGCGTAGACGTTCTGCACGTCGTCGAGGTCCTCCAGCATGTCCACGAGCTTGAGGACCTTCTTGGCGTCGCCCTCGTCGGTGATCGGCACGGTGACCGTGGGACGCATGGTGACGTCGCTGCTGACCACCGGCAGCCCGGCGTCCTCCAGGGCGCGGCGCACCGGCACGGTGTCCTTGGGGTCGCACAGCACGGTGTGGTGGTCGCCCTCGGTGAGCACCTCGGTGATGCCCGCTTCCAGGCCCGCCATGAGGATGTCGTCCTCCTCGACGTCCTCGGCGGGCACCAGCACCTGGCCGGTGCGGTTGAACAGGTAGGACACCGCGCCGGGCTCGGCGAGGTTGCCGCCGAGCTTGTTGAACGCGCCCTTCACGTCGTTGGAGGCGCGGTTGCGGTTGTCGGTGAGGCACTCGATGAGCAGCGCGACCCCTCCGGCGGCGTACCCCTCGAACGAGGCGTACTCGTAGTCGACCGCACCGCCTTCCTTGCCAGCCGCCCGACGCAGCGCCCGCTCGATGTTGTCCTTGGGCATGCTGTCGTCTTTGGCGTTCTGGATCGCCGTGGCCAGCGTCGGGTTCGACTCGGGATCCGCGCCGCCGGTCTTTGCGGCCGACTCGATCGCCCGGATGTGGCGGGCGAACAGCTTGCCGCGCTTGGCGTCCAACGCGCCCTTCTTGCGCTTGATCGTCGACCACTTCGAATGACCGGACATCCCGACCTCCGTGACGCTGCGGCCGCCGGCGGCGGGGCACGGCGGGTTGGCTCTGGGCGAGGGCCCACTGTAGGAGGTCGCGGGAGCGCGCTGGTCGCGCCCGCGGGGCCACGCGTCGCCGCGCGGACGCCCGAGGGTCGGTGTCAGGCCGGCTGACGCACCAGGGCGACGAACCGCTGGTGCAGGCGCGCGTCGCCGGTCAGCTCGGGGTGGAACGCCGAGGCCAGGATCCGGCCCTGACGCACCACGACCGCCTGCTCGCCCTGCGAGGTGGGCACGTGCGCCAGCGGGTGCACTGCGGGTCCGAGCTGCTCGAACCAGGGGGCGCGGATGAACACCGCGTGCAGCGCGGCGCCGTCGAGCTCGCCGACGTCGAGGTCGGCCTCGAAGCTCGCGACCTGACGGCCGAAGGCGTTGCGGCGCGTGACCACATCCAGCGCGCCCAGCAGCGGCTGCGGGCTCGGGGTGCCGTCGTCCAGCGTCGTGGCGCGCCCGAGCAGGATGGCCCCAGCACAGGTCCCGAAGGCCGGCATCCCGGCCGCCAGGCGCTCCTGCAGCGGGGCGCGCAGGCCGAACAGCTCCAGCAGCCGTCCGATCGTGGTGGACTCCCCGCCGGGCAGCAGCAGCCCGTCGACGGCAGCCAGCTCGTCGGTGCGCGCGACCGGCACCGCGTGCGCGCCGGCTGCCTCCAGCAGCCGCAGGTGCTCCAGCACGTCGCCCTGCAGCGCGAGGACGCCCACGGTTGGGGGCGGGCCCTCCGCCTCGGGGTCGTGGGCTGCAGGCTGCGGGCCCGCGGGGCGCGCAGCCTCGCGGGTGGCCTGGTGGCCGCGCGCGAGGGCCTCGCCGGGGACGCGGGTGGCGCGCATCGCGCTGCCCTTCGGTGCGCTGCGGATCGTGGCCGCGCTACCAGCCGCGGCCGGCGAGGCGCTCGGACGACTCGAGGGTGTGGATCCCAGAGCCCACCATCGCCTCGCCCAGGCCACGGCTCACCTTGGCGACCACCTGCGGGTCCCAGGCGAAGGTGGTGGCCTCGACGATGGCGCGGGCGCGCTTGGCCGGATCGCCGGACTTGAAGATCCCCGAGCCCACGAACACGCCGTCGGCGCCCAGCTGCATCATGAACGCGGCGTCGGCGGGCGTGGCCACGCCGCCGGCGGTGAACAGCACCACCGGCAGGCGGCCGGTCTCGGCGACCTCCTCGACGAGGTCGACCGGTGCGCGCAGCTCCTTGGCCGCCGCGTAGCGCTCCTCGGGCGCAAGGGTGGTCAGGCGCCGGATCTCGCCGGCGATCGCGCGCATGTGGCGGGTGGCCTCGACGACATCACCGGTGCCGGCCTCGCCCTTGGAGCGGATCATGGCCGCGCCCTCGCCGATGCGGCGCAGCGCCTCGCCGAGGTTGGTGGCCCCGCACACGAACGGCACCGTGAAGGGCTGCTTGTCGATGTGGTGGGCCTCGTCGGCCGGGGTCAGGACCTCGGACTCGTCGATGTAGTCCACGCCCAGGGACTGCAGGACCTGCGCCTCGACGGCGTGGCCGATGCGCGCCTTGGCCATCACCGGGATCGACACCGCCGCCTGGATGGCCTCGATCACCTCGGGATCGCTCATGCGGGCCACGCCGCCGTGCGCGCGGATGTCGGCCGGCACGCGCTCCAGCGCCATCACCGCGACCGCGCCGGCCTCCTCGGCGATGCGCGCCTGCTCGGGGTCCACCACGTCCATGATGACCCCGCCCTTGAGCATGTCGGCGAAGCCGCGCTTGACGCGGTCGGTCCCCACCTGGGGCGCGGCACCCGGTGCCGTGGCGGGCTGGGATGGGGTCTGGTCGCTCACGAGGGTCCTCCGTTCGGCTGCTAGGGCGAGGGTACCCCTCACTGGGCCCTGCGTCCCCTGGGCGCGCGGACCGATGGCACTGGCTGCGCACCGAGCGGGCGGGGGCGCCATCAGGCGCCGTGCGGGTGCCGGCAGGCGCTGTCAGGCGCTGTCAGGCGTCGTCGACCGCGACGCTCCCATCGGTGCCCACCAGCTCGATCCAGGTGGTGCCCGGGGCCAGCGGCAGCTGCTCGCCGTCGGCGTCACGCCAGGCGTGCGGCGCTGCCGGGCCGGGCTTCTCCCAGGTGCCCTCGACGGCGACGCCGTCGCGCAGCACGGTCAGCTCCCCGCTGCCCTGCACCTCGAAGGGGCGCTCCTCGACGCCGGTGGGGGCCACGCGCACCAGCAGCACGTTGTCGGCCCCGAGGCGCTCGCCGCTCGCAGCGCCGTGCGGCGAGCCGTTCTGGCTGCGCAGCCAGCGCTCCTCGTCGGCGTCCCACCGCCACGACACCGTCGAGCTGCCCCCGGGATAGGTGAGGTCGGCGCCGGCCACCTCGCGGGCTCCCTGCGGCTCCTGCTCGTCGTGGCGCCACGGCGCCTCGGGGGCGGTGAGCCCGGCCTCACGCGCGTCGACGCGGACCGAGTCACCGGCCACGAACAGGTCGTGGGGAGCGGGGCGCTGCGGGTCGCGCTCCCAGGCGCCGCGCGCGCCATCGACGTAGAGCCGCAGCCCCGCTTGGCGCAGCTCCTCGAGGATGTGCTGCTGCGCCCCGGAGATGGCCAGCGCGGCGCCGAACGGCGGCACGAGCTCGGCCTCGACCCGGCGGGCCGAGCGCACCGGGCCGATGCGCTCGGGGACCTCGGCGTGATGGAGCGCCAGCAGCCGCGTGAGCCCGTGCTCGACCTGCTGGGTCAGGATCACGTCAGCGTCCTCGAGCCCCACCGGGGGACGCGCGCTGGGATGGTTGTCGACCTTGACCGCCACGACGGGATCCTCGAGATCCTGCTGATCGGTCGAGGGCTCACCGGTCAGCGGCAGCGGGGGACCGTCGGGCTCGTCGTCATCGCTCTGCTCGAGGGTCCGGTGGGAGCTGCCGTCCTCGCCGTCCCCCTCGCCGCCGTCACCCGCGGCGGGGTCCTCCTCGTCCTGGCCGGCCTCGTCGTCCTCGGCGGTGTCGGGGGGCGGGTCGGGAGCCGCCTCGGGCTCCTCCTCGCCACCGCACGCTGCCAGGGCCACCAGCAGCAGCGCCGACACCATCACGCCTGCCCGGCGCACCTTCGCCTCCTCCGCCGTCGCGTCGCCGGCGCGGGCGCGGCGCAGCGGTCACCCGCCGACGCGCCGCAGCCCACGAGGCGGCGCCTCCACCGTGACAGCGCGTGAGTCTAGGACTTCGCTCCGCGTCGGCCACGCAGGCCCCGTCGTCCCGCCGCGCACACAGCCAAGCGTCTGCCTGGCAGCTCGCGCCGACGCGCGGGCGCGGACAGGCGCGGGGAGCCGCCTGGCGCCGGGGGCACCGCCCAGCCGGGGGCACCGCCCAGCCGGCTCACGCCCGTCCGGCTCCCGACGCGCCGTCAGGCGCGCGGGCCTGGCGGACCACGACCACCAGGCGCATGACAACGGTCAGCAGCCCGCCGGCCACCAGCACCGCCAGCGCCAGCGGCAGCACCGCCGGCACGATCAGGCCCGCTGCCACCAGGACCACCCGCTCGGTGCGCTCCACCACCCCCGCCGAGGCGCGCCAGCCCAGCGACTCCGCCTTGGCGCGCAGGTAGGAGGTGACCAGCGCCAGCGACAGGGCTGCCAGCGCCGCGCCGAGCAGCAGGGGCGCGTCGGCCACGAGCCAGGCGACGGCGCCGAGCATCGCCGCATCGGCGATCCGGTCGGTGGCGCTGTCCAGGAACGCGCCGAGCGGGCTGGCGCTGTCGGTGTGGCGTGCCAGCGCCCCGTCCAGGGCGTCGAGGGAGGCTCCCGCCAGGATGACCACGCCGCCCAGGCGCGGCTCGCCGGCCACCACCGCCGCCGAGCCGGCGAGCACCACCACCGCACCGGCCACGGTCAGCGCGTTGGGGGTCACGCCGAGGCGTGCCAACCCAGCGGCCAGCGGCCGGACCAGCCGGTCGGTGGTGTGGCGCAGGCGCGACGAGAGGGCCATGGCGGGCGACCGGCGGGGACCGTCACGCCTCGGCGAAGGCGGGGGCGAGCGCGCGGTAGGCCTCGCTGAGCAGCTGGGGCAGCACCCGCGTCTGGCCGATGACCGGCATGAAGTTGGTGTCGCCGCCCCAGCGGGGCACCACGTGCTGATGGATGTGGTCGGCGATCCCCGCGCCAGCGATCTTGCCGTCGTTGATGCCGATGTTGCAAGCGGGCGGCCCGGAGGTCGCCTGCAGGGCGCGCACGGCGCGCTGGCACAGCTCGGCCATCTCGTGGAGCTCGGCGCGCTCCAGCTCCACGAAGGAGCCGACGTGGCGGAACGGCACCGCCATCAGGTGCCCGGGGTTGTAGGGATAGGCGTTGAGGATCGCGTAGCAGCGCTCGCCGCGGTGCAGGATCAGCGACTCGGCGTCGCGCTCGGGGCCGCGCGCGGGCAGCACGCAGAACGGGCAGCCCTCGATGGGCTCGTCGTCGCGCTTGATGTACGCCATGCGCCACGGCGTCCACAGGCGCCCGAGCCCGTCGAGGCGACCGACCTCGGCGTCGGCCGGCTCCGGGTCGCGATCGGGGTGCTGCGAGACCACCTAGCCGGCCTGCTCGTCGGCGCCCATCGCCTCCACCAGCGCGTCGACCTCGTCGGCGAAGGCCTCCAGCGCCACGTCCTTGCGCTGCTCGCCTCGCCGCGGGCGCACCGCCACGGTGCCGGCCTGCGCCTCCTCGTCGCCCACGATCAGCTGGAAGGGGACCTTGGCGAGCTGGTGCTTGCGGATCTTGGCGCCCATCGTGTCGTCGCTGGTGTCCACCTCGACGCGCTGCCCGCGGCCACGCAGCGCTGCGCCGACGCTGTGGGCGTAGTCGTGGTGGCGGTCGGCGATCGGCACGACGACCGCCTGCACCGGCGCCAGCCACGTCGGGAACGCGCCGGCGAAGTGCTCGGTCAGCACCCCGAAGAAGCGCCCGAGCGAGCCGAACACCGCGCGGTGGATCATGATCGGCCGGTGCTCGGTGCCATCGGGGCCCGCGTAGGTCAGGTCGAAGCGCTCGGGCAGGTTGAAGTCCAGCTGGATGGTGGTCAGCTGCCACTCGCGCCCGATCGCGTCGGTGACGTGCATATCGATCTTGGGGCCGTAGAAGGCGCCCTCGCCCTCGTCGACCTCATAGGGCAGGCCCGAGGCGTCCAGCGCGGCGCGCAGGCTGGCCTCGGCGTGATCCCAGCCCTCGTCGGTGCCGACGGTGGCGGCCTTCTCGGGGCGGGTCGACAGCCCGACGCGGGTGGGCTCGCCGAGCCCGAAGTCGCGGTAGAGGCGGCGGGTGAAGTCGATGACGCCGCCGATCTCGTCGCTGATCTGCTCGGGGGTGCAGAACAGGTGACTATCGTCCTGGGTCAGCCCACGCGAGCGCATCAGGCCGTGGATGGTGCCCGAGCGCTCGTAGCGGTAGACGGTGCCGAGCTCGAACAGCCGCAGCGGCAGCTCCCGGTAGCTGCGGGTCCGCGAGCGGAACACCAGCACGTGGAACGGGCAGTTCATCGGCTTGGCGTAGTAGCTGGCGCCCTCGTCCTCGAAGGTCATGGCCGGGTACATGCTGTCGGCGTAGAAGTCGAGGTGCCCCGAGGTCTCCCACAGCTCGCCGCGGCCCACGTGCGGGGTGAACACCGGCTCGTAGCCCGCCGCGTCGTGGCGGCTGCGCGCGTAGTCCTCCATGAGCTGGCGCACCCGAGCGCCCTTGGGGTGCCACACCTCCAGCCCCGGCCCGAGCTCCTCGGGGAAGCTGACGAGGTCCAGCTCCCGGCCGAGCTTGCGGTGGTCGCGCTTGCGCGCCTCCTCGAGGCGCTGCAGGTACGCCTTGAGCGCCTTGCGCGACTCCCAGGCGGTCCCGTAGATGCGTTGGAGCATCGGACGGCTCTCGTCGCCCCGCCAGTAGGCGCCGGCCACCCGCTGCAACGCGAACGCGGGGATCCAGCGCGTGGTCGGCACGTGCGGACCGCGGCACAGGTCGGGCCAGCGCGAGCCGTCGGGGCGCACGTTGTCGTAGATCGAGATGGTCTCGCCGGAGGGGTCGATGTCGGCGGTCTCGTCGCCGCGCGCCCCTCCCCCGGCGGCCGCCTGCTCGATGAGCTCGCGCTTGTAGGGCTGCTCGGCGAACTCCTCGCGGGCCTGCTCCGGCTCGACCTCGCGGCGACGGAACGCCTGGTCCTCGTCGACGATCTCGCGCATCCGCTCCTCGATGCGCTCGAGGTCATCGGGGGTGAACGGCCGCTCCACGTCGAAGTCGTAGTAGAACCCGTCGGCCACCGGCGGACCGATCGCGAACTTCGCGTCGGGCCACAGGTCGGTGACGGCCTGGGCCATGACGTGGGCGGTGGAGTGGCGGATGATCGCGCGCCCCTCGTCGGTGTCGGCCGCCACAGGCTCGACCACCGCGCCATCGGGCACCGGGCGGTCGAGGTCCACCGTCACGCCGTCCACGCGCGCGGCGACCACCTGGCCGCGCCGCGCGCCGAGCGCTGTCAGCGCATCCGCTGCGGCGGCCCGGGGCTCGACCTCGGCCACCGCGCCGTCGGGACTCTTGACCGTGACCTGTGACACGCCGTCGCTCCTTGCAGGACTGGGTCGTGCGGAGGATAGCGACGGTGGCGGCGCTGGCACGTCGGCCGTCGCGCGCCCGCTAGGCTGCCCGCGATGCGGGCGCCGGCGCCGGCGCCACCCGAGCCCGCCGGCCTTGGCGGGCTCCGCGCCACCACGGCCCCGCGATCCCCGGGCGACCACGCAGAGGTGACCACCGTGACCAGCATCGTGCCCGCCGCGCTGCCCGTCGACTTCGCGCGCCTCGGCGAGGACATCGCCGCGCTGGACCGGGCCGGCGCCGACCGCATCCAGTGGGACGTCATGGACGGCCAGTTCGTGCCCAACCTCCCCTACGGCGCCGACGTGATCGCCGCGTGCCGACCCCACGCCACCTGCGGGTTCGAGGCGCACGTGATGTGCCACCGTCCCGAGGAGCTGCTGCCCGCCTACGGCGAGGCCGGTTGCGAGGTCGTGCTGGTCCATCCCGAGACGCTGCGCCAGCCTCACGCCACGCTGCAGCAGCTGCGCGCCCAGGGGGTGCGGCCCGGTGTGGCGCTGTCGCCGGGCACGCCGCTGGCGGCCGCCGAGCCGCTGCTCGACCTCGTCGAGGTGCTGCTGGTGATGACGGTGAACCCCGGCTTCGGAGGGCAGTCCTACCTGGCGTCGATGGAGCCGAAGATCGCCGCCGCCCGCGCCCTGATCGAGCGCGCCGACCCCCCGATCGAGCTGGAGGTCGACGGCGGCATCGGCCCGGACACGATCGCTCGGGCCGCAGCAGCCGGCGCGGACGTGTTCGTCTCCGGCAGCGCGCTGTGGCGCTACGGCTCGTTCGCAGAGGGGATCGCCGACCTGCGGGTGCGCGCAGACGCGGCGTGACGCGGGACTGGGTGGGCTCGGCTGGTTTCGAACCAGCGACCTCTCGCGTGTGAGGCGAGCGCTCTCCCACTGAGCTACGAGCCCGTTCCGGCGGCATGGTAGCGGCGCGCACGTCGCGGTGCGAGCGCCCGCGGGGCGCTGGGTCCGGGCCGGTTCAGTCGTCGAGCTCGACGATGACCAGCGGGTCCCCGGTCGGCCCCGCGTCGCCGTCGGCGGGGGCCGCCGAGAGCACGGCCTGCTCGTCGCCCGGGCGCGGCTCGACCACGAGGAAGACCTGACCGTCGCGCGCCGTGGCGCGCTCGAGGTGCGGGGCCGGGCGGTCGGCGTGGCGCAGCGCCAGCGTGTGATCCCCGTCGTCGAGCCCCTCGACGAGCAGCGCCAGCGCGCCCTCGTGGCTGCGCGCCGTGGCCTCCAGCCCCGAGGCGAGGAACGCCACCTCCTCGTCCTCGCCGTGGACCAGGGCGGCGCTGGCAGCCAGCCGCTGCTCCAGCTGCTCCTCCATCGTGGCGTTCTCGGCGCGCAGCCACGCCACGGCCGCGGCGAGCACCACGATCAGCGCGAGGGCGGCCGCTGCCAGCGCCAGGGCGCGCAGACGCTGCGGTGGCGAGGGCGGGTCGGGCACCGCTGCAGGCACGGGCTCTCGAGGTCGGGGGCTGCGGCGCCGCTCCACTGGCGGGGATGCGGACGGGCTGCGCGCGCCCTGGCGCTCGCTGTGCGGCGCCTCGCTGCGCGCCTCGCGCTCGACGCCGGCGAGATCGGAGGCCAGCGCCCGCAGCTCCCCCACGCGGGCGCGGCAGTGGTCGCACTCGATGAGATGCGCGCGGAAGGTGCGGCTGCGGGCCTCGTCGAGCCCTCCCAGCACGTGCGACAGCGCCATGTCCTCGAACTCGCGATGCGACGACGAGCCGGGATGTCCCATGGCGTCAGCGTACTCCCGCGCCCGCGCACGCGGAAGGGACCGTTCGGCGGGGATGACCCGCCCAGCGGCCTAGACTGCGGCCGCTGTGTCAGGATCACCGCCCAGCCCGCCTGCTGCCACCCCCTCGTCCCGGGTCGTTGCCGGGGTCGACGTCGGCGGCACGTTCACCGACTGCGTGCGCGTGGACGCCGATGGGACGGTCACCGCCCGCAAGGTGCCCACCACGCCGCAGGACCAGAGCGGTGGCGTCGCGGCGAGCCTCGCTGCCGTCGCCGGTGCCGCGCCGGCCGCTGACGCGCCGGTCGCCCACGTCGCTCACGGCACGACCACGGCCACCAACGCGATCCTGGAGCGTCGGGTGGGCCGCACCGCGCTGGTGGTGACCGCCGAGATCGCCGACGTCCTGACCCTGGCCCGCCAGGACCGCCCGGCGCTGTACGACCTGGCCGTGACCCGACCGGCGCCGCTGGTGGACGAGGAGCACGTCGTGGCGGTCCACGAGCGCCTGAGCGCCGACGGGACGGCGCTGGTGCCCTTGACCGACGACGAGGTCGCCCGCGTGTGCGCTGCGGTGGCGGCGCTGCAGCCCGACGCGGTCGCCATCAGCCTGCTGTTCGGCTACCACGATCCGGCCCACGAGCGCCGGCTCGCCGCAGCGCTGGCCCGGCGGCTCGGCCCGGACGTGCCGATCACCACCGCGAGCGCGCTGCTGCCCGAGCTGCGCGAGCACGAGCGCACCTCCACCTGCGCGCTGAACGCGGCGGTGGCCCCGGTCATGGGGCGCTACCTCACCCGCCTGGCGCAGCGGCTGGCGCCGGCGAGCGTGTCGGTGATGACCTCCGGGGGCGGTGTGGATGCCCTGGACGCGGTCGCCCGGGCACCGGTGCGCACGCTGCTGTCGGGCCCGGCGGCCGGGGTGGTCGCCGCGGGGCGGATCGCGGCCGCGGCGGGCCATCCCGACGCGCTGGCCCTCGACATGGGCGGCACCTCCACCGACGTGTGCCTCATCCAGGACGGGCGCCCGCAGCGACGCAGCGAGGGCACGATCGCGGGCCTGCCGTTCCGCACCCCGGCGGTGGCCATCCACACCGTCGGCGCCGGCGGCGGCTCGCTGGCCTGGGTGGACGCCGGTGGCGCGCTGCGCGTGGGTCCCCGCTCGGCGGGCGCCGAGCCCGGTCCTGCGTGCTACGGGCGCGGGGGGACCGAGCCCACCGTGACTGACGCGCACGCCGCGGCGGGCCACCTCGCCGACGGCGCGGACCTCGGGTCGGGCTCGCTGGCGCTGGATGCCGCGGCAGCCGCCCGCGCGCTGGACGCGCTGCCCGCCGACGTGGCCGGCGTCGCGGGCCCGGCCGCCGGCGTGCTCACGGTGGTGCGGGCCACGATGGCCCGCGCGCTGCGGCACGTGTCCACCGAGCAGGGCGTGGACCCCAGCGGGCTGGCCATCGTGGCCTACGGCGGAGCCGGGCCGCTGCACGCCTGCGCGCTGGCCCGCGAGCTCGGTTGCCGCACGGTGGTGGTGCCGCCCGCGCCCGGCGTGACCAGCGCGCTGGGCCTGCTGCTCGCCCCGCCGCGCGTGGAGACCTCCCGCACCGTCATGGTGGGTCTGCCGGCGCAGGCTGACCCGCACGCGCAGGCCGAGCACCTGGCGACGACGTTCCATGACCTGGCCGCCGAGGCCGAGTCCGCCGTGGCCGACCAGGACGCCGGCGCGCCGGCGGTGCGCTGGCTGGCCGACCTGCGCTACGCCGGGCAGGCCCATGAGCTGCGCTGCCCGGTCGAGGACGCCCAACCGGCCACGCTGCGCGCAGCGCTGCACCACGCCCACGCCGAGCGCTACGGCTACGCGCTTCCCGACGCGGCCGCCGAGGCGGTGACGCTGCGGGCGGTGGCCTCCGGCACCGCGGCGCTGGCCGCCCCGCCGGACCGCTGGGAGCTCGGCGCCGGCGCCGCGCCGCTCGCCGACCGGCCCATCACCCTGTCGGATGGTCGCGTGGTGACCGCTGCGGTGCGCGACCGCAGCGCGCTGGCCTGCGACGAGGTGCTCCACGGGCCGGCGCTGGTGACCCAACCGGACGCCACGACGCTGCTCGAGCCGGGCGAGGTGGGGCGGGTCGACGGGCACGGCAACCTCGTCATCGCCGTGGGAGGGGTGCGCTGATGGATGCCGCCGCGCTGGAGGTGGTGCGCCACGCGCTGGCCGGGGTCGCCGAGGAGATGGGGGCGGCGCTGCGCCACACGGCGGTGTCGCCCAACATCAAGGAGCGCGCCGACTGCTCGGCGGCGGTGTTCGACGCTGTGGGGACGATGGTCGCCCAGGCCGAGCACATCCCGGTGCACCTCGGCTCGATGCCGGCCAGCGTGGCCGCCGCCCTCGACGCCTTCGGCGGGGCGCTCGCGCCCGGCGATCAGGTGCTGCTCAACGACCCCTACGCCGGCGGCAACCACCTGCCCGACCTCACCCTGGTGGCCGCGGTCGGCGACGACGAGGGACGCCTGCTCGGCTACGTGGCCAACCGCGCCCATCACGCCGACGTGGGCGGCGCGGCACCCGGCTCGATGCCGGCCGAGGCCACCGAGATCGCCATGGAGGGGCTGCGGATCCCGCCGGTGCGGCTGGTGACCGGCGGGGAGGTCCGCGAGGACCTGCTGCGGTTCGTCGCGGCCGCCTCGCGCACCCCCGAGGAGCGCCTCGGCGACCTGCGAGCGCAGCTGGCCGCCAACCACGTCGGCGCGCGCCGCCTGCGCGAGGTCGACGCACGCACCCCCGCGCTCGCCGCGGCCATGGCGGCGGTGTGCGACTACAGCGACCGGCGGGTGCGCCGCGCGCTGGCCGCCCTGCCCGACGGCACGTGGACACGCGAGACATCGCTCGAGGTCGCCGATGGCGCCCGGCTGCGCGCGGCGCTGACCGTCGCGGGCGACACCGTCACGGTCGACTTCGCCGGCACCGACCCGCAGCTCGCCCAGGGCATCAACGCCGTGCGCGCCGTCACCGTGTCGGCGGTCTGGTTCGTGGTGCGGCTGCTGACCGACCCGCACGCGCCACCCAACGCCGGCTGCTACCGGGCGGTGACGGTGCGCACCGAGCCAGGGACGCTGGTGGACGCGCAGTTCCCCGCGCCCGTGGCCGCCGGCAACGTCGAGACCAGCCAGCGGATCGCCGACCTGGTGCACGGCTGCTTCGCGGTCGCCGACCCCGCACGCACACCGGCGGCCTCACAGGGCACCATGAACAATGTGCTGCTGGGCACGGCAGGGGCCGGCGCCGGGTCGGCTCGCGCGTTCAGCTACTACGAGACCATCGCCGGCGGGGAGGGCGGGACGCCCCACCGCCCGGGCATGTCGGCGGTGCACACCGGCATGACCAACACGCGCAACACCCCGGTCGAGGCCCTGGAGCTGGCCTATCCGCTGCGCGTGCGCCGCGCGGCGCTGCGGCGCGGCTCGGGTGGCGCCGGGGCCCAGCCCGGCGGCGACGGCGTCGTGCGCGAGCTCGAGGTCCTCGCCGACTGCACGCTCACCCTGCAGACCGAGCGGCGCGCCCAGGGGCCCTGGGGCGTGGCCGGTGGCGCCGACGGCGCCCCCGGCGAGAACGTGCTGGTGCGCCGCGACGGGTCCGAGGAGCGCCTGCCCGCCAAGGGCACCTGGCGCCTGCGCGCCGGGGAGCGGGTGCGCGTGGCGACCCCCGGCGGCGGTGGGTGGGGCACGCCCTGACCCCTCGAGGCGGCGCGGCGTCCACGCCGGCGCGGCGACCCTCTTCGCCGGCGGGCCGCGGACGCCGGTGCGCACGTGGCACGATCACCGCATGAGCGACGAGGGCTTCGGACCTGCCCAGCAGGGGCGCGCGCCTCGGCTGCCACGCCCGCGGCTGCCGAGCGCCGCCCGACGCACGCCAACCGGGTCGCGGGAACGCCCGCCACGGGCGGCGCCGGGGAGCCGGCAGTCCCGACGCCGGCAGCGCCGCGGGCCGCTGCGCCTGGTGGGGATCGCGGTGCTGGTGGTCGCGCTGGCCGCAGCGGCGCTGATGGCCACGGCCCTGCTGCGCATGGACCGCGTCGATGTCGACGGGCTCACATGGATGGGCCCGACGCAGGCGAACGTGCTCGTGGCCGGCACCGACGCCCGCGAGGGGTTCACCGATGACCAGGCAGCCGAGATCGGCGCCGGCGAGGTCGAGGGCGAGCGCGCCGACACCCTGTTCATCATGGCGGTCGACGGCACCGACGTCGGGGTGCTGGCGCTGCCCCGCGACCTGTACGTGACGCTGTGCGACGGCACGCAGGGACGCATCAACGCCGCGACCACCCGGCCGGGCGGACCCAGCTGCCTGGTGCAGACGGTGAGCGACCTCACGGGCCTGCGCATCTCCCACTACCTGGAGCTCGACCTGGCCGGCTTCGTGGACCTCGTCGACGCCATCGGCGGTGTCGAGATGACGCTCGACGAGCCGATCCGCGACGAGCGCGCCAACGCCGACCTGCCCGCCGGTCGCCAGCGCATGGACGGCGCCGAGGCGCTGAGCTTCGTGCGCGTGCGCGCCATCGACGACGACCTCGGGCGCATCGGCCGGCAGCAGGAGTTCGTGCAGGCGCTCGGACGCGAGCTGATGAGCCCCTCGGTGCTGCTGAACCCGGTGCGCCTGGGCCGCGCGGCGTGGGAGGGCGGCGACGCGCTGGTGGTCAACCGCTGGTTCGGGCCGCTGGGCACCGCCCAGCTGGGGCTGGCCTCCCGCGGCATGGGCGAGGGCATGCCCTCCTACATCGTCCCCAGCACACCGCAGACGATCGGTGGCGCCGCGGTCCTCGTCCCCGAGCAGGGCCCCGCAGGCGAGCTGTTCGCGAGCTTCCGCGACCGCTCCGCGCTGGACGAGGAGCCGGGCGAGACCACGCTGCCCGGCGCCGACCCCTGACGCGGTGACGGCGCGTCGGCGCAGCGACGGGGTGCGCGCACTGGAGCGCCCCCGGCCGGAGAGCCGACCGGGGGCGTGGCCATGCGCGACGCGGGATGCGCTAGTAGGGGGGACGCACGAACCCGCGGAGGTCGCTGCGATCAACCGAGGCGATGCGCACCGGCACGCCTGGCCTCGAGGCCTCGATCATCTGCCCGCCGCCGATGTAGAGCCCCACGTGGCCCACCGGGTTGCGGAAAGCGACGATGTCACCCGGTCGCGCCTCGGAGCGCGACACGTTCGGCAGCTGCGAGTACTGCGCCGACGAGGTCCGCGGGATCGACACGCCCACCTGGCTGGTGACGTAGCTGGTCAGGCCCGAGCAGTCGAACGCGCCCGGCCCGGTCGCGCCGTAGGAGTAGGGCTTGCCGAGCTGGGCGTGCGCGATCTCCACGGCCCGCTCCCAGCGGGCGGGTTCGGTCTCCTCCGGCTCCGGCTCGGGCTCGGGGTGGTCCTCGTCGGCCATGCTGCGCGCCAGCGACTCGACCGCCTCGTCGCTGAGGGCAGCGCTGCCGCCGAGCACCACCGAGCCGTTCCACCGGTCGGCGCGCTCGCGCAGGAACGCGTCGTTGTCGTCCTGGGGCTGGCTGGGCGCCACGATCGTCAGCAGCGCGCCGGTGCGGGCCGCCAGCGAGCCAGCGGCCAACGAGTCGGCGAAGCCATCACCGGTGGCCAGCAGCGCGGCATTCGGGTCGGTGGCGCGCTCCTCGGCGACCGCGGCGACCGCGGCGGAGGTCTCGTAGCGGTTGGAGCCGGCGATCCGCTCGAGCTCCAGGCTGAGGTCCTCGAGCGCGGCGACGGCCTCAGCGGAGACCGCCGTCTCGCCGCCGACCACGAGCCCGCGCTCGGGCTCGAGGGCCTCGACGGCGTCCAGCGTGCCCTCGGGCACGGTGTCGCCATTGACTAGCAGGATCGGAGGGGCGTCCTCGCCGGCTGCGAGGGCTCCCGACGCCATCGCGTCGGGATAGCGCTCGCCGGCCGCGAAGACGACCTCCTCGGCATCCCCGAGGTCCTCGGCGATCTCGGCGGCGGTCTCGTAGCGGTCGATGCCGCTGCGGCGCTCGACCTCGGGACTGCCCGGCAGCTCCTCCAGCTGGTCGACCACCTGGTCGCTGACGACGCTCGTGCCGCCGAGCACCAGCACCTCGTCGACGCCGAGGCGCTCGAGCTCCGCGGCGGTGGGCTCGGAGAGCTCGTCCTCGTCGGTGAGCAGCAGCGGCGCGTCACGGTCGGCGGCCAGCGCGGTGCCGGCCATCGCGTCGGGGAAGTCCCAGGCGTAGGCCACCACCGCCGTGTCGGCCGCATCCCAGCCGTGCTCGCTGGCCGCGACGGCGGTCTCGAGGCGATCTCCGCCGTTCACGCGCTCGGGGGTGGCAGCGGCTGGCCCGGCCAGCAGCCCCACCAGCAGCGCGCCGGTGCCCACAGCGATCGCGCGCGATCGCCAACGTTGTGCCCGCATGGAAAGCATCCTCTCGATGGAAGCCCGTCGTCCCGGTCGGGGTCGAACGCTTGGGTGCCCGCAGCGCCGCGACCCGATGTCACGGAGAGGACGTGCGCACCCCCTCGCCCGTTTTGGCACGGGTGGACAGGTCACCAGGGTTGCGAGCGCCAGCACGCGTGCTAGGTGCGCGGGGAACCCGGCGCGGCCTCGCGGAGTCAGGTGGAGTCAGAAGGGCGCTGGGCGCACGCCCCGGCGGCGCAGGGGTGGTGCCGCGTCAGGGCAGGTAGCCGCGCGGGTTCTGCGCCTGACCCCCCGAGCGGACCTCGAAGTGCAGGTGGGTGCCGGTGCACCGGCCCGTGCAGCCCATACCCCCGATGCGCTGGCCCGCCTCCACCGACTGCCCCGGGCTGACCTCGATGCTGTTGAGGTGCGCGTAGGCGGTGGTGATCCCGTCGCCGTGATCGATGAGCACCAGGTTGCCGTAGCCCCCCTGGCGCCCGGTGGAGGCCACCTGCCCGGAGCGCGCCGCCATGACCGTCTGACCGGTCGAGCCGCCGATGTCCAGGCCCTCGTGCATGCGACCCCACCGCGGCCCGAACTCCGAGGTGACCGGTCCTTGCGCCGGCCAGCGGTACTGCGGCTCGGCCACAGCCTGGCTTGCCTGCTCGGCGGCCTCCTCCTCGGCCGCCTCCTCCTCGGCCGCGACGACCTGCGCGGCGGCCTCGTCAGCGGCCTCGGCGGCGAGCTCGGCCAGCTCCCGCTGCTCGGAGTCCAGATGGGTCTCCTCGGCTTGCAGGTCCTCGAGCTCGTCGGTGAAGCCCGGGAGGGCCTCGGCCGCGTCATCGCGGAGGTCGCGTGCCTGCGCGAGCAGCTCCTCGCGCTCCTCGGACAGTCGGGCCAGGGCGGCCTCCTCGGCGGCCAGGGCCTCCTCGAGGTCGATCAGGGCCTGCTGGTCGGCGCCGAGCTGCTCGAGGTCTGCCACCTCCGAGCGGCTCATGACCTCCAGCAGGCCGGAGCGTCGCAGGGCCTCGTCAGGTGAGGCGGCCTCCAGCAGCGCGCCCAGGCTGCCGCTGCCCGCCACGCGCAAGCGGTACAGGGCGTCGGCGCGCTCGCTGAGAGCCGCGCGGCGCTCCTCGGCCTCCTCGGCCAGGGCGTCGCGCTCCTGCTCGGCGTGACGCACGCGCTCCGCCTGGCGCACCACCGCCCGCTCGGCGCGCTCGGCGGCGTCGGCGAGCTCGCTGGCCAGCACCTGCGCATCGGCCACCGCAGCGGCGTGGTCGTCCTCGCCGGCCTCGCCGCTGTCGAGCTGCTCCTCGACGGCCTCGAGGCGCTCGCGCGCCCGGTCGAGGTCGTCAGCGCCGGCATCCGCCTCGGCGTCGGCGGTCGCAGCGTCAGCGTCGGTGGCCGCAGAGGCCAGCGCGATCACCGCTGCCAGCGCGACCACCGCGACCGCCGCGACCGCCGCTGCCCTGCGGACAGCCGTCACGATCGGCGGCGTGGGGGCCGCAACCTCGCCCCCGCCCGTGCCTGTGCCCGCGCCCTGCCGTGCGATCACGTCCACGACTCCCGGTTACGTTGCCCGCGTTGCCCGCGTTGCCCGCGTTGCCCGCAGTGCTGGCTCTGCCAGGCCCGCGCTGCGCCCACCGCGCCCACGCAGGCCCAGCGTCGGGCCCGCCAGCCGGGTGCGCGCAGGACGCGCCGGAGGGTAGCGGCCGGAGGCCGCGTGGCACACTTCCCGCGTGCTGCGCTCGAGCCCCGCACCGCTGGCGGCGCGCTGATGGATCCCGTGCTGGCGGCCATCGCCGTGGTCCTGCTCATCGTGGCCAACGGCTGGTTCGTGCTGGGCGAGTTCGCGTTCGTGGCCGCTGACCGCACAGCGCTGGCCGACGCCGCCGAGCGCGGGGACCGCCGTGCCGGGTCGGCGCTGGCGGTCCACCGGCGCCTGTCGTTCATGCTCTCGGGAGCCCAGCTGGGCATCACCCTGACCAGCCTGCTGGTCGGCGCGATCGCCGAGCCCCTGTTCCGCGGCCTGCTGGCAGGGCCCCTGGCGGCGGCGCCGATCCCGCCGGGAACCAGCGTGGCACTCGCCGTGGGCACGGGGCTCGTGCTGTCCACCGCCGTGCAGATGGTGTTCGGCGAGCTCGCGCCCAAGAACCTCGGCATCGCCCAACCGGAGCGCTTCGCGCTGGGCGTGGCCGGGGGCCTGCGCGGCTATCTCGCGGTGGCCAGCCCGGTGATCCGATTGTTCGACGGGTCGGCGAACGCGCTGCTGCGCCGCGTCGGGGTCGAGCCGGCCGACGAGCCCGAGCCGGGGGTGGAGCCCGCCGAGCTCGCGCGGATCGTCGGGGAGTCCGAGCAGTCGGGAGCGCTCACCGAGGGACAGGCCGAGCTCCTCGGCCGTGCGCTGGCCTTCCGCGAGCGTCGGACCGCAGCGGCGATGGTTCCCGCACCGCAGGTCCGCACGGTCTCGGCGGACAGCTCCTGTGCGACGCTCCAGCAGCTGGCGGTCGCCACGGGCCACAGCCGGTTCCCGGTGGTGGGCGCCGGCGGGCTCGACGACGTGCTCGGGGTGGTCCAGGTCAAGGACGTGCTGTGCGTCCCGGTCGCCGAGCGCGCGGCCGTCTCGGTGCGCACGCTGACCTCTGCGCCGGTGGTCGTGCCCGAGTCGACCGGCCTGGAGGCGCTCATGGCCGAGCTGCGCCGAGGGCAGTCGCCGCTGGCGCTGGTGGTGGACGAGCACGGGGCCACCGCAGGGATCATCTCGCTGGAGGACGGGGTCGAGGAGCTCGTCGGCGAGATCCGCGACGAGCACGACCCCGAGGAGCCCCGCGTGGTGGCTCAGCCCGGCGGCGCGTTCCTCGTGCCGGGCTCGTGGCGGCCCGACGAGGTGCAGCGCGACACGGGCGTCACCCTGCCCGAGGGCGACTACGAGACCGTCAGCGGGCTGGTGATGGACGCACTCGGCCGCGTGCCGGCCCCCGGCGACGTCGTCGAGGTGGACGGCGTGACGGTGCGGGTGGTGCGCGTCGACGGGCACGCCGTGGGTCGCGTCTGGCTGGCGGAGGCGCAACGGTGAGCGGGCCGGCGCTGGCCGGGGCGATGGCGCTGCTAGCGGCCAACGCCTTCTTCGTGGCCGCGGAGTTCGCGCTGGTGGCGGCGCGGCGCTCGCGCCTGGAGGAGCTCGCCGCCCAGGGTCGCCGCGGGGCGCGTGCGGCGCTCGCCGGCGTGCGCGAGCTGTCGCTGATGCTGGCCGGCGCCCAGCTCGGCATCACCCTGGCCTCGCTGGGGCTCGGCGCGATCGCCGAACCGGCGGTGGCTAGCGCGCTGGCAGAGGCGCTGGGCCTGGCGGGCGTGCCCGTGGCGGTGCGCGGCGCCCTGGCGTTCGCGCTCGCGCTGGCGATCGTGGTGTTCCTGCACATGGTCGTGGGCGAGATGGCACCCAAGACCTGGGCGATCGCCGGCCCCGAGCGGGCGGCGCTGGTGCTGGCGGTGCCCTTCCGCGCCTTCACGGTGGCGCTCCGCCCGTTCATCACGCTGCTCAACCTCGCAGCCAACGGCGTGGTCCGCGCGCTCGGGGTTCAACCGGTCGGCGAGCGGATCATCGTCCATGATCCGCGGGCGCTGCGTCAGCTCGTCGCCGAGTCGGCTGCTCGCGGCACGCTCTCCGCTGACGAGCGCCAGCTGCTGGACCGGTCCCTGGCGGTCAGCGAGCTCGACGCCGAGGCGGCCATGGTCCCCCGACCCGACATCGTGGCGGTGCACGCCGACGCCGACGTCGAGGCCATCGAGCGCGTCGCCTGCGCCACCGGCCGCTCGCGGCTCCCGGTGCATCGCGGCGACCTCGACGCCCTCGTGGGCGTGCTGCACGTCAAGGACCTCCTGGCCGTGCCCGAGGCGGACCGCGGCGCGGTCCACGCGGGTGCACTGGCGCGCCCGGCCCTGCTGGTCCCCGAGCCCCGCGACGCCGAGGGGCTGCTGCGCCAGATGCGCGACGAGGGGCAGCACGTGGCGCTGGTGGTCGACGAGTACGGCTCGGTGACCGGTCTGGTCACGCTCGAGGACCTGCTCGAGGAGATCATCGGCGAGTTCGAGGACGAGAGCGATGTCGGCGCTGCTGCGGTCCAGGAGGGACCGGATGCGGTGCGGCTGCCGGGCTCGCTGCGCCCCGACGAGCTCGCGGCCCGCACCGGCGTCGAGCTCCCGCCCGGCGAGCACGAGACGGTGGCGGGCTTCCTGATCGCCCAGCTGGGCCACCTGCCCGCCGAGGGCGAGAGCGTCGAAGTGGCCGGCGCACGCATCGAGGCGGCACAGGTGGAGGGACCGCGGGTGGTGGAGATCGCGGTGCGGCGCTGAAGGTCAGGCCCCCAGGCGCGTCAGCTCGGGGAGGGGCGCGCCGATCGACGTCGGTCGCCGGGCCGGTCGCCTGCCCCGCGGCTGGGCGTGGAGGTCGATGGCGCCTCGGCGGACGCGCGCGTCCCGTCCGGTGCCTCCGACGGCTTCGGGGGCGCGGCCTCGTCGGCGGGCTCCTCGTCAGGCGCGGCGCGCTTGCGCAGGTACATGCGGTAGTCGGCCACGCGCAGGAGCTTGGCGGGCTCGTCACCGTCGCGGGGATGCAGCGCGACGCCCACGCTGGCCGACACCCGCACCGGCGTGCCGCCCACCGTCACCGGCTCGGCCACCCGCCCCAGGACGCGGCCCACCCACCGCTTGGTGTGGGCCACGGCGTCCTGGCCGCGCACCACCACCGCGAACTCGTCGCCGCCCAGCCGTGCCACCACGTCCTCGTCTCGCAGGGCGGAGCGCAGCCTGTGGCCGATGATCCGCAGCACCTGGTCGCCGGCGTGATGGCCCAGCGTGTCGTTGATGTCCTTGAACCCGTCGAGGTCGGCCACCAGCACCGCCGCTGGCTCCTGACCGTCCCGGGTCACCTCGGTGAGGACCTCCTCGACGTGCGAGCGGTTCACCAGGCCGGTCAGGTGGTCGTGGCGCGCCTCGTGCTCGCGGGTGCGCAGCGTGCGGACCAGGCGCAGCAGACCCACCGCGGGCACCAGCAGCAGCGGCATGAGGTGCGGCGTCTCGGCCACCACCAGCGCCACCAGCGGTGAGGACAGCAGCATGCCCAGCACCGGCAGCGGCTGGGATCCCACCGTCTCGCGCGCCACGGATCGAAGGCTCGCTCCGCTCCGCACGGCGAGGCCGACCACCATGAGGGCCTGGTTGCAGGCGTAGGCCACGCCGAGCCCGACGAGGACAGCGGGCAGCGCGGCTGGCTCAAGCGGTGGAGCCTCCGGTGCGCCCAGCAGCGGCAGCACCCCCAGCGCCACCATCACCAGCGACCCGACCAGCAGCGACAGCGGCAGCTGGCCGAGGTTGAACAGCAGTCGCCAGGGGTCCAGCCGACGCACCAGGCCGTTGGCCGCCGCCCCGAGGGCATGGAGCAGCATGCCAGGCAGCGGCCCGGCCACCAGCAGCCCCGCGTAGGCCCACACCGCTGCGCTGGTCAGCGTCGAGCGTCGGCTGACCGGCAGTCGCCGTGCCGCGAACAGCTCGGTGGCCAGCAGCCCGGCCACCAGCAGCCACACCTCTGGGCGCGCGAGCGCGGAGGCGTCGAGCGAGGCGAGCAGCGCAGCGGCCGCGAGCGCCACCGCAACCACGGCACAGGCCAACACCGCGAAGGCACGAGGACGGACACCGCTCATGAGGCGTGATCGTACTGCGGCGCTGTGACGCGCCGGCACCTGCCTGGGACGGGAGGGACCCGACCCACCGACCGAGGGCTCAGTAGGAGGGCTGGGTGGGATCGATCTCGTCGACGTAGGCGTCGATGCCGCCCTTGAGGTGCTTGACGTCGCGGAAGCCGCGGCCACGCAGGTGATCGAGCGCGTCCTTGGAGCGCACCCCTGCCTTGCAGTGCAGCAGCAGCGGCTCCTCGGGGTCGAGCTGCACCGAGCGCTCCGCCAGCTCGCCCAGCGGGATCAGCTCTGCGCCCGGAATGCGATTGATCTCGAATTCATGCGGTTCGCGCACGTCGATGATGCGCACGCCCTGCTGGCGCTGGCGCTCCAGCTGCTGCGGCGTGACCTCCTCGCCGGGGTCCAGCGGCGTCTCCTCGGCGCGGTCGTGGGCGGGCATGCCGCAGAACTGCTCGTAGTCGATGAGCTCGGTGACGGTCGGGTTCTTGCCGCACACCGGGCACTCGGGATCCTTGTTGACCTTCACGGTCTGCCAGGAGGCCTCGAGCGCGTCGTAGATCAGCATGCGCCCGATGAGCGGGTCGCCGACGCCGATCAGCAGCTTGATGGCCTCGGTGGCCTGACCCGCGCCGATGGTGGCGGGGATCACGCCGAACACGCCACCCTCGGCGCAGCTGGGCACCATGCCCGGTGGCGGCGGCTCGGGGAACATGCAGCGGTAGCACGGCCCCTCGTCGGCGTGGAAGACCGACAGCTGCCCGTCGAAGCGGAAGATCGAGCCGTAGACGTTGGGCTTGCCGAGCAGCACGCACGCGTCGTTGACCAGGTAGCGCGTGGGGAAGTTGTCGGTCCCGTCGATCACCAGGTCGTAGGGCTCGAAGATCTCGAGCGCGTTGTCGCTGGTCAGCAGCGTCTCGTGGACCTCGACGGTCACGTGGGGGTTGAGGTCCTCGATGGTCTCGCGGGCCGACTCGACCTTGCGCCGACCCACGTCCGAGGTGCCGTGGATGACCTGGCGCTGCAGGTTCGACTCGTCGACGACGTCGGCGTCGACCAGCCCGATGGTGCCCACGCCGGCGGCCGCGAGGTACATGGCCAGCGGCGAGCCCAGCCCGCCGGTGCCGATCAGCAGGACCTTGGCGGCCTTGAGTCGGCCCTGCCCCTCGATGCCGACGTTGGGCATGATGACGTGCCGGCTGTAGCGGGCCACCTCGTCGTTGCTCAGCGCTTCCGGCTCGGCGATCAGCGGCTCCATGGGGGGCTCTCCTCGGCGGTGGCGGTGGTGCGGCAGGGGGTCGCGCGACAGTGCAGCGCGCACGGGACAGGCGCGCACGCCACGCCCCGTGGAAACGGTGGTTCGCCGGTGGGACCGGTCAGAGCATGAAGCCCATCGCCCGCAGCTCCTCGCGGGCGTCGTCGGAGATCATGTCGGTGGACCACGGCGGGGTGAAGGTGAACTGCACCTCGGCGTGGTCGACCCCGGGCAGGCGCGTCAGGACGAGCTCGACCTGCTGCTGGATGAGCTCGGTGAGGGGGCAGCCCATGGAGGTCAGCGTCATGGTCACATCGACGTGGCCGTCGGCCTTCTCGAGGTAGTACACGAGGCCCAGGTCGACGATGTTGATGCCGATCTCGGGGTCCATGACGGCCTTGAGGGTCTCGAACATGGCGTCCCGGCTGGGCATGCCGTCGTCCTCGAGCGGCAGATCGTCGAAGAACGATCCCTCGCTCTGCTGCTCCTCGCTGGGCCAGCCGTGCATCGTGTCAGCGTCGCTCACGGTCATCCTCCGGTTCGCTGCGGTCGGTGGGCGGGCCGAGCCCGGCCCGGTCGGCGGGTCGCGGGCCCCGGTCGGCAGCCTGGGGCGGGCAGCGGTCAGTCGTGGGTGACCGAGTGCTGCACGCGACCCTCCTTGTGGGTGGTCAGCGCGTCCTTGAGGGCCATCCAGCCGAGCAGTGCGCACTTGACGCGCACGGGGAACTTGGCCACGCCCTCGAACACCGCGCCATCGCCGAGGTCCTCCTCGCGGAACACGCCCTCGCCGTGCATCATGCGGCGGAAGGCCTCGACGAGGTCCTCGGCGTCGTCGAGGCCGCGCTGCTTGACGACCTCGGACATCACCGACGCGCTCGCGATCGAGATCGAGCAGCCGTCGCCGTCGAAGGCGATGCCGTCGATGCTCTCGTCGCGCACGCGGACCCGCAGGTCCAGCTCGTCGCCGCACAGCGGGTTCGAGTGGTGGACGTGGACATCGTGGTCGGGGAGCTCGCTCGACCGGTTCCGCGCGTTGCGGTAGTGGTCGAGGATGATCTCCATGTACAGGTCCTCGAGCGACATCGCAGCTGGCCTCCTGGCGCCGTTCAGACCCGGAAGAAGCGTCGGGTGGCCTCGATGGCCTCGACCAGCGAGGTGACCTCCTCCGGCGTGTTGTAGAGGTAGAACGAGGCGCGGGTGGTCGCGGCGGTCCCGAGCGACCGCAGCAGCGGCTTGGCGCAGTGGTGCCCCGCGCGCACCGCCACGCCCTCGCGATCCATGACCGTGCCGAGGTCGTGGGGGTGCAGTCCCTGGACCGCGAAGCTCACCGCGGCGCCCCGCTGGCGCGGGTCGCTGGGACCGTGGACGGTCAGCCCGTCGATCTCGCGAAGGGCGGGCAGCGCGGTCTCCAGCAGCGCGATCTCGTGGTCGCGCACCGCATCCATGCCCAGCCCCTGGAGGTAGTCCACCGCACGGCCCAGGCCGATGGCCTGCACGTAGGGCGGCGTCCCGGCCTCGAACTTGTAGGGCACCTCGTTGAAGACCGCGCCCTCGAGCGTCACGTCGAGGATCATCTCCCCGCCGGTCAGGAACGGGGGCATCGCGTCGAGCAGCTCGGGGTCGCCGACCAGGCAGCCGATCCCGGTGGGCCCCAGCATCTTGTGGCCGGAGAAGCACAGGAAGTCGGCGTCGAGCGCGCGCAGGTCGGTGGGCAGGTGCGGCACGCTCTGGGCGCCGTCGACCACCACCACAGCGTCCTCGTTGGCGGCACGCACCGCGGCAGCGAGCTCCGCGACCGGGTTGATGGTGCCCAGCACGTTGCTCATCGCGGTCACGGTCAGCAGCTTCACGCGGCCAGTCGCCACGATCGCATCGAACGCCTCCCGGTCGAGGTGGCCCTCGGGGGTCAGCGGCACGTAGCGCAGCTCGAAGCCCGCCGCCTGCTGCGCCTGCTGCCAGGGCACCAGGTTCGCGTGATGCTCCATCACCGTGGACAGCAGGATGTCGCCCTCGCCGAGGCGCTCACGGGCGTAGCTGTGCGCGATGATGTTGAACGCCTCGGTGGCGTTCTTGGTGAACACCACGCCCCGCGGGTCGGCGCCGACGAACTCGGCGATGCGCAGGCGCGCTCCCTCGTAGGCCTCGGTGGTCTCCTCGGCCAGGGCGTGCACGCCCCGGTGGACGTTGGCGCGGTGCTCGGCGTCGGCGTGCTCGCAGGCGTCCATGACCTGACGCGGCACCTGCGAGGAGGCCGCCGAGTCCAGGTAGACCAGCCCGCGGCCGTGCACCTGACGCTCAAGGACGGGGAAGTCCTTGCGGATCGTGGCGACGTCGAGCATCGCGGCCTCCTGGTCTGCTGTGGGACCGGCCGAGCGGTGCGACCGACCCGGTCCCATCGTAGGTGCGCCGCCCGTGCTGGCGAGGTGGGAACCGTGCCCCACCCCGCCGGCGGAGGCTAGGCGCTCACGCGGAACTGCTCGTAGCCGCTCTCCTCGAGATCGTCGGCGAGCTCCTTGCCCCCCGACTGGGCGATGCGACCGTCGAGCATGACGTGGACGTGGTCGGGCTCCACGTAGTTGAGGATCCGGCTGTAGTGGGTGATCAGCAACACGCCGAGGTCGGGCCCACGGAGCTTGTTCACGCCGGCGCTGACCACCCGCAGGGCGTCGACGTCCAGACCCGAGTCGGTCTCGTCGAGCACCGCGATCCGCGGCTGGATCATCGCCATCTGCAGGATCTCGAAGCGCTTCTTCTCCCCGCCCGAGAAGCCCTCGTTGACGTTGCGCTGCAGGAACTTCTCGTCCATGCCGAGGTCGCTCATGTGCTCGCGCAGCTCGCTCATGAACTGCCGCACCGGCAGCTCCTCGCCGCGCAGCGTGTTGACCGCGGTGCGCAGGAAGTTGGTCAGGCTCACGCCCGGGATCTCGGTGGGGTACTGCATCGCGAGGAACAGCCCGAGGGCTGCTCGCTCGTCGGGGTCCTTGTCGAGGACGTCCTCACCGTCCAGGGTCACCGAGCCGCCGGTGACCTCGTAGGCGGGGTGGCCCATGATCGCCGAGGACAGGGGGGACTTGCCCGAGCCGTTGGGGCCCATGAGGGCGTGCGTCTCGCCCTGGCGGATCGTGAGGTCCACGCCCTTGAGGATCTGGGTGCCCTCGATCTCCGCGGTGAGACCTTCGATCTTCAGCTCTGCCATGATGTGCGCTCCTCGCTGCTGGTGGTTGTGGCTGCCGGCTGCCGCGACCGCGGTCGCCCGCAGCGGTCGTCCTGGCCGCTCGTCCTAGTGGGCTGGTTCCTGGGCGTCGTTGCGCTGCTGCTCCAGATCGACCCAGATGGCGCCGTCGGCGACGGTGGCCGCGTACAGCGGCAGGGGCTTGACGGCCGGGAGCACCTCGGGCTCGCCGGTGTCCAGGTCGAACGTCGAGCCGTGGGCGGGGCACTCGATGGTGTTGTCCTCGACCCAGCCCTCGTGTAGCGGCTCGTCGTCGTGGCTGCAGGTGTTGTGGATCGCCTTGACCGTGTCCTCGCCGAGGCGCACCAGGCACACCGGCGTGCCCTCGATCTCGACCAGGTGCGAACCGCCCACCGGGACGGCGTCGAGGGAGACCACCTGCTGCCACGCCATCAGTGGGTCCTCCTCGGGTCGCTCAGCACGATCGCCTCCTCGTCGATGGAATCGGCCACCTCGCCGAGCACCGCCTCGGTGACGCCGGGCAGGTCGATGCGCTCGGTGACCTCGCTGAAGAAGCCGAAGATGAGCATGCGCAGCGCGGCCCGGCGCGGGATGCCCCGCGAGAGCAGGTAGAACAGCTGCAGCTCGTCGATCTGGCCCACCGAGCTGTGGTGGCCGCAGCCCTGCACGTCGCTGGTGAGGATCTCCAGGAAGGGCAGCGGGTCGGCGCGGGCGTGGTCGGTGAGGATGAGGTAGCGGCCGGTCTCCTCGGAGGTGCACTGCTTGGCGTGCGGCTCGATGCGGATGTTGCCGTACCACACCGACCGGCTCTCGCCCTGCAGCGTCCCCTTGTAGAGCGCCTCGGCGTGGGAGTTGCTGGCGTCGTGACGCAGCTCCGAGCGGGTCTCGAAGTGCTGGCCGGCGTCGGCGAACGACACGCCGAGCAGCTCACCGTCAGCACCCTGGCCTGCGAGATGCACGTCGGGGCGGATGTAGGAGGTCTTGCCGCCGAGCTGGGCGTCGAGGGGGCGGTAGGAGGCGTCGCGCTGCACGGTGCCGCGCCGGGTGGCGATCTGGTCGACCCGGTCGCCCCACTGCTGCGCGGTCACGAGGTCGATGCGCGCCTCGTCGCCGACCACGACCTCCAGCGCCTCGATGACCGTGGCGTCGGCGTCGCCGGTGAAGGTCACATAGACCGATCCGCGCGCGTGGTGCCCGGTCGTGATCAGGATCCGCGGGATGTGGGTGCCCTCGGCGTCGACGTGCACGGTGAGGCTGATCGGGCGGTCGACGATGAGCTCTGCCGGCAAGTGGACCAGCGCGCCGGCGGTGAACGCCGCGAGGTTGAGGGCCTCGAACTTGCCCTCGGCGCCCACGGCTGCACCGAGGGACTCCTTGACGACGTCGGCGCGGGGGCCCTGGGAGGCCTGCGACAGGTCGAGGATCTCCACGCCGGACTCGCCGACCTCGACGTCACGCAGGCCGGCATCGGACAGGGTGGCGCTGGCGGCGAGCTCACCGGCGGCGGCCACGATGCTGGAGGGCGCGCTGGGGCTCGGACCGTCCGCCAGCGCGACCGGCCGCTCGAGGTCGAAGCGGCGCGGGTCGGTCATGCGCCAGGCCTCCATCTTGCGGTGGGGCCAGGCGAAGTCAGCGAACGCCTTGAAGGCCTCCTGCCGCCGGTCGCGCAACCAGTCGGGCTCCTCGCGGGCGGCGGAGAGGGCGAGCACGTCCTGCTCGGTCAGCTCCTTGGGGGTGAACGGGGTCACAGGTGCTCCTCTTCTGTGCTGCTGTCAGACGACGCGCCGGGATGGGCGCTCGCGCGTCGGCCGCCGCGGAGGTGGCGTCCCTCCTGCGGCGGCCGACACGGGGTCGCGCGGAGGGTCAGCCCACCGAGCCCTCCATGGACAGCGAGATCAGGCGGTTGAGCTCGACGGAGTACTCCATCGGCAGCTCCTTGGAGATCGGCTCGACGAAGCCGCGCACGATCATCGCCAGCGCCTCGGGCTCCTCGATGCCGCGCGACTGCATGTAGAACAGCTGCTCCTCGCCGACCTTGGACACCGAGGCCTCGTGGCCGATCTGGGCGTCCTCCTCCTCGATGTTCATGTAGGGGTAGGTGTCGGAGCGGGCGTGCTCGTCGAGCAGCAGCGCGTCGCAGACCACGTTGGACTTCACGCGGTTGGCGCCCTCGTGGATGGCGACCTGGCCCCGGTAGCTGGTGCGACCGGTCCCCTGGGCCACCGACTTGGACACGATGTTCGACTTGGTGTCGGGCGCGTGATGGATCATCTTGGCGCCCGCGTCCTGGTGCTGGCCGTCGCCGGCGAAGGCCACGCTCATGACCTCACCTGTCGCTCCACGGCCCATCATGTGGACCGAGGGGTACTTCATCGTGACCTTGGAGCCGATGTTGCCGTCGATCCACTCGACGGTGGCGTCCTCGTAGGCCGCGGCCCGCTTGGTCACCAGGTTGTACACGTTGGGCGACCAGTTCTGGATCGTGGTGTAGCGCAGGCGCGAGCCGGGCTTGGCGATCAGCTCCACCACGGCCGAGTGCAGCGAGTCGCTGGAGTAGATCGGCGCGGTGCAGCCCTCGACGTAGTGCACGTAGCTGCCGGGCTCGGCGATGATGAGCGTGCGCTCGAACTGGCCCATGCTCTGCTGGTTGATGCGGAAGTAGGCCTGCAGCGGGATGTCGATGTGCACGCCCTCGGGGACCACGATGAACGAGCCGCCCGACCACACCGCGGTGTTGAGCGCGGCCAGCTTGTTGTCCGCCGGCGGGATCACCGTGCCGAAGTGCTCGCGGATCACGTCCTCGTGCTCCCGCAGGCCGGTGTCGGTATCGACGAAGATGACGCCCTGGGCCTCCAGGTCCTCGCGCACCTTGTGGTAGACGACCTCGGACTCGTACTGGGCGGCCACACCGGCGATGAGCCGCTGCTTCTCGGCCTCGGGGATGCCCAGCTTGTCGTAGGTCTCGCGGATCTCCTGGGGGAGGTCCTCCCAGCTGTTGGCCTGCTCCTCGGTGGAGCGCACGAAGTAGTAGATGTCGTCGAAGTCGATGTCGGAGATGTTGGCGCCCCACGTCGGGGTGGGCATCCGCAGGAAGCGCTCGTAGGCCTTGAGCCGCATGTCGCGCATCCACGTCGGCTCGTTCTTCATCTCCGAGATCTCGGCGACGACCTCGCGGGAGAGCCCCTTCTTGGGCTCGAACACCGGAGTGACGTCGTCGTGCCAGCCGTACTGATAGCCATCCAGCTGCAGGTCCTCTGCGCGGGTCGCCATCGCCTCGCTCCTGTCGGTCGGGGACGGTCGGGAAACCGTGTCGTGGGCGGTCACCGCTGCTGCGGTGTCGGGTCGGGCAGAGCGGCCGACGACGGGGGATCGCCGGCGGTGTCATGGGGTTGGGCGGGATCCCGTGCGGCTGCGCCAGCGGCAGCGGGATCGGCGGGATCGGCGGTATCCCGGTCGGCAGGTTCGGCGGGATCGCGGGCGGCGGGTTCGGCGGGATCCCGGTCGGCGGGTTCGGCGGGATCGAAGTAGCACACGCAGGCGTCGGCGCCTGCAGCGATCGTCTTCTCGCGGGAGACTTCCACGCCCAGCAGGTCGCGGAACATCGCAGCCTCGTGGGAGCAGACCGCAGGCGCGGTCCTGGCGACATCCCGGATGGCGCAGTGCCGCTGGCGCAGCGCCAGCCGGGGGCGTCCCAGCTCGTCGGTGACCTCCTCGACCGCGGAGGGGAACCCGTCCGCGGTGAGCAGCTCGGCGAGCTTCTCGACGCGCTCCTGCCATGTCGCCGCTTCGCCCAGCTCGGCCTCGTAGCGGTCCTGCTGGCGCGCACGACGCCACCCGAGGAACTGCGCGAGCTCGTGCTGGCCGTGCACGGCGGTGAGGTAGCGGACGAGGTCGCTTGCGACCTCCGCGCTGCGGTCGGGCAGCAGGCGCCGCCCCCGCTCACTGAGGCGGTAGCGTGCCGCGGGGCGGCCAGGACCGCTGCGGCGCACGGTCTCGGCTACGGCCAGCTCGTCATCGACCAGCCCGTGCAGGTGCCGGCGCACCGCGACCTCGCTGATGCCGAGCTCCTCGGCAAGGTCAGCGACGCCGCGGGGGCCGTCCCGCAGCGCCTGGACGAGCCGGCCGCGCGTGTCGCCCAGCAGGTCCAGCAGGTCACCCGTCATCTCGCTCACGCCCAATATCCTAACCTTGGGGTTAGGAAATTGCAGCGATGAGGTTGGGGTGAGGCTAGCGACGCTGCTGATCGACGAGCAGCGCCTCCGGGGGGATGGTCAGGCCGGGTCCCAGGCGCGTCTCGCGCACCTCGTTGGCCGGCCCCACCACGGTGTCGTGGCCGATGATGGCGCCGTGCACCACCGCGCCGCGCTCGATGCGCGCGCCGCGGCACACCACCGAGTCGATCACCGAGGCGCCGCGCTCGACCACCACGTCGTCGAACAGCACGCACCCGTCGAGCTCGGCGGCGCGGGCGACGTGGCAGCGCTGACCCACCACCGTGCGACCGAACAGGCGCGCGCCCTCCTCCAGCACGGTGTCGTCGCCGATGGCGGCCGGCTGGATCAGGTCGACGCCATCGCGCTTCACGCCAGCGCCCAGCCACAGGCCGGGGGCGGCCTGCTCGCCAGCGGGCTCCCAGTCGACACGCCCCTCGAGCACGTGGCGGTTGGCCTTGCGGTAGTCCAGCGGGCGGCCGGTGTCCTTCCAATAGCCTCCGTCGAAGCGGCCGAACACGAGCTCGCGCTCGCGCACCATCCCGGGCAGCAGCTGCTTCTCGAACGAGAAGAACGCGTCCGGCGGCACGCGGTCGATGATCCGCGGGTCGAGCATGACGATGCCGGCGTTGACCAGGTGGCTGTCGGTCTCGTCGGGCATGGGCTTCTCGAGGAAGCGCTCGACGAAGCCGTCGCTGCCGAGCTCGAGCACCCCGAACTCGCGCACGTCGCGCACCGAGGTGAGCCAGAACGTGATGCGCGCGCCGCGGTCGAGGTGGGTCTCGGTGAGCGCACCGATGTCGGGGGCGGCGATCACGTCGCCGTTGAGCCACAGCAGCGGCCGGTCGGGGTCGAAGGCGCCCTCGTCGGCGCACCAGCGCAGCGCGCCGCCCGTGCCCAGGGGTGCGGGCTCGGTGATGAGGGTCAGGTCGATGCCGAGCTCGGCGGCGTCGCGCTCGACGCCGGTGAAGGCCTCGGCGGCGTAGCCGAGCGCCAGGGTGACGTCACGCACCCCGGCGCGCGCCAGGTGCGCCAGCTGGTGCAGGATCAGCGGTCGGTTGGCGACGGGCACCAACGGCTTGGGCAGCTCGTCGGTGATCGGGCGCAGCCGGGTGCCCTTGCCGCCTGCGAGGATGACCGCTTGGACGTCCACCGCCTCGGGCTCCTACTGCTGGCGCGCACGACGGCGCCGCCGCACCTCGCCCTGGATCATGTCGGACTGGTGCATGAACTTGCGGAGCCGCTGGTTGAACTCCTTGTCGACCTTGCCCGGCGCGCGGCGCGCGGGACGCTCCTCCTCCACCCATTCGGGGTCGGCGCGCTTGATGGAGAGGTCGATGCGCCCGTCGTCCTTGATGGCGAGCACCTTGACCTGCACCGACTGCCCCTCGGTCAGGTAGGCGTGGATGTTCTCCACGTAGTCGGGATCGACCTCGCTGATGTGCACCAGCCCGGTGACATCGGGGGCGATCTCGACGAAGGCGCCGTACTCCTGCAGGCTGACGACGGTGCCTGTCAGGATCTGTCCTGGCTGTACCTCGGCCACGGGTCTCCTTTCACGACGCGGGCACGCGGGCGCAACCGCACGCTGCGCGCCGTCACGGGTGTCGATCGAATCAGACCGCAAGGCTAGCAGCGTGCTCGCCGCGCGACGATCGTGATCGTGCGTGCGGCCGCGCGGCCCGAGAGGCGGCCCGGCGTCTGGCCGCTGCTGCGGGCATGGTGCAGGCTGGCGCCACCACCCCACCCCCCTCGCACTACCACCACCGAGGAGCAGCACCCATGCAAGCGATCGTGGCCACCCAATCAGGCGGGCCCGAGGCCCTGGCGGTCGTGCAGCGCCCCGAGCCGACGCCCGGCCCCGGCGAGCTGCTGCTGGCGGTGCACGCCGCCGGGGTGAACCGCGCCGACGTGCTCCAGCGCCGGGGGCTGCATCCCCCACCGGAGGGCGCCTCGGACGTGCTCGGCCTGGAGGCGGCCGGGGAGGTCGTCGCGGTGGGCGCTGACGTCGAGGGCTGGGAGCCCGGTGACCGCGCGTGCGCCCTGCTGACCGGCGGCGGCTATGCCGACCGGGTCGTGGTGCCAGCAGCCGTGGCGCTGCCCTGGCCCGCGACGCTCACAGCCGCCGAGGCCGCCTGCGCCTACGAGGTCTACGCCACGGCCTTCGACAACCTGCTGGTGCGGGCAGGGCTCTCCCGCGGCGAGCGCGCCCTGGTCCACGGGGGCACCAGCGGGGTGGGGACCGCGGCGGTGCAGCTCGCCCAACGCGCGGGCGCCACCGCCCTGGTCACGGTCGGCAGCGACCGCAAGGCGCGGGCAGCGCTCCAGCAGGGCGCAGAGGCCGCGATCGTCTACCCCGAGGAGGACTTCGTCGAGCGGGTACTGGCGCTCACCGACCAGCACGGCGTCGAGGCGATCCTCGACGTGGTCGGCGGCGACTACCTGGAGCGCAACCTCCGGGCACTCGCCGACGACGGGCACCTGGTGGTGATCGGGTTGCAGGGCGGGCGCCGCGCCGAGCTCGACCTCGCCTGGCTGCTCGGCCGCCGCCTGACCGTGGCCGGCTCGACGTTGCGGGCACGGCCGCTGGCCCACAAGGAGGCCTTGGCCGCGCGCCTGCGTGAGGAGGTCTGGCCCGGCTTCGCCGATGGCAGCCTGCGCCCGGTGGTGGACTCGATCCACCCACTGGCCGAGGCGGCGCAGGCCCACGCGCGGATGGAGTCTGGCGAGCACATCGGCAACATCGTGCTGGCGGTGGGCTAGCCCTAGGGGCCGCGGGCGGGGCGCGGCCGGCGTGCGCACGGCGTGCGGGCACGCGTGCGTGCGGGCGGCATGGGGGCGGCATGGGGGCACCGCCGGACGTGACCGCACCCAATGGGCGAGCGCAGCACGAACCGGGTGCAGAGCGCGCACCATGTGTGCCGATCCGCACCCAGTCGACAGGCGGGGGGCGGTATTGGGTGCGGATCGACACGCCCCACCACGGCACCGCCTTTCACTGGGTGCAGATCATGCGCTATCTGTGCCGATCCGCACCCAATCGACAGGCGGGGGCGGCACTGGGTGCGTGCAGCAACGCCGGCGTGACCTTTTGCACCCAGTACGCAAGCGCAGCGCGTATCGGGTGCAGAGCCTGCACCATGTGTGTCGATCCGCACCCAATGGACAGGCGGGGGCGGCACTGGGTGCGTGCAGCAACGCCGGCGCACGCGGCCGGG
>PWER01000041.1 GCA_003553565.1 Nitriliruptoria bacterium | reverse complement strand
CTCACCCCTCGGTGCTCGCCGACCTCGCCGAGGCCGGCACGCGCGTGTACCGCACCGACGAGCACGGCACCGTCGAGGTCACCTTCGAGGGCGCGCGACCGCGGGTGACGCCGCAGCGCCGACCGCGGCCCGCGCCTCCCAGCAGGTCGCGCCGGTGGTCCTCCTCCCGCTGCCCTCACGATGCCCTACCATCGAGGGCACGCGCCACACGCGACCCGGAGCCCTTGCATGAACCTGCCCATGGCCACCCTGGACCTGTTGCGGTGGCTGGGTGCGCTCACGCGGCGTCTGGCCCGCATCGACGCCTCCGCAGTCATCGGTGCGGTCGGCGCCAGCATCGTCTCGCACGTCCTTCACGTGCTGGCGTTCATGCTGCCGCTGAAGGTCGTGCTCCTAGTGGGCTCGGAGGGCGTGCCTCGCTACTTCCGGTTCTTCGTCAGCGAGGAGACCCGCGACCAGTGGATCGCGATCCTGGCCGTGCTCACGCTCGTCTTCTACGTGACGTCGCTGGCACTGGATCGCTACACCCAACGGGCAACGCTGACCGGATCCCGTGCGCTGCGCACGGCTGCGGGGACCGTGCCGTTAGCAGCCGATGAGGACGCCTGGGCGAACGACCACTACGAGACCCTGGTCGAGACCGTGGCCAAGCTGATGTTCGCGGTCTTGCTGCTCCTCGTCGGACTGGTGATCTTCCCCGACCTGTACGCCTTCCTGCTCGTCGCGGTCGCCGCCGCGTTCATCGTGTCCTGGCTCGCGCTGCGCCGAGCCGAGGAGCGCGCCGGCCGTCTGGGTCGCGCCCTGCGAGAGCGCCCCAAGGACGTGCTTGCGCGCATGCAGGGGCTCGTGTTCCTGCTGGGCTTCCTGTTCATCGTGGCCACGTTCACCGTTGGCGACGGCGTCAACCTCCTGATCGCCATCGTGTCGATCATCATGACCCGCCAGCTCCTCACCGCGCTGGTGCAGTTCAGCCGCAACGGCATGGAGCTCCTCGGGGACCGTGCCGAGATCGATGCGCTGGTGTACGCCGACCAGCCGCTCCATCAGCGCGACGAGGGGAGCGCGACGCTGCGGCGCCTGTTCAACGCCCAGGCCCGCGGGGAGCGGCTCGAGCGGCTCGCCCAGCAGCACCCCGAGACCGAGCTGCCGCGCATCACCCTGTCGCTGTGGCGCGACACCGGACGCTCGCGACCGCTGATGTTCAAGCTCTACCGCGACGGCGATGCCCTGGCGTGGCCCCCGTTGCGGGAGATCGTGTACCCGCCCAAGCAGGCCAGGGAGCTGGTCTACGAGGGCTACCTGATCCGCCATCTCGGCGCTGACGCGCTCCGGCTGCTGCCGCGCGTCGCCGAGTACGAGGAGGAGGGCTTCCAGGGTCGGATCGTTCGCTGGGCGGGAGCACGGAGCTGCGAGGGACGCACGCTCCACCGTGCGCGTCGCGAGCTGCTGTCGCACCTGTGGGGCCTGCCGCTGCCAGCGGACCTGACCGCGTCCTACCGGCGGGCGCGACCGCTGCTGCACGAGCGCCTCGACGAGGACGGGCTCGCGCTGCTCGAGGCGGCGGCGGACGAGCCGTGGGCGGACCGCGTCGCCCACCGGCTGCGCGTCGAGCTGCCCGACCTGCGCGCGCGGGTGGCGGCGCTGCCCCTCGCCCTCCACCATGATCGGCTCAACGCGACCACGGTCGTGCTCGACCCGCAGGACGCGGCCAGGCTCATCGACTGGCGGTCCTGGAGCCTGCAGCCGGTCGGCGCCGGCTTCATCCTCGAGCGCGACGGGCTGCCCTGGCTCGCCGACCAGCTCTCCACGATCCGCGACGAGCGCGGGTCGACCGCCGAGCCGACCCTGCGCGACCTGCTCGCCGCCAGCACCCTGCATCGCTGCGTGGCACTGATCAACCAGGCCAAGCCCAAGACGGCCCTGCAGCTGCTCGCCGAGGCCTTCGAGCTGCTCGACCTCGACGACGACGAGCTGTGGCTGCGCGCCGCGGTGCCCGATGCGACCACGCAGCCAGCGCCAGCCCTCCAGGAGGTCGCCGAGGTTGAGGCCGACGAGGAGGCCGACGACGAGCAGGACCCTGTCGACGCCGCGGCGGACGGAGTGGAGACGCGCTGGATCGTCAGGGACGGTCGACCTGTGGCCGAGACCGTCCAGGACCGAGCACGAGCGGGCGGCGGCGGGCCCGAGCCCGCCTCCTCGGGTCAGCGCGGCTAGCGGCCGCACGCGCTGACGGCAGCGCACGCAAGGCGTCGCCTCACCCGGGCTCGGTGGCTCACCCCAGCGCCCGGGCTCCCCGGTCGGCGAGCCCCTGCAGGAGCGCCTCCTGCAAGGGTGGCCCGTGACGGTCCCAGCACCACCGTGCCCACCGCGCGTGGAGCGTGCGCACCTGCATGGGCACCGCGCGCAGCCCCGCCGTGCGGGCCATCACCAGCCGATGATTGCCGTACTGCCCGATGAGGATCGTCCCGTCGCGTCCGACGTGGACCTCGATCTCGTCACCAGGCTGGCCGCCGAGCTGCTCCTGGGTGCGGTAGTCCCCCGCCCGGATCGCCTCCCAGGCCTGCACGAGCCGCTCGAAGTAGGCGTGCCCCTCCTCCTCGGTGGTGCAGTGGTAGTTCCACTCGGTGCTGCCGCGGTCGATCAGAGCGAGCATGTGACGGTACTGCTCGGTCTCGGTCGGGGGCACGCCCGACGCGAGCTGCGCGATCGTGCGCTCGATGATGGGCCTGGTGACGCGCGCCAGGTCCCAGTCCCCGTCCAGCACGGCGGCGCGCCGGTGACGCGAGCTCCAGTGCTTGGTGTCGATCGCCCCGCCGACACGCGTCGGATCGAGCCTGACCAGGCGCGGCGTCAGGGTCGAGGGCAGCTCGGCGAGCGCGGTGCCGAAGCCACGGCGCCGCGCCCCTCGGGCGACCAGCGGGCGTGCCAGCGGTGACGGAGTGCGCGCTGGGAGGCGGCCGTCATCGTCGGCTCGAGCACGCCGAGGGGCGTGGGGGTGCTCTGATCGAGCGCTCATGGGCGGGCTGAGCGCAGGGCGGCGAGCGCTCGGCGCAGCACGCGCCCACCGGCGTCGGCTGCGCGCACGACCTTGCGGCGCTGCACGGCGCGGAGGGCCTCCGCGCGCCGATCGCGCT
>PWER01000205.1 GCA_003553565.1 Nitriliruptoria bacterium | reverse complement strand
GTCACCCAGGTGTTCGGCGTGAGCAGCTGGGACGGCTGGGACAACGACCGGCCCACGCCCTCGACCGAGCCGATCGTGCACGACGACCCGTCGGCCACCAGCACCTGCGCCGACCATCCCGAGGCCACCGGCGTGCCCGACGACGGCGTCACCGACGCGCCCTCCACAGGGTTGGACGACACGAGCGAGCAGGCGCGCCTGGCCGGCGCGGACCGGTTCGCCACCGCCGCCGCGATCGCCGCCGACGCCTGGGCCGACGGCGCGCGCATCGCGGTGGTCGCCACCGGCCACGAGGTGCCCGACGCGGTCGCGGCGGGCGCGGCGCTGGGCGGCGATGGCCCCGTGCTGCTCGTGGGCGAGGACGCCGTGCCCGACAGCACCCACGACGCGCTCGCGGACCTCGGCGTGGATGAGATCCTCGTCGCCGGCGGCGAGCAGGCGGTGGCCGAGCACCTGCTCGACGACCTCGCCGAGCACGCCCCGGTCACGCGCGTGGCCGGCGCCGACCGTGCGGCCACCGCCGCCCGGCTGGCCCAGCAGCGGTTCACCACCGCCGATGAGGTGGTGCTGGTCGACGGCGGGGACACCGGACCTGCGCTGGAGGCCGGCGCCGCCGCGGCGCGTCGAGGTGCACCGGTGCTGCTGACCAGCGGCGACACCGTGCCGCAGGCCACCCGCGAGGCCCTGGCCGACCTCGACCCCGAGCTGGTGACTGTGCACACCGACGCCGAGCACGATGCTGACGCTGAGGCCGAGGCGGTCGCCGAGCAGCTCGCCGAGGTGACCAGCGCCGCGGTCGAGCCCGCCGACGCCGCGCCCGAACCGGCCGACACGGTGCTGGTGGCCCGCGCCGACGACGAGGCCGACGCGCTGGCCGGCAGCGCCCTGGCCGCAGCCCGCGAGGTGCCGCTGGTGCGCATCGACCAGGGCGGACCCGACGCCGCGCAGCGCGAGCGGCTCGCTGCCGTGGGCGCCAGCCAGCTGATCGGCCTGGGCGGCCCTGCGGCGCTGTGCGACACCTCGCTGAGCCTCGCCGGCGCGGCCGCCGGCACGCAGCACTGACGGGACGGTCGTCGAGGAGGTGCGCCATCGAGGGGGCGTCCCACGCGGTGTGACGAGATCGAGCGGCCGGCGGGTTGCCTGACCCGCGCGCGTCACTCGGCTCCCCCACCCACGTGCGATCATGTGCCGTGCCCGTCGGGCCGCGATCGTCGTCCGCCACCGGGTCGATCTGGCCCCCACTGAACGGGAGCGCTGCTCGCCATGGACGACGTCGTCCTCCTCACCGATGGTTGGGCTCCGATCGCCCGGACCATCATCGTCACCACCGCGACCTACGTCGCGCTCGTCATCCTGGTGCGCATCAGCGGCCAGAGGACGCTCGCGCGGATGACGACGTTCGACTTCATCCTCGCGGTCACGCTGGGCTCGGCGTTCGGTCGGGTGGTCACCTCCACCGAGGTCGGTGCCCTCGACGCGATCGTCGCGCTCGGTGTCCTCATCGGCATCCAGTGGCTGCTGATCCTGCTCCGGGCCCGCGTGCGCGCAGTCGGGGCACTCCTCACGCCGCGCCCATCGCTCGTCTATCACGACGGCCGCCTGCAACCCACCGCGATGCGCCGGCACCGACTCACCGAGGACGACGTGCTGGTCAACCTCCGGGAGAAGGGGTTCGGGTCCTTCGCGGAGGTCCACACGATCGTCCTCGAGCCCGACGGGGACTTCTCGATCATCACCGCCGACAACGTCGGCGATGGCCAGGCGCTCGAGGGCGTGCGCGATCACTAGCCAGCACCACGCAGTCGCAGGCCGCGCGGCCAGCAGGCGCCCATCCCGCCCGCCTCGGCCGGGCGCGTCCCCCGTGCATCGGAGGCACCAGTGAGCAGCCCCCTGGGATTGGGCATCGTCGGCAGCGGCTCCATCGCCGGCGCCCATGTCCACAGCCTCGTCGGCGTGCGCGACGTCGAGGTGGTCGCCGTGCAGGGCCGCAACGCTGGCACGGTCACGGCACTCGCCGACACCTGCCGGACGTTGGGCGTTGGCGACCCGACCACGACCGACGACCTCGCCGAGCTCGCCCGTGACCCGCGGGTGGAGGCCATCTGGATCACCACCCCCAACCACGTGCGCGTCGAGACGGTCGAGCGCCTCTGCGACGAGGTCGCCAGTGGTCGCGCCGCGCTGACCGGCATCGCCGTCGAGAAGCCGCTGGGGCGCACCCTGGGTGAGGCACGTCGCGTCGTCGACGCCCTCGACGACGCGGGCGTGCTGGGCGGCTACCTCGAGAACCAGGTGTTCGCCCCCGGGCTCGTCCGCGCTCACGAGATCCTGTGGGCCCGCGGCGCCTCCCTGTCGGGCAATCCCTACCTCGCGCGCTGCGCCGGGGAGCACGCCGGCCCGCACCGCGGCTGGTTCTGGGACGGCCAGCGCCAGGGCGGCGGGGTGCTCAACGACATGACGTGCCACGCCGTCGAGGCCAGCAGGCACCTGCTCACCCCACCGGGCGCCGACGCCTCCCAGTGGCTCACGCCGGTGTCGGTCAGCGCGAGCATCGCCGCGCTGAAGTGGACGCGCCCGGGCTACGCCGACGAGCTCGCCGCGCGCTACCCCGGCGAGGTCGACTACCGCGCCCACCCCGCCGAGGATCACGCGCGCGCCACGATCCACTTCACCAACGGCGACGGCGAGCTCGTCGTCGCCGAGACCACGACGTCGTGGAGCTTCGTCGGCGCCGGGCTGCGGCTGTCGTTCGAGCTGCTTGGCCCCGAGTACTCCCTGGCCGTGAACACCCTCGAGACCCCGGCGAAGATCTTCCTCAGCCGCCGCCCGCAGGGCGAGGCCGGCGAGGACCTGGTGGAGAAGCAGAACGCCGAGCAGGGCCTCATGCCGGTGCACGAGGACGAGGCGCTGACCTACGGCGTCACCGGGGAGAACCGCCACATGGTGCAGGCCTTCCGCGCCAAGCGGACACCGAGCGAGTCGGTCGCCGACGGGCTGGTGGTCAGCGAGCTGCTCATGGCCGCCTACCTCTCCGCCGAGACCGGCCAGACCGTCGAGCTGCCGAGCACCGACCTTGACGACTTCGTGCCACAGGTGGCCACGGGCACCTGGGACCCGGCCTCGGCGGGGCGCCGGCGGTAGCGCGC
>PWER01000124.1 GCA_003553565.1 Nitriliruptoria bacterium | reverse complement strand
GCCGAGTCGAGTTTCGTGGTCGCTGACGAGACGGAGCACTGGACCCCGTCGATGCGCGGCCCCGAGCTCGCCGCGACGCTCGCGGACAACCTCGCCAAGTCGGGCGCGCGGATGCTGGAGACGTGCAACGCGTGGGTGCCCGGTCACGAGTCGGTCGCCGAGCACTCGTGGGAGGCGTGGCTGGCGCAGGAGGAGGGCCGCACCCGCGGCGACGGGCGGATGCTGTATGACGCGGTGATCGCCCCGGCCGACACCGACATGGCCGACCCGGACTCGCTGCGCGCCGGCCTGGAGCGCGTCTACGGCGACTGTCCGTGGGTGGATGTGGACGCGATCATGCGGCGCATCTGGTCGCCGCAGAGTAGGCCGGATGACTCGAAGCGCAAGTACCTTAACTGGCCGGTGGCTGCGCAGGACTCGTGGGTGGCGCCGGACGAGTGGAGCCGGCTGGCTGACCCGACGGTGACGGTGCCGGACGGCGAGCGTGTGGTGTTGTTCTTCGACGGGTCGAAGGGGCGCGACGCGACCGCGCTGGTCGGCTGCACCCTCGACGACGGCCATGTGTTCACGCTTGGGGTGTGGGAGCCGGACCCCGGCGACCCGGGCGACACGGTGGACGCGTCCGATGTCGACCGTGTGGTGGCGCAGGCGTTTGACCGCTACGACGTGGTGGCGTTCTTCGCCGACGTCAAGGAGTGGGAGAGCTTCGCGCTCACCGAGTGGCCGCAGCGCCACCGGGACGACCTGAAGGTCTGGGCCGCCCCTCAGGGGCGACCGCCGCAGCCGATCGCGTGGGACATGCGCGGCCACGCCTACGAGTTCGCGAAGGCCACCGAGGCGGCGCACGAGGAGATCGCCGAGGGCCAGTTCACCCACGACGGCGACTCGCGGGTGGCGCGCCACGTCGCGAACGCGCGCAGGCGGCCCTACCGCGATGCGGTGGCGATCGGCAAGGAGTCGCCGGATTCGCCGCGGAAGATCGACGCGGCGGTGTGCGTCATCGGCGCCCGGATGGTCAGACGGATTGCGCTCGGCTCATCGAAGGTCAAGCAGAAGACCGGCCGGGCGGCGTTTCATTGACGGGGAGGTGATCGAGGCTGGTTCTCTCACGTGACCAGGCGGTGGACCAGACGATGCGTCTCCTTGAGTGGCGCAACGGCGAGCAGCACCGCATCGAGCGGGTCTACCGCTACTGGCGCAACCAGCAGACGTTCCATTGGCTGCCTTCGGGTGTGCCGATGGAGGTGCGTCGCATGGCGGACATCTCCCGCGTGAACGTGCTGAAGTTCGTCGTCGACGCGGCCGCGCAGGCCATGTACGTGGACGGGTTCCGGCAGCCGCGCGCGGGCGAGAACGAGCCGGTCTGGTCCGTGTGGCAGGCCAACCGGATGGATGCGCGCCAGATCGAGCTGCACCGGGCGGCGCTGGCGTTCGGTGCGGCCTACATGGTCGTGTTGCCGGGCGATCCGGTGCCGGCGATGCGTCCTGCTAGTCCGCGGAAGATGACGGTGGTGTACGGCGAGGACGAGGACTGGCCGATGTGGGCGCTGGAGAAGCGCTCCACCAGTGCCGGCGAGCTGTACCGCCTGTTTGACGAGGAGGCGGTCTACTGGCTCGGCCGCGATGAGCCGCATGACCGGCTGACGCTGATCGACACTGCCGAGCATGCCGCCGGGGTGGTGCCGGTGGTGCGGTTCCGCGATCAGGGCGAGATCGACGGTGAGACGCTCGGCCAGGTCGAGCCGCACATCCCGTTGCAGGACCAGATCAACCTCACGACGTTCTCGCTGTTGGTGGCGCAGCACTACGGGGCGCATCGGCAGCGGTACATCATCGGCTGGCTCGCCGAGTCGGAGGAGCAAGCCCTGAAGGCGTCGGCGCAGCGGCTGTGGACGTTCGAGGACGACCCGGACGACGTGAAGGTTGGCGAGTTCGAGCAGACCGACCTGTCTGGCTACATCGAGTCGCGCGAAGCCAGCTTGCGGCATCTTGCGGCGCTGTCGCAGACGCCGGTGCACGAGATGCTTGGCCAGATGGCGAACCTCTCCGCCGAAGCGCTCGTAGCCGCACGTGACAGCCATAACCGGAAGCTCTCCGAGCATCAGGCGATGGCGGGCGAGTCGCACGAGCAGACGCTTCAGCTCGCCGGGGCACTGTCGGGGCTGCCGGTGGAGCCGGAGGCGTGGGTGCGGTGGCGCGACATGGAGGGTCGCAGTCTCGCGCAGACCGCCGACGCGCTCGGCAAGCTCGCTGAACAGCTCGGCATCCCCGCACGCGCCTTGTGGGATCGCGCCGCCGAAGCGCTCGGGGCGAGTCAGCAGGAGGTGGAGCAGTGGGGCGAGATGGCCGACTCGGCTGACCCTCTGGTGCAGCTCGAGGCCGAGTTCGAGCGGCAGGCGGGCAACTTTGAGTGAGGAGGGTCGCCAGGCGACTGAGGAGCACCGCCGGCGGCAGCTCGCCATCCGCGCGGCGGTGCTGCGGGACGTCACGGGCGTGTGGCGCACCGAGTTCGACATAGAGGACGTCGCTTCGTCGCAACTGCGCGTCGTCGAGGCGCTCAAGGACGTCCTCGCGGACGGCAAGCTGCGCGCCGCGGAGGAAGCAGCCGACTACTACTCGCAGTTCCGGGCTATCGACGGGCCGGGTGCACGGCGGGCACGTCCGATGGGCGACCTGGATGGCCGCAGGGTCGACCGGTCGGTCGGCTATACCGCGAGGATCGTCCCGTTGAAGGCGCTGAAGGCCGGACGGACTCGGCAGCAGGCAGCGCGCGCCGGGCTGGAGCAGACGATGGGCGCGTCGGGGCGTCTGGTGTCCGACGGGTCGCGTGAGACGGTCATCCGCGCCGCCGAGGAAGACCCTGCGCAGCCGCGTTGGCAGCGGATCACGGGGCCGGAGCCGTGCGAGTTCTGCGCCATGCTCAGCGCCAGGGGCGGCGTGTACCGGGCGCAGGCAACCGCCGTGTTCGAGGCGCACTCGGGCCGCGGGGCGGCGTGCCAATGCGAAGCGGAGCCGGTGTACGGCGAGCGGTTCCTCTCCGAGCAGCAGCAGCGCTTCAAAGAACTGTACGACCGCGAGGCGAAGGGTACTAGCGACCCGCTGAAGGCGTTTCGCGCCGCCTATCGCCGCGAGATCAAGCCCGCGGCCTAACCCAGATTTCCCCAGCCGGGACGGTTGGGCGCTC
>PWER01000140.1 GCA_003553565.1 Nitriliruptoria bacterium | reverse complement strand
TCGCCGGGCGCGTAGCCGGCCCGCTCGATCGCCTCGACGAGCAGCTCGAGCGGCGCCTCGTTGGTGGGCAGGTTCGGCGCGAACCCACCCTCGTCACCCAGGCCCGTGGACAGCCCGCGGCCGCCGAGCACCTTCTTCAGGGCCTGGTAGACCTCGGCGCCGGCCCGCACCGCCTCGGCGAAGGTGGGCAGGCCCACCGGCGCCAGCATGAACTCCTGGAAGTCCACGCTCGAGTCGGCGTGCTCGCCGCCGTTGATGACGTTCATCATCGGCACCGGCAGCAGGTGGGCGTTGACGCCCCCGAGGTAGTGGGCCAGCGGCAGGCCCACCGACGAGGCGGCTGCGCGCGCCACCGCCAGGCTCACGCCGAGCAGCGCGTTGGCGCCGAGGTTGGCCTTGCCGTCGGAGCCGTCGAGGTCCAGCAGCGTCTGGTCGATGGCCCGCTGGTCGGTGGCGTCGCGGCCCAGCAGCGCTGGCGCGATGACGTCGGTGACGTTGCCCACCGCGGTGGTCACGCCCTTGCCGCCGTAGCGGTCGCCGCCGTCGCGCAGCTCCACGGCCTCGAACTGCCCCGTCGAGGCGCCGCTGGGCACTGCCGCCCGCCCCGAGGCGCCGTCGACGAGCACGCAGTCGACCTCGATGGTCGGGTTGCCGCGCGAGTCCAGCAGCTCGCGTGCCTGGAAGGCTTCGATCTCCATGTGCGATCCGTTCGCCGGTCGTGCGATCAGCGCACGAGTTGGGTGCGGGTCCGGGGCGCGCGGTGGTGCCGCGCCCAAGAGCGGGTCAGCTGAGGAACATCGGCTGGCCGTCCACGTGGCGGACCTTGGGCACGTAGCGCTCGCGATCGTAGAACGCGTCGACGTTCACGCGCTTCTCGCCGCGCCCGGTCTCCTCGATGTCCACGTGGGTGTACTGCCCCTCGCGCAGGGAGCACATCTGACCCGAGATGCCGTTGAACAGCAGGTCGGTGGCCATCACGGCGTAGTTCGTCGCCACCATCAGGTCGAGGGCGTCGGGCGCGCCCGAGCGCATGATGTAGCCGAGGTTCTGGCTGATGACGCCGACGCCGGTGAGCTCCTTGACGTACTCCGCGACCTGGTCGCCGATGCCGCCGAGCTTCTGGTGGCCGTAGGGGTCGGGCTCGCCGCGCACGATCATCTCACCGCCCTCGGGGCGCGCTCCCTCGGAGACGGTGCACATGGCGTAGTTGCGCGGGTTGTCGTGGCGGTCCTCCATCAGCAGCCCCGACAGGCGCTCCACGTCGAAGGGCACCTCGGAGATGATGGACCGGTCCGCCCCGGCGAGATAGGCCGAGATCAGCGAGGTCTCGCCGGAGTAGCGGCCGAACAGCTCGACCACGGCGATGCGCTCGTGGCTGCCGGCGCTGGTGCGCAGGTTGTTGATCGCCTGCACCGAGCGGGTGATCGCGGTCGAGAAGCCGATGCAGTAGTCGGTGCCGAAGACGTCGTTGTCCATCGTCTTGGGCACGGCGACGACCGGCACGTTCTCGCGGTGCAGCCGCAGCGCGTAGGACAGCGTGTCGTCACCGCCGATGGCCACCAGCGCGTCGATCCCGAGGCGCTCCAGCACGTGGAGCACGTGGTCGGTGCAGTCGTGGGGCTCCTCGCCGGACAGCTTGCCGGCCACCGAGGCGGGCGCGTCCTTGGCGCGGACCTTGCTCGGGTTGGTGCGGCTGGTGTGCAGCATCGTGCCGCCGTAGCGGTCGATGGTGCGCACCGCGTTGCGGTCCAGGTCCATGGTGTTGTGGGCGACGGACTCGGGGTCGTCGGGGTCACAGGCCAGCAGGCCGCCCCAGCCGCGCATGATCCCCACCGCGGTGTGGCCCTCCTCGATCGCGCGGTTCACCGTCGCCTTGATCGCGGGGTTCAGGCCGGGGACGTCGCCCCCTCCGGTCAGCACTCCGATGCGCACAGCTGCGCTCCTCCCTGTGACGGGGTGTGTCGGATCGTCGCGCGCAGTCTGCCCGATCGCGGCGCGCACGTCAGCCGACCGGCGGCGCGCGAGGGCGCTTAGTCCGCTGCGGCGGGACCCTCGGCCCGGCGCGCGAAGCGCTGGGCGGTGCGTCGCAGCGCCTGCTCGGCGTCCACCCCGCGGTGACGTGCCAGCGCCACGGCGGCGAACAGCAGCTCGCCGACGTCGTCGTCTGCCTCGTCGGGGGAGCCCTCGAGGGCGCCCGCCACCGAGGTGAGGGCCCGGCGGGCGGCTTCGGCGGCCTCTGCGGCGGTCGGGGCCGCCAGCCCGTGCCGCTCGGCGCGCTGCTGGAGCTTGGCTGCCAGCGGCAGGGCCGGCTGTCCGGCCACCACCCCGTCGAAGGGGCCGTTGCGCTCGGGCTTCTCGGCGGCCTTGAGCTCCTCCCAGCGCGCCATCACCGACTCGGCGTCGGCGGCGGTGGCGTCGCCGAACACGTGGGGGTGGCGGCGCACGAGCTTGTCGGCGATGCCGCCGGCCACCGCGTCGATGTCGAAGCGCCCCTCGTCGTCGGCGATCTGAGCGTGGAACACCACCTGCAGCAGCAGGTCGCCGAGCTCCTCGCGGATCGCGTCGTCGTCGGCGGCGGCCACGGCCTCGGCCAGCTCGTGGACCTCCTCGACCGCGTAGGGGATCAGCGACGCGGTGGTCTGCTCGCGATCCCACGGGCAGCCATCGGGGCCGCGCAGGCGCGCCTCGACGTCGACGAGCTCGAGCAGGCGCACGCCCTTGGGCGCCGCCCCGAAGTAGACGACCTCCACCTCGATCTGGGCGCGCGCGGCGGTCATGCCCAGCGTGCGCGTGAAGGCCTCGTGGTCACCGGGCCCGTGGAGGTAGGCGACCTCACCGAGCTCGTGGGTGCGCGCCACGATCCACTCGGCGCGGCCCTTCTGCTCGGGGCTGACGCCGCCCAGCAGATCGCTGCGCGACAGGCTCACCTCGTCGGCGGCGGGCACCACCTCGTAGCGCAGGCCAGCCGCGTCGAGGTGTGGCACGAATGGGTGGGTCGGGGTGCCCACGAGCACCGCCTCGCTCGCCATCAGCGCCGACCAGGCGTGCAGGGGCAGCAGCCCTGGCAGCTGGTCGCTGCTGTCGACGAGAACGAGGCGGCTCACAAGTCCCTCGACCGGCGGTGAGGAGCCGGGTCGGGCGCCGTGGTGGCGCCCGCCCGGTCAGTCCTCGAGGTCCTCGAGCTCCTCGAGCTCCTCCTCGA
>PWER01000182.1 GCA_003553565.1 Nitriliruptoria bacterium | reverse complement strand
CGACGACCGGGTGCCCCGCGAGACCGCCGAGGCGACGGAGGCGGCCGTCGCCGAAGTCACCGAGGCGTTCCCCGGCGGCCTGGACGGGCTCGAGTCGGTGACGCTCGACGAGACGCTCGACGGCGGCCCGGTGCTCGGCCACTACAAGCACGGTCGCATCAGCCTCGCCGCCGACGCCGACAGCTACGCCGCCGCCGGCGTCACCCCCCAGGAGGTGCTGCAGCACGAGCTGCTCCACCACGTCCACACCAGCGACATGGACGTGTGGATGACGTCCACCGACCTGATGTTGGAGCGGCTCGGCGCCGAGGACCGCGCCGACGAGCAGACGATCGCCGAGTTCGCCGAGGAGGCCGCCGCCGACGGGGTGCCCCGCGAGATCGCGGAGACGGTCGCTGAGGACGTGCTGGCGGGCCGCGACGACCACGACATGCTCGGCGATCGGGTGCGGGAGATCCGCGACTCGTTCGCGGACCCCGAGGAACGGTTCGCGCTGGTCGCTGGCCTGTCGGAGGACGAGTACGGCGCCACGAATTTCGACGAGTTCGTGGCGGTGAACGGGCTGCGTGACGACGAGGTCGGTGAGGCGATCCGCGGGGCGATCAACGAGGCGCGCGCACGCGAGCTCGGCAAGGACGAGTGGGTGCGTGACGAGGGCGGCCGGTTCGCCAGCGACCCGGGTAGCAGCACCGGCGAGGCCGACCGGTTCGACGAGCTCGCCGAGCAGGTCGAGGGGCTCCCCGACACGCCTGCGGTGCGCGGCCTCCTCAACGATCCGAGGCTCGACGAGCCGCTGCGCCGCAAGTCCGCGCGCGTCTGCGCGTCCATCAACCAGGAGTTCCCGCAGGCGTTCGACACGCTCGACAGCATCGAGGTCGTCGACGGCAGCGTCGAGGAGGGCGTCGCCGGCCGCTACCTGCACGACAGCGGCGGCAAGCGCATCCTCCTGTCGTCGCCCGACACCATGGAGCGCGCCTGGTTCGGCGCCACGTTGGAGCACGAGCTGATCCACCACCTCCACCTGGATAACCCGCAGACCGAGAAGCTCACCAACGAGCTACTGCCCGGCAAGCTCCTCACCGAGCCCCGCAAGGAAACCCGCGAGCAGGTCGACGAGGCGATCCGCCAGCAGACCGACGAGCGCCGCACCCGCACCATCGAGGGGATGGCGTCGGAGGCGGGGCTGGTCGGTGACGAGGCGATCGAGTCGGCGCGCCGCGTGGCGATGGACCCGCGGCTGCACCGCGACGAGCGGGTCGAGCGGCTCGCCGGCCAGGTCAGCCGCGACTGGGCCGAGCAGCTCGTCGACCGCGCCGAGTGGACCGGCCAGCAGGAGTACGAACGGCTCGTCGAGGTCGGCGCTGACTTGGACCGCAGCCTCGACCTCATGCAGGTCGCCGGGTTCGCGGCACCGACCCGGTATGCGACCACCAACATGCGCGAGTTCGTCGCCGACTCCGGGTCGCTGGGCAAGTCCCTCTACCAGCGGCACCTTGCCGGCCCGATCGCGCCTGCGGACGCCGGGGTGACCACGGCGACGCGGGAGGCGTTGCGGGAGGCCCGCGAGCACGTGCTTGGCGAGGAGGGCCCTGGCCGGCTGGTGACGCAGGAGTCGGTCGCTAAGGACGAGTGGGTACGCGACGAGCAGGGCCAGTTCGCGCCGCACGAGGGCGGCGGTGGCGGCACGGCGGACGGTGACCGGTTCGACAAGCTCGCCGCCGAGGTGGAGGGGCTACCGGACACGCCCGTGGTCCGCGAGTTCCTGTCCCACGAGTGGCTCAACGACGACGAGGCCGTCAAGTCGGCGCAGGTGCTTGCCGCGGTCCACGAGGAGTTCCCCCACGCCATCGAGCAGCTCGGCAGCATCACGATCACCGACGACATGCCGGATAGCGTCGTCGGCCGATACCACCGCGACGGCGTGCGGGGGGAGATGCGGGACCCGATCGGGTTCTTCGAAGGCGGCATCGGGTTTCAACAGACCCTTGAGCACGAGCTGATCCACCACCTCCACCTCACCGACGCCGAGGTCACCGACGCCGTCAACGAGCGGCTCACCAGCGGGCTTGCTGAGGCGATCGACAGCGGCGCGCTCGGCGACCACGCCCGCGACGCCCTCGAGTCGGAGATCCGGCGAGACGACAGGCTCGGCGCGCTGCGCGACCGGCAGATCAGCCGCGCGATGGCGGGGCTCGGCATCTGGTCGCAAGGCCCGATCGACGCGGTCACCGAAAGCATGCGCAACATCCCCACCGACGAGGAGGCGGCCCGCGAGTGGGCTGCTGACACCGCCATGTTCGAGATCGACGACGACGATTGGGACCACCCGCCGACGCAGGACGATTGGGACGCGATGGTCGAGGTGCTCGCCGACAAGCGGTACACCGACCTGACCGCCATGCGTGGCGAAACCGTCGACGGCGTGCCGGTCGACGACGCGCTGCTCCACCGGATGGCAGAGGCGGCGTCGCCGACGTGGTACGGGCAGACGAACGTTAACGAGTTCGTCTGCGAGGCCGCCATGCACGACCCGACGCGGATGGGGCAGCGGACCGGGCGGCCGGTCGACCATGACGCGGTCCGCGAGCTGGTGCGCGGCGCGCTCCGCGACGGCTGGCGCGACGCCGGCTACGACGCCGGCGACGAGACCGTCGACCCGCTCACCAAGGACGATTACACCCGCGACGAGCAGGGCCGGTTCGCGCCGACCGACGGCGGCGGCACGGGCGGCGCGACGCTCACCGACGCCGAACAGCAAGCCGCCGACCAGCTCGCCGAGCACACCGCCAACGGCGTCGTCCTCGGCGGCATCCCCGAGCAGGCCGCCGCCGTCACCGACCACGGCACCGCCTGGAAACCACCCGCCTCCGGTGAGCTGCCCGACGGGGTGCTGCCTGGCGAACCGAAGGGCTGCTACACCAACGCCGCTCGCGTCGCGCTCACCAGCAGCTACCGGTACGTCGAAGGGGTCGCCGACGCCGGCTACGGCTTCCCGTTCGCGCACGCCTGGGTCGCCGACGCTGACGGCAACGTCGTCGACCCGACGTGGGGCGACCACAACGGGCTCACCCCGGGCACCGCCTACGTCGGCGTGGAGATCGCCGACGACGACCTCGCTGACCTCGTCGGCCTCACCGGCGGGGACGGGTCGGACACGCCGCTGTCGGAGCTACGCCGCAGGGGGAAGCTGTGAAGGTCGCGCTGCCCGACCGGG
>PWER01000143.1 GCA_003553565.1 Nitriliruptoria bacterium | reverse complement strand
GGCGCCGCAGCTGGACGGGTCAGGCGGTCTGGCGCTGCGAACCCGCGAAGGACTCGCGGTGCTGCGGGATGGTCGACAGGGCGCTCACCACGACCACCGCGCCGGCCACCCAGAAGTTCCAGGCCGCCGCGATGCCGGCGAACCCCAGCGCCCAGGGTGCGATGATCACCCACGCGCCCGCGATCACCTTCAGCACCATCGGGGTGGCCTGGTGCGCCTGGCCGAGCGCCCAGAGCGCCAGCACGGCGATGACCGCGCCCATGGTCCACGCGGTGTTCGCCGCTGTGGTGCCCAGATCGACCGCGTAGGGGACAGCGAACAGGTACACGCCTGCGATCAGGTTGATCCAGTCCTGTGGCCGCTTCCAGTTCTGCATGGCTCATCCCCCTCCTCTAGTGCTCACGGCGCTTTCGGCTCCGTGGAGTGCCAACCCAAGGTCTTGAGTGAGCACTCAGTCAAGTGTGTTGCCGGCTGGCCAGGCAGGCAAACATGCCTCAGGCATCCGGCAGCTCGCCCTCGATCTCCAGCAGCGCCGCGTCGAGGGGGTCAAGCGCGATCACCGGCTCACCGTCGGCGGCCTCGTGCTCCTCACCGGTGAGCAGGTCCGTGAGGACCACCTCGTCACCGACCTCGTCATAGAGGTCGCCGAGGGCCACCTCGGCCGCCTCGTCATCGTCGTGGACGAGCGCCAGCACGCGCTGGTCACCGTCGTGACGCTCGAAGGCCAGCAGCTCCGACTCGGCGATCAGGCCCTCATAGTCGCCGTGGGTGAGCGCGGGCTGCTCGGCGCGGATCTCGCCGAGCTCGGCGACGTGGTCGAGGACGTCGAGGTCGGGCTCCTGGCGCTCCCAGCCCTCGACGGCCTCCGCGTGCTCCCAGTCGGCCTCGCCACCGGGGAGGTCGTCGGTCCACGGGAACGGCTCGCGGTACCAGCGGTCGGACCAGCCGAGCTCGTCGGGCAGCGGCCCGCTGCCGGTCTGGCTCATGGCGACCTCGGTGCCGTAGTACACGATCGGCGGGTCGGGCAGGGCGTACTGGGTGGTCAGCGCCACCAGCAGGCGCTGGCGGGCCTCGTCGTCGTCACCGGCGGAGTAGACGAAGCGCTCGACGTCGTGGTTGTCCAGGAACGTGGGTGCCACCAGCCTCTCGTCGAAGGCCTCCAGGCGATCCTGCACCGCCGCGTCGATGCGGTCCAGCCCGCCGATGCCGCCAACGCTCGTGTCGAACGCCGAGTACAGGGGGAAGTCGACGGCCCCGTGGAGCTGCTCGCCGTAGCGCACGATCGGGTCGTGGTCGTCGTCATCCCAGATCTCACCGAACAGGAACGCCTCGGGGTCGGCGGCCTCCGCGGCCTCGGTGAACTCGGCCCAGAAGTCCAGGCTCGGCCCGTTGGCGTGGTCGAGGCGGAACCCGTCCATGTCCAGCCCCTCGACGGTCTCGCCGTCCACCTCGACCTCCTCATCGGACAGGTAGAAGGGCACCACGGTCTCGAGGAAGTAGTCCCGCGCCGGTGGGTGGTCGAGGTCCAGCTCGGGCAGCTCGTCGATGCCGTAGAACGCGTCGTACTCGTACTCGCCAGCGGCGGCATCACACGTATCGAAGCCGTACCAGTCGTAGTGCTCGCTGTCCTCGCACTGCTCCAGCACGTCCTGGAACCACGGGTGTTGATCAGAGGTGTGGTTGGGCACCAGGTCGTAGACCAGCCGCATGTCGCGGTCGTGGGCCTCGGCCACGAGCTCGCGCAGGGTCTCGAGGTCGCCGAAGTTCTCGTCGACCCCCAGGTAGTCGATCGCGTGGTAGCCGTGCGAGTAGGCGTTGTCGGTGACCGGGCCGAGCCAGATGGTGTCGAAGCCGGCCTCCTCGATGTGGTCCAGCCCCTCGAGCACGCCGGCGAGGTCTCCCCCCATCCAGTCGCGCAGCGCCTCGTCGAACGTCCCGTCCGCCGCGGGATCCACGTCGACGTTGGTGGCCGGGTCGCCGTCGCGGAACCGGTCGGTGAACACGTGGTAGATGCGCGCCTCGCGCGCCCAGTCCGGGGCGGCACCGGGGTCCTCGGCGACCTCGTCGTCCTCGACCTCGGTGTCCTCGGGGTCCTCGGCGTCGGCGGACTCCTCGGCGTCGGCGGGCTCCTCGGGCTCGTCGGCCTCGCAGCCGGCGGTGAGCAGGCCGAGGGCCAGCAGCAGCGCAGCTGCCACCAGCACCGGCCAGGGAGTGCGGCGCATCGCGGCTCCTCTCCACGGTCGACGTCGACGCTCCTCGTGCCCGGCGCCCCTCCCCCACCGGGATGCGAGGGTGCCACACCGACACCGAGCGGCAGACCGACCGCCGGCGCCGCGCCCGTGCACGCCGGCGCGTGCGAGCATGGGCACCCATGAGCGATGCGCTGACCACCACCGCCGCCGCCCGCCTAGGGCCGCTGACCCACCTCGACGCGCAGCTCGCCGGCAGCGACGCGCACCCCGAGCCTGAGCAGATCCTGGACAGCATCACCGCGTGGGTGGCCGACCAGGGGCTCGAGCTGTACCCGGCGCAGGAGGAGGCGCTGCTGGAGCTGGCCTCCGGGGCGAACGTGATCCTGGGCACGCCCACCGGATCGGGCAAGAGCCTGGTGGCGGCCGGCGCGCACGCCGCCGCGCTCGCCCAGGGGCAGCGCACCTTCTACACCGCCCCGATCAAGGCGCTGGTGTCGGAGAAGTTCTTCGCGCTCATCGACCTGTTCGGCGCCGACGACGTCGGGCTCATGACCGGTGACGCCAGCGTCAACGCCCACGCTCCGATCGTGTGCTGCACCGCCGAGATCCTGGCCAACCTCGCGCTGCGCGACGGCCCGTGGGCCGACGTCGACCAGGTCGTGATGGACGAGTTCCACTTCTACACCGAGCCCGACCGCGGCTGGGCGTGGCAGGTGCCGCTGCTGGAGCTGACCGGCGCGCAGTTCCTGCTGATGTCGGCCACGCTCGGCGACACGACGTTCTTCCAGCAGGACCTGGAGCGCCGCACCGGCCGCGACACCGCGGTCATCACCCACGCCGAGCGACCCGTGCCCCTGGAGCACCGCTACGTCACCACCCCGGTGCACGAGACCCTCGAGTCGCTGATCGACGAGGGGCAGGCGCCCATCTACGTCGTCCACTTCGAGCAGGCCGCGGCCCTGGAGCGCGCCCAGGCGCTGACCAGCATGAAGGTCGCCAGCCGCGCCGAGCGCGACGCGATCGCTGCCGAGCTCGGCGGCTTCCGCTTCGCCAAGGGGTTCGGCACG
>PWER01000101.1 GCA_003553565.1 Nitriliruptoria bacterium | reverse complement strand
ATGGCGTTCTATGGCCTCGAGCCGGTGCTGGTGATGCGGGTCGTGGTGGGCGTGGCGCTGGCGTGGCTGCTCGCCCGGGTGAGCCTGCGCGGCTACATCCTGTTCCGCCTGCCACGCGAGCACCCCTCGGCGCTGCTGCGCCGCGGGGACGGCTGGTATCGGGCGCGCGCCCGCGTCTACGCCGTCTACCTGGTCGTGGGCACCGCCATCACCTGGCTGGTGGTCGGCAGCAACCTGCGCGCCGCTCTCGAGGTGCTCGCTCGCGGGGCGTCCTAGCGCGCGCAAGCGCGCAGCCTGCGCGCGTGGTCGCTGCGACCCGCACTGGCAGCGGCGTCAGCGCGGGGAGAGGTCGGGTCGACCGGACTCGGTCGTCGAGGGGTCGGCGTAGCGCTGCTCGGGGATGCGGCCCGCGGTGCGCGCCAGCCGTCCCGCGCTGACGGCGTGGCGCATCGCCTCGGCCATGGCCGCGGGCTGCTCGGCGCGGGTGACGGCGCTGGCCAGCAGCACGCCGTCGCAGCCCAGCTCCATGGCTCGGGCCGCATCGCTGGCCGTGCCGATCCCGGCGTCCAGGATCACTGGCACCCCCGCCCGCTCGACGATCAGCTCGAGGTTGGCGGGGTTGCGGATCCCCCCGCCGGAGCCGATCGGCGCGCCCAGCGGCATGACCGCCGCGCAGCCGAGCTCCTCCAGCCGACGCGCCAGCACCGGGTCGTCGTTGGTGTAGGGCAGCACCTGGAAGCCCTCGTCGACCAGCGCCTCGGCGGCGTCGAGCAGCTCGACGGCCTCGGGCAGCAGGGTGCGGCCATCGGCGATCACCTCGAGCTTGACCCAGTCGGTCGCGAAGGCCTCGCGAGCCAGCCGCGCTGTCACGATCGCGTCGTGGGCGGTGTAGCACCCGGCGGTGTTGGGCAGCACCTGCGCGCCGCAGCGCTCGAGCACGTCGGTGACCGATCCTCGCGCCTGCGGGTCGACGCGGCGCAGGGCGACGGTGGCGACCTCGGCGCCCGAGGCGGTCAGCGCGGCCTCGAGCTCCTCGAAGCTGCGCGCGCCGCCGGTGCCGAGGATCAGGCGTGACGTCAGGGTGCGGCCGGCGAGGGTCAGCGGGTCGTCCATCACGAGCTCCAGCGAGGGTGCGCAGCGGGGCGGGCGGCAAGGTGCGGCGCGTCGGGGCGGGCGTCAGGGGGCGGTGCGTGCGGGTGCGGGCCGCCGGCACCGCCCTGGATCGCGGTCACGACCTCGACGCGGTCGCCATCAGCCAGGGTGCGCGCCGGCCAGGCGCTGCGCGGCACGACCTCGCCGTTGAGAGCCACGGCCAGATGTCGCGGCTGGGCGCCGGCGACGTCGGTGACCACGTCGTGCAGCGTCGTGCCCGGTGGCACGGTGCGCTGCTGGCCACCGACCGTCACGGTGAGCTCGCTCATCGCACCACCTCCCTGCGCTCCTGCCGATGCGCTCACGCTGTGGCCGGCGTGAAGCGCGCGGGGTCGAACGGCGCCACCGCCTCGGGGGGCGCCTGACCGGCGACGCGGGCGCGGACCGCCTCGGCGGTCACCGGCGTCAGGGCGATGCCGTTGCGCCAGTGGCCGCACGCCAGGGTCAGCCCCTCCAGACCACCGGAGCCCAGTAGCGGGCCGTTGTCGGGGGTGGCGGGGCGGAAGGCCGCGTCGGTCTCGACCAGGGCGAGCTCGCCGATGTCGGGCAGCACCTCCCAGGCGTCGCGCAGCAGCTTGAGGACCGCGCCCGCGGTGGTGGCGGTGTCGCGGTCGCCCTCCTCGACCGTGGCGCCGACGACGAGGTCGGCCTCGCCGCGGGGCACCAGGTAGAGGCCCAGCCCGCGCACGAAGCGCTCGCCGGCCAGCGGCGGCGGATCGCCCGGTCGCGCGCGCAGATGCAGGATCTGACCCTTGACCGGCCGCAGCGGTACGGGCAGCGGCACGCCCTCGACCTCTGCCGAGCGCCAGCCGGCGGCCAGCACCACGTGACCGCAGGCGATGCGCGTGCCATCGGCGAGGCGCACCCCGGTGACGGCCCCGTCCCGGGACTCCACGGCGGTCACGCGCTCTGGTATGACGGGCACGCCCGCGCCCTTGACCGCGTGGCGCAGCGCCGTCACCAGCGCGCGGTTGTCGACCCGGTCGTCGCCGTCGCAGACCAGCGCCCCGCGAGTGCGCGGGGACAGGCGCGGCTCCAGCTGGCGCGCCTCACGGCTGCGCACGCGGCGGCTGGGCAGCCCCAGGCGCTGGTGCAGGGTGGCCAGGCGATCCAGCTGGGCGGCCTCGTCGGCGTCGCGAGCCACCACGAGCGCGCCGCTGCGGCGGTAGCCGATCTCGGCGTCGACCTCGGACTCCAGGCGGGCGGCGAAGTCGGGCCAGCGGCGGGCGGAGGCCTGGTTGAGGGCCAGGATCTCCTCCTCGCCGAAGTCCGACTCCGTGGCAGGAGGCAGCATGCCCCCCGCGGTCCACGAGGCGCCACCGCCGGGGTCGGGGTCGCACAGCGCGACCGCATGGCCGTCGGCAGCGAGCTGCCAGGCGCAGGCGAGGCCGATGACGCCGCCGCCCACGACCACGACGTCGCTGCGATCGGGGTGCGAGACCATGGCACGTGCTCCCTTCGCCGGCACGATCCGGATCAGGTTCGGACGGTCGGTGGCTGCCTGCCACCCTCTCAGCCCGGGGCACCGGGCTCCCGTGTGCCCGCCACCGTAGCGGCGCGGCTACCCTGCGCCCGCGGATCCCACGGGTCGCGCCGCGCTGTGCTGGGAGCGCCGTGACCACCGATTGCCGGGAGGCACGATGCCGAGAGCTCACCGCGACGCCGCGTGGCGCCTGGCGCGACTGCGGCGGGCGCAGCTGTACCTGTGCACGCCGGTGCGCGACGATCTCGAGGCGTTCGTCGACGGCGTGCTCGGCGCCGGCGTGGACGTGGTGCAGGTGCGCGACAAGCACGCGGCGAGGGCGGCCGTGGCCGACGCGGTGGCTGCGGTGCGGCCGGTGTGCGCTCGCCATGACGCGCTGCTGATCGTCAACGACGACCCGGCGCTGGCGGCCGAGGCCGACGCCGACGGTGTCCACGTGGGGCAGGAGGACGGCACCGTGACCGCTGCGCGCGCGGCGGTCACGGCCCACCGCCTGGTGGGACGCTCCACCCACGGCCCCGAGGAGCTCACCGCCGCGCTGCGCACCGACGCCGACTACCTGGGCGTGGGGCCGGTCCACGCCACGCCCACCAAGGAGGGGCGTCCGGGCGTGGGTCTGGGGCCGGTGCACGACGCGGTCGCCCGCGCCGATCGGCCCTGGTTCGTCACCGGCGGGATGACCGCCGAGACCCTCGGCGAGGTGGTCGCAGCCGGGGCGCGCCGGGTCGTGGCGGTGCGTGCGCTCACCGAGGCCGACGATCCCGTGGCGGCCGCAGCAGCGCTGCGCGCCGCGCTGCCCGCGGTCTGACCGCGGTCGGACCGCGTCACCCTGCGCCTGGCCGAGGCTCGGGCCGCGCGGGTGGGGTCGGGCGGTCTGCGGGCGCGCCGAGCGCTTGCGACACTGCGACCCAGGATGGTCCTGGGTTCGCTCCCCCTGATCGCGCGGCTGCTGACCGCGCTCGCAAGCTGTGCGCTGGCGCTGGGGATCGCCGGCTGCGAGGACGACGAGCGGTCCGAGGCCGACGCCATCGCGATCGGTGTCGGCTCGACCGTCGAGCAGCAGGTGCTGGCGGCGCTGACCGTGGTCGCGCTCGAGGACGCCGGGCTCGAGGCGGAGCTGGTGGTCGATCTCGGCGACACCGTCGGGGTGCGCCGCGAGGCGCTGCGCGGCGAGGTCGATGTCCACTGGGGCTACACGGGAGCGGCCTGGACGCTGGGGCTGCGCCAGCAGGATCCGCCGGCGGACCCCGCGGAGTCGCTCGCCCGTGTGCGCCAGGAGGACCGCGACCGCGGCCTGCGCTGGCTGGAGCCCTCCGAGGCCAACGCCACCCTCGCGCTGTTCGTCCGCGAGGACGCCGCGCCGGAGGGGCGGGCGCCGACGGTGGGGTGGCTGGCGCGCGAGGCGAGTGCCCGGCAGCGCACCCTGTGCGTCGACCCCGACTTCCGCGACCGCCCGGGCGGGCTCGCGGACCTCGCGGCGGTGCACCCGATGGAGCTCGACCGGGTCCCGGTCCGCGGCGTCGACGACGAGGAGGCCGTGCGGGCGGTGGCCGAGGGCGAGTGCTTCGCCGGCCTGGCGCCCGCCACCTCCGGTGCGGCTCACCGCGAGGGGCTCGTGCAGGCCCGCGACGAGCTGGGGATCTTCCCCGCGTTCACGGTGGCGCCCGTGGTGCGCGAGGAGGCGCTGGAGGAGGTCCCCGAGCTGGCCGAGGCGCTGGGGACCATCACCGGCGTGCTGGACACGAGCACACTCGCGCGCCTGAACGCCCAGGTGGCCGAGGTCGATGATCCCGAGGAGCAGCAGGAGCTGGTGCGCGAGGAGCTGGCACCGCTCGACTGATCCGCGCCGGCGCAGCGGTTGACCGCCTGGCGTCGCGCGGCTATCGTGAGGACGCCGGATCGAACAGGAGTTCGAGACATCCGGTGCCGCTGGTCGGGGCGGGTTGGGCGTGATCCGGGGAAGGCGCGTCCGACCCGCCCCGTGCCGTCCGCCCCGGCGAGATCGAGCCCGGGAGGGAGCGATCCTGATGAGCAAGCGCTACCGCGAGGCCATCGAGGTGGGCGAGCGCGACCCCGCCGCGCCCTCACCGCCGGTGCGCTTCACCTGGCGCGGTCGGCGCTACGAGGTCGTGGCGGTGCTCGGGCACTGGCGCGAGGACGCGGCCTGGTGGGCGGGTGGGGCCAGCGCGGTGCCCCAGCGAGATCTCTGGCGGGTCGAGGCCCGCGCCCACCCCCAGCGCAGCGGCGTGTTCGAGCTGGTCCAGCAGGGCGAGGGCTGGCTGCTGGACCGCGTCTGGGACTGACGCGCCGGCGCAGGGTCGGCGCGACGCACGGAGGCCCGCGCCCGGACCGGGCGCGGGCCTCCGTCACTGCCGCTGGTCGGCGGCGAGGCTCACGAGTCGGGGTTGCGCACCTCGGCGCTGACCGCCGCCCGGGCCGCCGCGAGGCGGGCGACCGGCACGCGCGGCGGTGAGCACGAGACCGCGTTCAGGCCCCACTCGTGGGACCGGGCGATCGAGGCGGGATCGCCGCCGTGCTCGCCGCAGATGCTGATCTCCAGCTGGGCGTTGCCACGCCGCCCCTCGACCACCGCGATCTCGACGAGGCGGCCCACGCCGCTCGCGTCGATCTCGGCGAACGGGTTGGTGGGCAGCAGCCCCTGCTCGAGGTAGGTCGACATCATCCGACCCTCGACATCGTCGCGGGAGAAGCCGAAGGTCAGCTGGGTCAGGTCGTTGGTGCCGAAGCTGAAGAAGTCCGCGTGGGCACCGACGGCCTGCGCGGTCAGCGCCGCCCGGGGTGTCTCGATCATCGTGCCGATCGGGATCGACACCGACACATCGCCCTCGCCGAGCACCGTGGCCATCTCGTCGGCGACCTCGGCGCGCAGCTGCTCGAGCTCCTCGGCGGTGGCGATCAGCGGGAGCATGATCTTGGGGCGGGGGTCACCGCCGGCCTTGCGGCGCTCCACCGCCGCCTCGGTGATCGCGCGCACCTGCATGCGGTACAGCGGCGGACGCAGCAGCCCCAGTCGGCAGCCGCGCACACCCAGCATCGGGTTCGACTCCTCCCAGCGCTCCGCGGCCTCCAGCAGGGTGTGGCCCTCGGCGTCCAGCTCGCCCTTGGCCTGGGCCACGCGCAGGTCGGTGACATCGGGCAGGAACTCGTGCAGCGGCGGGTCGAGCAGCCGGATGGTGACCGGCAGCCCGTCCATGGCCTCGAGCAGCTCGATGAAGTCGTTGCGCTGGTAGGGAGCGAGCTCGTCGAGCGCCTTCTGCTCGGCGGTCGCATCGTCTGCGAGGATGGCCCGCTGGACCAGCGGCAGCCGCTCGCCCATGAACATGTGCTCGGTCCGGCACAGGCCGATGCCCTCGGCGCCCCAGGAGCGCGCCGTGGCGGCGTCCTCGGCCAGGTCGGCGTTGGCGATGACCTGCAGCACCCGATGCTCGTCGGCCCAGCGCAGCAGCTGGTCCGCCGAGCCCCCGAGCTCGGGCTCGGACAGCTCGACCTCGCCGCGCACCACCGCGCCGGTCGTGCCGTCGATCGACAGGAGCTGGCCCTCCTCGATCACCTCGCCGGCGATGGTGAGGGTGCCCGACGCGCGGTTGACCACGACCTCCTCGGCGCCGCAGATCGCGGGGATGCCCATGCCGCGCGCCACCACCGCGGCGTGGCTCACCAGGCCGCCGCGGCTGGTGAGGATGCCCTTGGAGGCGGTCATGCCGTGGATGTCGTCGGGGCTCGTCTCGGGCCGCACGAGGATCACGTCCTCGCCCTGCTCGGCGCGGCGGGCGGCCTCGTCGGCGGTCAGCGCGGCCCGGCCGACCGCCGCGCCGGGCGAGGCGTTCAGGCCGCGGGTGAGGACCTCGTACTCGGCGTGCGGGGCGAACTGCGGGTGCAGCAGCTGCTCGAACTGATTGGGGTCCACGCGCTCGAGGGCCTCGCGCTCGCTGATCATGCCCTCCTCGACGAGGTCGACCGCGATGCGCACCGCAGCTTGCGCGCTGCGCTTGCCTCGCCGCGTCTGGAGGATGAACAGCCGGCCGCGCTCGATGGTGAACTCCACGTCGCACAGGTCGCGCTCGTGGCGCTCCAGCAGCTCCATCGCCGCCTTGAGCTCGCGGTCCACCGCGGGCATCTCGTCGGCGAGCTCGGAGAGGTCGCGGGTGGCGCGGATGCCGGCGACGACGTCCTCGCCCTGGGCCTGGGGCAGCCAGTCGCCGTAGGCGTGGGGCTCCCCGGTGGCCGGGTCGCGGGTGAACGCCACGCCGGTGGCGCTGTCCTGGCCGAAGTTGCCGAACACCATCGCCTGCACGTTCACAGCCGTGCCGAGGTCGTCGGGCACGTCGTGGAGCTTGCGATAGTGCTTGGCGCGCGGCAGGTTCCAGGAGTTGAACACGGCCTCGGTGGCCAGGCGCAGCTGCTCGCGAGGGTCCTGGGGCAGGCGCTTGCCGGCGTGCTCCTCGGTGATGGTCTGGAAGCGGTCGATAAGGCTGCGGAGCGCGTCGACGTCGAGGTCAGCGTCGGTGCGGGCCCCTGCGGCCTCGCGCGCCTCGGTCAGCGCGTCCTCGTAGGCGTCCTCGTCGACGCCCAGGACGACCGAGCCGAACAGCTGGATGAGCCGCCGGTAGGAGTCGTAGGCGAAGCGCGTGTCGCCGGTGCTGCGCGCCAGGCCGCGCAGCGTGCTGTCGGTCAGCCCGACGTTGAGCACCGTGTCCATCATCCCCGGCATGGACACCGGGGCTCCCGAGCGCACCGAGACCAGCAGCGGATCGTAGGGATCGCCGAACGAGCGCCCCACGTCCTTCTCGAGGTTGGCGAGCGCTGCGTCGACCTGGTCCCACATGCCCGGCGGTGCCTCGCCGCCGTACTCGTGGAAGGAGTTGCAGGCCTCGGTGGTGACGATGAAGCCGGGCGGCACCGGCAGGCCCAGCCGGGTCATCTCGGCGAGGTTGGCGCCCTTGCCGCCGAGCAGGTCGCGCTGCGTCCGGTCGCCCTCGGAGAACTCCAGGACCCATTGGTGCTGTCGAGGGTCGCGTCCGCGGTCTGGCATCAGGGGCTCCTGTGTGGTCGGGTGCCGGTTGGCCGTCGCCGGGACGATGCCCACGCGATAGATGCGCTGGCAGGGACCCTTGGCCCGCTGCTGACGCCGAGCGTCCCGGGGTATCGGGACCCTAGCCGACTCGGTACCGTTGTGCGTGACGCAGTGCCGCCGACTCCCATGGAGGCCGTTCGTGACGGATGAGCCGATCATCACCGACGGGATGCCCACCCAGATCCCCGACGCCGATCCGAGCGAGACGGCCGAGTGGCTGGAGGCGCTGGACGCCGTGGTGGCCCACCACGGCCGCGACCGCGCGCGCTACCTCCTGCTGAAGGTGATGGAGCGGGCCCGCAACAGCCAGGTGGGCCTGCCGGCGCTGCGCTCCTCCGACTACATCAACACCATCCCGCCCGACCGTGAGCCCGCGTTCCCCGGTGACGAGGCGATCGAGCACCGCATCCGCGCCCTCATCCGCTGGAACGCCGCGGTGATGGTCACGCGCGCCAACCGCCCCGAGGTCGGGGTGGGCGGGCACATCGCCAGCTACGCCAGCGCGGCTGACCTCTACGAGGTGGGCTTCAACCACTTCTTCCGCGGCCGCGGTGCCGCCGAGGATCCCCGGGCCGGTGACCAGCTGTTCGTGCAGGGGCACGCCTCGCCGGGCATCTACGCCCGCGCCTTCCTCGAGGGGCGCCTGACCGAGGAGCAGCTCGACCTGTTCCGTCAGGAGACCAAGCGCACCTCGGATGGGCGCGGCCCGCTGTCCAGCTACCCCCACCCGCGGCTGATGCCGGACTTCTGGGAGTTCCCGACCGTGTCGATGGGTCTTGGGCCCATCAACTCGATCTATCAGGCGCGGTTCAACCGCTACCTCGCCCACCGCGGCTTCGCCGACACCAGCGACGCGACGGTCTGGGCGTTCGTCGGGGACGGCGAGATGGACGAGCCCGAGGCCCAGGGCGCCCTGTCGGTGGCGGGTCGCGAGGAGCTCGACAACCTCGTGTGGGTGGTCAACTGCAACCTGCAGCGCCTCGACGGCCCCACCCGGGGCAACGGCAAGATCATCCAGGAGCTCGAGAGCATCTTCCGCGGTGCGGGCTGGAACGTCATCAAGGTGGTCTGGGGCCGCAAGTGGGACCGCCTCCTCGACTTCGACCACCAGGGTGAGCTCGTCAAGCGCATGAACGAGACCCCCGACGGGCAGTTCCAGACCTACACCACCAAGGACGGCGCCTACATCCGGGAGCACTTCTTCAACTCCCCGGAGCTGCAGCGCATCCTTGCCGAGTCCGGGTTCACCGAGGAGGACCTGCCGCTGCTCGACCGTGGCGGCCACGACTACCGCAAGAACTACGCGGCGTTCGAGGCCGCCCAGCGCCATCGCGGCCAGCCGACGGTCATCCTGGCCCAGACCATCAAGGGCTGGACGCTGGGGCCTGACTTCGAGTCCCGCAACGCCACGCATCAGATGAAGAAGCTCACCCAGCGGGCGCTCAAGAAGTTCCGCGACCGCCTGGAGCTCGACATCTCCGATGCGCAGCTGGAGGGTGACCTGCCGCCCTACCACCATCCCGGTGCCGACAGCGAGGAGGTCCAGTACCTCCAGGAGCGTCGACGCGAGCTGGGCGGCTACCTGCCCCAGCGGCGCGTGCAGGCCCGCGGGGTGGACCTGCCGGCCAGTGACAGCTTCAGCGAGCTCAAGCGCGGGTCGGGCACCTCGGAGGTGGCCACCACCATGGCTGCGGTGCGCCAGCTGCGGGAGCTGCTCAAGCACCCTGATCTCGGCCCTCGCATCGTGCCGATCATCCCCGACGAGGCGCGCACCTTCGGCATGGACGCGCTGTTCCGGGAGATCAAGATCTACGCGCCCGGCGGCCAGCGCTACGAGCCGGTCGACCAGGAGATGCTGCTGGCCTACATCGAGTCGCAGGACGGCCAGATCCTCCACGAGGGCATCACCGAGTCCGGGTCGATGGCCTCGTTCCACGCGGCGGGCACCAGCTACGCGACCTGGGGCGAGCCGCTGCTGCCGGTCTACGTGTTCTACTCGATGTTCGGCTTCCAGCGCGTGGGCGACCTCATCTGGTCGGCCGCCGACCAGCGCACCCGCGGCTTCCTGTTCGGCGCCACAGCGGGGCGCACCACCCTGACCGGCGAGGGCCTGCAGCACGCCGATGGCCACTCGCTGCTGCTGGCCGCCACCAACCCGGCGGTGGAGACCTACGACGCGAGCTTCGCCTACGAGCTCGCCGTGTACCTCGAGGACGGCATGCGGCGCATGCTGCCCCATGACGGGCACGACGGTGAGGACGTCATGTACTACCTCACCATGTACAACGAGCCCGTGGTGCAGCCGCCCATGCCCGACCACGTGTCCGAGGACGATGTGCGCGCGGGGCTGTACCGCTTCGCCGACGCGCCCGAGGGGCTCGCCCACCGGGTGCGGCTGCTGACCAGCGGCTCGGTCATGCCCGAGACGCGGCGCGCCGCCGAGCTGCTCGCTGCGGACTGGGGCGTGGGCGCCGAGGTCTGGAGCGCCCCGGGCTGGGTCGGCCTGCACCGCGAGGGGCTGCAGGCCGAGGAGCACAACCTCCTCAACCCCTCCGATGATCCGCGGGTGCCGCTGGTGACGCGGCTGCTCGGCGACGAGCCGGTGGCCACCGTGGGCGTCACCGACTACCAGCAGACGGTGCCGCGCCTGATCGGCCGGTGGGTGCCGGGCACGTTCCTCACGCTGGGCACCGACGGCTTCGGTCTAAGCGACACGCGGACCGCGGCGCGTCGGTGGTTCCGCGTGGACGCCGAGCACACCGTCATCGCCGCGCTGACCGCCCTGGCTCGCGACGGCGCGATCAAGCACCAGACCGTGTCCGAGGCCATCGACCGCTACGGGATCGACCCCGCGCTCACGCCCGTCACCGGCGTCGACGTCTAGGCGTCACAGCCACTGCGGCTCGCTGGCGGTGACCTGGTCCCAGGGCCAGGCGCTCTCGGCGCAGAAGGTGGCGACCGCCTGGCGCCGCGGCGCCCGCTCGGCGGCGCGCGCCGCGAACGTCGCGTCGTCGACGCAGGGGATCCCCGCCTCGCGCAGGGGCGTGAGGTCGGGCGGCGGGGGCGCGGCGCCCACGGGGCGCACCAGCCGTGCGGCCTCGATCTCGATCAGGGTCGTCACGGCCCGGCGGGACGACCGCAGCACACCCCGATCGGGGCGCGCCTGCGGTGCGACGCCCGCCTCGAGGATGAGCAGGGCCTCGTCGAGCACCGCGAGGTTCGGCGCGAAGGCGGCGGCGCGCTCGCCGCCGGAGAAGTAGCGCAGGACGCGGTAGGTCAGGATCCGCTCGGCGAGGCGTGCGACCGTGCCCTGCAGGTCGCTCAGCACGAAGACCAGCGCGCCGAAGTCGCGACCGTTCCACGCCGCGGTCACCAGGGAGGTGGGGGAGTCGCCCAGCGACCACACCTGCTTGCCGGCCGAGCGCAGGTCGCTGGCGGCTGCGGTGATCGAGCCGAGGTAGGTGATCGTCAGCGTGATGAAGAACAGGCCCGTCCCGGCCACCAGCGGCGACAGCAGCTCCCAGGACGGGCCTCCCGGGTCGAGCCCCGTCGGGGTGCGGGTGAACAGCGCCTCGCCGACGTAGGCGATGCGCGCCGCCGCGGGCGCCGGTGCGCCCGAGGCCGCCTCGACCACGGCGGGTGGGGCTGCGAAGATCAGGCCCCACCCGAGCCAGAAGCCCAGGATCCAGGTCGACACCTGGATCAGCGTGATCACCTCGCCCGCGCGGGCGACCGGACGCCAGCGGGTGCGCTCGGTCAGCCAGACCGCGACGCGCCACATCCCGCGCGCTAGCCGCGCGGTGATCGGCCCTGCCCGCGAGAGGCTGAAGGTCGTCTGCAGGCCGTCCACGATCGTGGCGACCAGCAGCAGCACGCCCAGGGGCAGCAGCAGCCACTGCGGATCCATCATCGACGCTCCCGGCGCACGGCTCGAGGCCGCGCGCGGTGCTCAGTCGTCGTCGAGGGCGACGGGGTCGCCGCCCCCCGCGGGGCGCACCCGGGGCACATCGCCCTCCACCGCGGTCACGCGCACGCCATCGACCACGCAGTGCTCGAAGCCGGCGTCGCCTCCCGCGTCCACGACCTCGGCGTAGACCGCCTCGAAGAGGTGGTCGGGGACCTCGACCGCGTCGAGGTCGCCCACCTGGGCGCGGCCCCGGTTGATCAGCTGGGTGACCACGGTGGTGTTGGTCGTCTGCATCGTTTGGCCCTCTCGCAGGTGAGCAGGCTGTGAGAGACGATGATGCCGAGGTCGGTGCCCACCGGCCACCGGCGCGCACCGCCGTCACGCCCCACCACGGCCCCGATCCTGACGAGGAGCCCATGAACCGCTGGTCCCGCTACGCCCTGATCGGCCTCGGAACCGGCCTGCTGGCCCGTCGCCTGGCCATGACGCCGCAGGTGCGCTTCGCCCGCATGGGTGGCACGACGATCGCCGCGCCGAGCGCGGTCGGGGGGATCACCGACTTCCTGAACGCCGCCTACTACCGCCGTCCGCGCCACGTCCGCGACGTCGACGACCTCCGGCTGGCGTTCGAGATCCTGACCACCTTCTGGCACGAGCAGGGTCGCCGCCTCTCGGCGCGCGATGTCCTGGCGTTCCACCGCGCCTTCGGTCCCGCCCGGCTGACCGCCGACGAGCACGGGCGCCGCGGCACCCTCGATCGCGCGCAGCTGCTCGCGGGAGCCGCGACGCTGTTCGGCTCCTGGTTCCCCGCCCACCGCGACGACCTGGCCACCCACGGCTGGGGCATCACCTTCCGCAGCCCCGAGGCGAAGCAGGCCTACCTGCCCGAGCGGCGCCTCGGCGACGCCCAGCTCGGCGCGATCACCCCGCCCAGCGAGCCGGGGCCCCACCAGTCCTGGCGCACCTACCCGGCCGTGCCCGCCGGCGACCCGACGGCGGCGCTGGGGGCGCTGGCCGCACCCGAGCGCTGGCCCTCCTACGGCAGCGAGCTCGGCCGCTTCACCCCGCTGCGCTCCGGCGGGCTCGCCAACCAGACCTTCGAGATCGAGGTGCTCGGGGAGCCCCTGGGGCCGGTGCCGCTGCTGCTGCGCGGCTACGTCACGGTCACCAAGCTGCTCACCGACGCCGACCCCGAGCCGCTGCACGCCTACATCGACAGCCTCGTGGAGCCGTTGGCCCTCTACGGCCACGAGCAGGACCCGCCCCTGCCGCCCGGCGCGACGCCGCTGGCGGCCATCGAGCTGACCACCCACGACGGCCACTTCCTCGGCGACGCCCGCAACCGCCTGCTGCTCTACGCTGCGGAGGGGACCGGCTGGCTGCGCGTGGTGGGCACCTGGGATCCGCTGGACTGGCAGCGCGAGCTGCTCTACCAGCGCGTGGGCCACCACTCCCAGCACGCCTTCTGGGGGATGGGCGAGCCCGAGGAGTCGATGCTGCACCAGATCGCGGCCGCCGCCCGGCGGGATGCCGCCGGCGCGGCCGAGGAGGCCACCTGATGGCTGTCGAGCGCTACGACGCCGTGGTCATCGGCTCGGGTCCCAACGGCCTGGCCGCCGCGATCACCCTGGCCGAGGCCGGCCGGGAGGTGCTGGTGTGCGAGCTGGCCGACCAGCCCGGCGGTGCGGTGCGCTCTGGCGAGCTCACCGAGCCCGGCTTCATCCACGACCTGTTCAGCTCGGTGCATCCGGCCGGCTCGGCGAGCCCGGTGTTCGCCCGATGGCCGCTGGAGCAGCACGGGATGGAGTGGGTGCACCCCGAGGCGGCCATGGCCCATCCCATGCCCGATGGCACCGCCCCGGCGCTGCACCGCGACCTCGACGCCACCGCGGCCAGCCTCGACGCGCAGCAGCCCGGTGACGGCGCCGGCTGGCTCGATCTCGCCGGACCGCTGATGGAGCAGTGGCCGGCGCTGCGCCGCACGCTGCTGTCGGGCTGGGTCCCAGTGGGCGGCGGGCTGCGGCTGCTGGCCGGCCTGGGCGTCGACGGCGTGCTCGAGTTCGCCCGCACCGCGCTGATGCCCGCCTGGGAGCTGGCCAACGAGACCTTCAGCTCGCCCGGGTCACGGGCGTGGCTGCTCGGATCGGTGCACCACGCCGACATCGGCTCCGACGACGCTGGCAGCGGTCTGGCCGGGCTGTACCTGCAGCTGCTGGCCCACGGCGCGGGCTGGCCGAGCCCGCGCGGCGGCGCGCAGACGCTGACCGACGCGCTGGTGTCCTACCTGCGCAGCCTCGGCGGCTCGGTGCGCACCGCCACCCCGGTGACCCGCATCATCAGCCGCGGTGGCAGGGTCGCAGGGGTCGAGACCGCCGGCGGGACCCGCGTGCGCGCCAACACCGTCATCGCTGACACGACCCCGCACGCGCTGCTGCACCTGGCCGGCGAGGACGCGCTCGGCTCGACCTACGCCCGCAAGCTGCGCCGCTTCCGCTACGGCCCGGGCACCGTCAAGCTGGACTGGGCCCTGGACGGGCCGATCCCGTGGACGGCACCCGAGGCGCGCGGCGCCGGCACCGTCCACGTCGCGGGGCCGCCGGAGGCGATCCGCAGCGCCTCGCTCACGGTCAAGGACGGCTCGCTGCCGCAGCAGCCCTTCCTGCTCGCCGGCCAGCAGAGCGTCGCCGACCCCACGCGCGCTCCTGCGGGCAAGCACACCGCCTGGGCCTACACCCGCGTGCCGCGGGGCCTGGACTGGGCGCGCGAGGGTGCCTGGTTCCTGGAGGCCATGGAGGACCAGATCGAGCGCTTCGCGCCCGGCTTCCGCGACCGCATCCGGGCGCGCCACGCCATGCTGCCGGCCGACCTGGAGGCCCGGAACCCCAACCTGTCCGAGGGCGACGTGGGCGATGGCACCTACGCGTTGGACCAGCTGGTGTTCCGCCCCGTGCCGACGCTGGCGCCCTACCGCACCACCCTGGGCGGACTGTTCCTGGGCAGCGCGGCGACGTTCCCCGGTGGCGCCGTCCACGGCGTCAACGGGCGGGCCGCGGCGCGCCTGGCGCTGGCCGAGGGCCGCGTGCGCGGCTGGTGAGCCTGCGTTCGCTAGCATCCCGCGCCTGGTGGACCCACTGACCCTCCCGCCAGCGCGGGACCGCAGGCGATGAGCTCGCGCCGCTCCTCCTCGCTGGTGGCGGCGGGCATCTTCCTGTCGCGGGTGGCAGGGCTGGCCCGCGAGGTGGCCATCGCCGGCTTCCTCGGCACCAGCGGCGCCGTCGAGGCGTTCCGGGCGGCCATGCGCATCCCCAACGTGCTGCAGAACCTGCTCGGGGAGGGGGGCCTGTCGGCGTCGTTCATCCCCGTCTACAGCCGCCTGCTGGCGCAGGGGCGCGAGGAGGAGGCCGGGCGCGTCGCCGGGGCCATCGCCGGGCTGCTGCTGGTCGTCACCGGCGGGCTGGTGGTGCTCGGCGTGGTGCTGGCCCGACCGCTGGTCGACGTCATCGCCTTCGGGCTCACCGGCGAGACCCGCGACCTCGCGGTGACCCTGCTGCGCATCGTGACCCCGGGGGTGGGGCTGCTGGTGCTGTCGGCGTGGTGCCTCGGGGTGCTCAACAGCCACCGGCGCTTCTTCCTGTCCTACGTGGCGCCGGTGCTGTGGAACGTCGCCCAGATCGCCGCGCTCGTGGCCGCGGGCACGGTGCTGGCCGGGCTGCTGACCGCCGGCACGGCGCCCGAGCGGCTCGCCGACCTCGCGGTCGTGCTGGCCTGGGGCACGGTCGCCGGTGGGGCGCTGCAGCTCGGGGCGCAGCTGCCCACGGTGCTGCGGCTGACGACCGGGCTGCGCCTGAGCCTGTCGGTGCGCCACCCCGGGGTGCGGCAGGCGCTGCGGGCCTTCGGGCCGATCGTGCTGGCGCGCGGCGGCGCGCAGCTCTCGGCGCTGGTCGACCTCGCCCTGGCCAGCGTCCTGGCCGGCACCGCCGTGGCGATCCTCGGCTACGCCCAGGTGCTGTACCTGCTGCCGATCAGCCTGTTCGGCATGAGCGTGGCTGCCGCCGAGCTGCCCGAGCTGTCGGCGAGGAGCGACGCCGCGCCGGGCGAGGGACGCGAGCGCGTGCGCGCCGGCCTGGCGCGCGTGGCGTTCTTCGTGGCCCCGATCGCCGGGCTGTTCCTGGTCGCCGGCGACCTCGTGGTGGGGGCGCTGTGGCAGCGGGGGCAGTTCGACGCCCAGGACGCGCTCACGGTCGGTGTCGTGCTGGGCGGCTACGCGCTGGGGCTGCTGGCGATCACCGCCAGCCGGCTGCTGCAGTCGGCCCTCTACGCCGCCCAGGCTGCAGCGGTCGTCGCACGCGCCAGCCTGCTGCGGGTGGTGCTCGCCGCAGCGCTGGGCGCAGCCCTCATGCTGCAGCTCGACCGCGTGGCCCTCACCCCGGAAGGTCTGGCGTTGGTCGGCGAGCTGCCCGCCTTCACGCCGCTGCCCGCCGAGGCACGCGAGGCGCTGCAGGGCGCCGGGCGCCTCGGGCCCGTGGGGCTGACCCTCGGTGCGGCTGTGGGCGCGTGGGTCGAGTACCTGCTGCTGCGCCGCCAGGTCGCCGCGCGCCTGGGGCCGGTGCGCCTGGGCGGCGGGGAGCTCGCGCGCACCCTGGGGGCCACGGGGGTGGCCATGGCCCTCGCGGTGGCGCTGCGGCCGCTGGTTGAGGGCCTGCCGCCGCTGCTGGCCGGTCCGGCGGTGGCCGCCGCCGGTGCGGTGGCCTACCTCGCGCTCGGCTGGTGGCTGGGGCTCACCGAGGCGCGAGCGCTGCTCGCGGCTGCGCGCGCCCGCCGGGGCGGCTGACGGGGCGGGCTTTCGCCCCGGCGACCGCGCCTCTAGCCTTGCGGGGGCGCCCAGGGTGCCCACCGCGCCCGACCGGGGAGACATGGTGAGCGAGCCACCGCCCGAGGCCCGCCTGCCGCTGCTCGAGCGGCTCGGGCTCCATCGACGCGAGCTGCGCTCCTGGGCGATGTACGAGTGGGCGATCACCGGGATGTACGCGGTGATCGTGACCGCGATCTTCCCCGTCTACTACGAGACCGTCGCCTCGCAGGGCGTGCCCACCGCCACCGCGCAGGCCCGTTTTGGCACCGCGACCACCATCGGCATCGTCTCGGTGGCGGTGGTCGCGCCGATCATCGGTGCGGTCACCGACCAGCGTCGCCTCAAGAAGCCCCTGCTGACCGCGTTCATGCTCGTGGGCGTGACCGGGGCGGCGGGGCTGTACTTCGTCCAGCAGGGCGACTGGCTGCTGGCGCTGACGATGTTCGTGCTCATCAACGTGGGCGTGAACGGCTCGACGGTGTTCTACGACGCCCTGCTGCCGCACATCGCCGCGCCACACGAGGTCGATCGCGTCTCCACCGGGGCGTTCGCGGTGGGCTACCTCGGCGCCGGGCTGCTGCTGGCCGCCTCCCTGGTGCTGCTCGAGGTCCCCGAGCTGTTCGGGCTCGGCGACGCCGACGCGACGCTGCCGCCGCGGCTGTCGTTCCTCGCGGTGGCGGCCTGGTGGCTGGCGTTCTCGCTGCCGCTGATCCGCGGTGTCCGCGAGCCCGTGCCCCGCGCCGACCCCGACGAGATCATCGACGTGGGCCCGCTGCTGCTGTCGCTGCGGCGGTTGCGGCGCACCTTCGCCAGCCTGCGGCAGTACCGCCACGCGTTCGCGCTGCTGATCGCCTTCTTCGTCTACGGCGACGGGATCGGCAGCGTCATCCGGCTCTCGGTGGTGTACGGCTCGGGCCTGGGCATCGGCCAGGGGACCCTGATCGGCGCGATCGTCATGGTGCAGTTCGTGGGCGTCCCGTTCGCGTTCGCCTTCGGCTGGCTGGCCGGGCGGATCGGCACCAAGCGGTCCCTGCTCGGCGGGCTGTCCGTCTACATCGGCGTGGTCATCTTCGCGTTCTGGATGACCAGCGCCCTGCAGTTCTGGATCCTCGCCTTCTTCGTCGCGATGGTCCAGGGCGGCACGCAGGCGCTGTCACGCTCGCTGTACGCCTCCATGATCCCCGCCCACAAGTCGGGGGAGTTCTTCGGGTTCTTCGGCGTGATGGACAAGTTCGCCGGGATGATGGGGCCCGGGGTGTTCGCCTTCTTCGTGGGCCTGACCGGGTCGGGGCGCTACGGGATCCTGTCGATCCTGCTGTTCTTCGTGGTCGGCATCGCGCTGCTGCTGACCGTCGACGAGCGCGAGGGGCGCCGCGTGGCTGCCGAGGAGACCGCCGAGGCCACCCGGCGCTCCGACGTGGCCGCCTCGTCCGAGTCCTGAGGGTCGCTCGTCGGCAGGGCGAGGCCTCCCGCACCTAGCCGCGCACCGCCGGCGGCCGGGTGAGCAGCGCCAGGGCGGCGACCAGGACCGGCAGTGCGAGCAGCGGCAGCAGCGAGGCGGCATAGGTGCCCGCGGCCTCGAAGCCGGTCGCGAGGGCCACCGGCCCCAGGGCGGTGGCCATCACGTTGATGGTCATCGCCGCGCCGCGGATGGCGCCGACGTTGGTGGTGCCGAAGTAGCGCGGCATCGCCGCGGCCTCGTAGGCCCGCGTCGCACCGCCGGACCCGCCCACGCCGATCGCATAGAGCACCGCCAGGAACCCGGGTGCGGCGACCTGGCTGAGCAGCATCGCCGCCATCAGCAGGCCCATCGCGGCGGGCACGATCACCCGGTGGGACACGCGATCGGCCAGCCAGCCCGTCGCCAGCGTGGCCAGCACCAGCGTGACGCTCTGGGGCACGAAGTTCGCCGCCGCCTGCTCCACCGTCAGCCCCTGCTCGCCCAGCAGCGAGATCTGGTGGAACTGCAGGCCCGTGCCGATGAGCCCGCTGGCCACGGTGCCGCCCACGATCGCCCAGAAGGCGGGAGTGCGCAGCGCCTCCCGGCGGGTCGCGTCACGCGGAGCCCGGCTCTCCTTCTCCTCGGTCGCGTCGGGCGCGTCGGGCGCGTGATCGGCATCGGTCGTGGTGCCGGGATCCGCGGCCTCGGGCTCGTCATCGCCCTGCCCGCGGGTGTCCACGCCGCGCAGGCCCAGCAGCGCCAGCGGCACCACCACCAGCGCCACGGTCGCCCCGGCGGCGATCCAGGCGCGCTGCCAGCCCAGACCGTCGATCGCCGCGGTCAGGGCCAGCGGCATGAGCCCGAGCAGCGCGCTGCCGGCAGCCATGGTGAGTCCCATGGCCAGGCCGCGGCGGCGGGAGAAGGCCACGGCGACCGAGGTCGTGGCCGACAGCGACAGCGAGCCCTGCCCCAGCAGCCGGATGCCTGCGTAGCCGGCGACCAGCGTCACCAGCCCGGTGACCCCGGCCATCGCCGCCGCGGCCAGGCCGAACGCGCCGCCCACCGCTGCCATGACCGCGCGCACGCCCCAGCGATCCAGCGCACGACCGATGCGCGGCAGCGCCAGCGCGCCGACGAGCGTGCCCACCATGTAGGCCCCGGAGCTCTCGGCGCGGGTCAGGCCCAGGCTCTCGATCATCGGGTCGACGAACACCGACACCCCGGCGGTCTGGCCCGGTGCGGTCAGCATCAGCGCGACGACGGCGACGCCGACGACGTGCCAGGGCAGCTGGCCGCGCTGGGCGCGACCGCGCGCGGCGGCGTCGGGTGCGGTGGCCACAGGCGCTCCAACGGCGGGTGCGGGCGGGTGTCGGCCGGCGCGTCACGCGGTGGTCCGTGGGCGCATCGACTGTCGCACCGTAGCCAGCGCCGCTCCGGCTGCAACGGCGGTCGGTCACGGTGGGTCCGCAGGCCCGCTGGAGACCTGGCGAGGTTGCAACCAGATCGTCGACCGCGATCGTAGACAGGGCACAGGCGGCGGGAAGGCCGCCCACTCGACGTGCACCCAGGTCGATCTGCACCCGACTGGAGGGAGACCCATGAAGCGATCCTCGATGAGCCTGCTGGCTGCCCTGGCAGCACTGCTGCTGCTGGTCGCCGCCTGCGAGGAGGCCGAGGAGCTCGACGACGAGCTTGAGGAGGACCTCGACGAGGAGGTCGATGAGGACGACGAGGCTGCCGAGGTCGATCTGGCGGTGGCCGACAGCGACCTCGGCGAGCACCTGGTCGACGGCGACGACATGACCCTGTACGTGTTCCTGAACGACGAGCCTGGCAGCGGCGAGAGCGCCTGCGTCGACGAGTGCGCTGACAACTGGCCCCCGCTGATGGCCGACGACCCCGCGTTGGGCGAGGGCGTGGACGACGAGCTGGTCGACACCATCGAGCGCGACGAGGGCGAGCAGGTCACCTACGACGGCTGGCCGCTGTACGGCTGGGCCAACGACGAGGAGCCCGGTGACGTCACCGGCCAGGGCGTCGAGGACGTCTGGTACGTCGTGTCCCCCGAGGGCGAGGCGATCGAGGAGGACGTGGCCGCCGACGGCGACGACGAGGACGACGAGGACGACGGCGGCTACTAGCCCGCACCGCACCGACGGCGGTGGGCCCCGGCCGCGCAGCGGCCGGGGCCCACCGCCGTGCGGCGTCGATGCTGCCCACCCGCTATACTTGCGAACTCCTGTTCGATCCTCGCTGTTCGATCCGGCGATGCCTTCCCCGCCTCGCCCCATCGACCTGGGAGGATCGCGGTGCCCACCTCGCCCACCTCGCTCACCTCGCCCACCTCGCCCACCTCGCCCGCCCCGGCCGTCATCGCCGGCTCACCCCTCGACCCCTCGTTCGCCCACCTCGGCGCGGTCAGCAGCCACTCGCTGCGCCACGGCGCGCTGCGCCCCGAGGAGCTGGCCCGCACCGTCGCCGAGCGCGGCATGGACGCCGTGGGCGTCTGCGACCGCGACGGGCTGCTGGGGGTGGTGCGGCTCGCCCAGGCGTGCCGCGACGCCGGCGTGCGCCTGCTGCCCGGGGTCGACCTCGCGCTCGCCGACGACCCCGAGCGCGCCGGCTGGATGCCGCGGCGTCCGGTGCGCCCGCCCGCCTCCGGCCCCGCGTGGCTCGACCCGGACCCTCCGCGCGTGCGGCTGCTGGCTCGCAGCCGCGCCGGCTACGCCCGGCTGTGCCGCCTGGTCAGCGCCGCCCACCACCACGACGCGGACCGACCGCGGGTGGGCTGGGAGGAGCTCGCCCGCTGGGTCGGTGCCGGCTCGGACGGCGAGCTCGTGGTGCTGCTCGGCGACGACGCCCCAACCGGACGGCTCCTGGCCGCCGGGCGCCCCGACGCCGCCCGCGGTGAGGCGCGCCGCTGGGCCGACCTCGCCGGGCGAGCCGGCACGCTGATCGGCGTCACCCACCACCGCGCCCGCGGCGACGACGCTCGCGCGCGTGCCGCGTTCGCGCTGGCCGACGATCTCGGCCTGCCGGCCGTGGCCGACCAGCGGCCCCGCTACCGCGACCCCGCCGACGCGCGCCTGGTCGACGTGCTCGACGCGATCCGCGCGCAGGCCCCGCTGGCCCCGCACCACAGCGGTCGCCGCAACGCCGAGGGCTACCTCAAGGACCCCTCCGAGATGGCGGCGGTGTTCGCCGAGCGCCCCGACGCCCTGGCCAACGCCGGGCGGGTCGCCGCGGACGCGGCGGTCGACCTCGACCTCGGGCGGCTGCGCGTGCCCGACCTCGGCGAGGAGCCCCACGACGACGCCGACGCGGCGCTGCGCGTGCGCTGCGAGGCCGGGCTGGCCGCGCGCTACGACCACGTCACCAGCGGTCACCGCGACCGCCTCGACGACGAGCTGGCCATGACCGCCCGCCTCGGCCTGGCCTCGTATTTCCTGAGCGTCGCCGTGATCGTCGACCGCATCCGCGCCAAGGACGTGATCGTGGCCTGCCGCGGCTCGGCGGCCGGCAGCCTCGTCACCTACTGCCTGGGCATCTCCGATGTCGACCCGATCCGCCACGACCTGTGCTTCGAGCGGTTCATGAACCCCTACCGCGACGAGCTGCCCGACATCGACCTGGACGTCGAGTCGGCCCGGCGCACCGACGTCTACCACGACCTGCTGGATGCCTACGGCGGTGAGCGGGTCGCCGGCGTGACGATGCTCGAGACGTTCAAGGCGCGCCTGGCGCTGCGCGAGGTCGGCAAGGCGCTCGGCCTGCCCGCCGGCGAGGTCGACGTGATCGCCAAGGCGTTCCCGCGGGTGCGCGCCGGCGACGTGCACGCCGCGCTGGACCACCTGCCGGAGCTGCGCGGCGCCAATCTGCGCCGGCAGGACCTGACGGTGCTGTTCGCTCTCGCTGCCCGCCTCGACGGGCTGCCCCGCCACGTGGCGCTGCACCCCTCGGGGGTGCTGCTCGCCCCCGCCGCCGGCGACCCCGGTGTGGCCGCCCACGACGGGCTGGGCGATCTCGTGGCCACCCAACCCAGCGCCGAGGGCTTCCCGATGGCCCAGGTCGACAAGGACGACGTCGAGGTGCTGGGGCTGTGCAAGCTCGACGTGCTGGGGGTGCGGATGCTGTCGGCGCTGCGCCACGCGGTGGACGAGGCCCGTCGGGTGCGCGGCGTCGAGCTCGACCCCGACGCGCTGCCCGTCGACGATCCCGACGCCTATGCGCTGATCCGCTCGACCCGCACCCTCGGGATGTTCCAGGTCGAGTCACCCGGTCAGCGCGAGCTGGTCGGCAAGCTCGAGCCGACCACCCTCGCCGATCTGGTGGTCGACATCTCGCTGTTCCGGCCCGGCCCGGTCAAGAGCGACATGGTCGGGCCGTTCCTGCGGCGCCGCCACGACGCCGAGCCCGTCGCGCTGCCCCATCCCGTCCTGGCGGACGCGCTGGCCGAGACCCACGGGGTGATCGTCTACCACGAGCAGGTGATGCGCTGCGTCGCCGCGGTCACCGGCTGCGACCTGTCCACCGCCGATCTGGTGCGCCGCCGCCTCGGCGACCCCAGCCGCGTGGAGGACCTGCGCGCCTGGATCGTCGACGGCGCCCGCCAGCGAGGCATGGGCGCCGAGGCCGCCGCGGCGCTGTGGGAGGCGCTGGCGCAGTTCGCCTCGTTCGGGTTCTGCAAGGCCCACGCGGCGGCGTTCGCGGTGCCCACCGCCCGCTCGGCGTGGCTCAAGGCTCACCACCTACCCGAGCTCGTCGCCGGGCTGCTGGCCCACGACCCGGGGATGTACCCGCGTCGGGCGCTGCTCGCCGACGCCCGCCAGCTGGGCGTGGCGGTGCTGCCGGTCGACGTCAACCGCTCGGGGCGCACCGCGCAGGTGGAGCGGATCCCCGATCCGCTCGCCACCGACGCCCCCGGCCCGCAGGCGCGGGTCGGCGCGCCGACGCTGACCGCGGGGATGGACCTCGGCGCCTGTCCCGATCGGCCCGGCTGGCGCTTCGCGGTCCGCCCCGGGTTGGACGAGGTCGCCGGCATCGACGCGACGATGGTCGCCTCGCTGCTCACCGGGCGGCCCTTCGCCTCGCTGGCCGACCTGCACGACCGCGCCCGACTGGACGCGCCGGTGGCCGAGGCGCTGGCCCACGTCGGCGCCCTCGACGGGCTCGCCCCCGGCAGGTCGCGGCGCGATGTGCTGCTGGAGACCGCCGAGCGGTGGGGGAGCGGCCCGCCGCGAGCCACCAGCGCCAGGCGCGCCCGCCCGATGGCGGGTGCGTCGGGGCGGGCCCCTGGCCCCGAGCAGCTGACGCTGCTGGGCCCCGAGCCCGCCCCGGGCCTGCCCGACCACACCCCCGCCGAACAGGTCCGCGCCGAGCTCGAGGTGCTCGGGCTGGACTGCTCGGCGCACGTGCTGGACTTCTACGGCGACCTGCTCGCCGCCCTGGAGGTGACCCGCGCCACCGACCTGCTGACCGCCAGCGGGCTGCCCGCCCAGCCGGCCGGTGCCCAGCGCACCGGCCGGCGCGTGCGGGTGGCCGGCGCGAAGGTCGCCACCCAGACCCCGCCGGTGCGCTCGGGACAGCGGGTGATCTTCCTGTCGCTGGATGACGGCACCGGCCTGGCCGACGCCGCCTTCTTCGAGGCGGTGCACGACCGCTGCGCGGCCACCGTGTTCCACTCCTGGCTGCTGGCGGTCGAGGGGCGGGTGGTGCGCGCTGGGCGCCGTGGCGTGTCGCTGGTCGCCGAGCGGTCCTGGGACCTGCGCCGGCTGCGCCGCGCCTGGCGGGAGGGCTGGCTGGCCGACGCGCTCGCCGCCGACGACGCCACGCCGGCACGGACCGCTGCGCCGACGGCCGCCGCCCCGCCCGATCACCACCACCCGGCCTACGACGCCGAGCGGCTGGCCCAGGAGCGCCGCCGCGCCGCGAGCCCTGACGCCGACCCGGCCGCCCTCGCGCCGCGCCGGCTGTGGCACGCCTCGGGCGGCTCGGCCGGATGAGGCCTCACCGCCGCCGCCGGTCGCACCCGCGACCTACCCTTGGCCGACGATGACCGTGCGCCCGCCCGAGCCGATCCTCCACCTCGACATGGACGCGTTCTACGCCGCGGTGGAGGCCCTCGACGACCCGTCGCTGGCCGGGCGCCCGCTGCTGGTCGGCGGCGCCGGCGGCCGCGGGGTGGTGGCCAGCGCCAGCTACGAGGCCCGCGCGTTCGGGGTGTCCTCGGCGATGCCGATGGCCAAGGCGCGGCGGCTGTGCCCCGACGCGGTCGTGCGCTCCCCGCGGTTCGACCGCTACCGCCAGGTCAGCGCCGCGCTGCTCGACCTGCTGCGCGACGTCACCCCGCTGGTCGAGCCGCTGAGCCTCGACGAGGCCTTCCTCGACGTGGGCGGCAGCCGCCGGCTGCTCGGCGAGCCGCCGGAGATCGCCGCGCACCTGCGGGCACGCATCCACGCCGAGCTCGGTCTGCCCGCCAGCGTCGGCGTCGCCCCGAACCTGCACCTGGCGAAGCTGTGCAGCCAGCGCGCCAAGCCCGATGGGATCCGCCATCTGCGCCGCGAGGAGGTGAGCGGGTTCCTGTCACCGCTGCCGGTGCGGGCGCTGTGGGGCGTGGGCGAGGCCACCGCCGAGCGCCTCGCCCGCTTCGGCCTGCGCACCGTCGCCGACGTCGCCGCCGCCGACGCCGGCCTCCTGCGCCGCGTCGTCGGCCCTGCTGCGGCGGGGCACCTCGCCGAGCTCGCCGCCGGGGAGGACCCGCGGACCGTCACGCCCTACGAGCCGGCCAAGAGCATCAGCGCCGAGGAGACCTTCGCCGCCGACGTCGACGAGCCCGAGGTGCTGCGCCGCGAGGTGCTGCGCCTGGCCGAGGACGTCGCCCGTCGCCTGCGCGCCGAGCAGGTCGCCACTCGGACCGTGACGCTGAAGCTGCGCTACGACACGTTCCAGACGGTCACGCGGTCGCGCACGCTCGACACCCCCGCCGACGACGGTGCGGTGCTGCACCGCGAGGCCACCGCCGCGCTCGCCGCACTGCGGCTGCAGCGCGCCCGCGTGCGCCTGGTCGGGGTCGGCGCCAGCAACCTGGTGCCCGCCGGGGCGGCGCGCCAGCTCGACCTGCTCGGCGATGACCGCTGGTCACGCCTGGAGCGGGCGGCCGACGCGGCTGGCGCGCGCTTCGGCGCGGGCACCGTGACGCGCGTGGCGCTGCTGGAGGATGCCCCCACCTCGGGTGACGCGGCACCGACCAGTGACGCGTGGCGCCGGGTCGACCCCGGCGACGAGCCGCCGCGCCCCTGACGCGGAGCGGCGCACCCGATGAGCGTGCCGCTCCGCCGCCGGCGGTGCCGGTTCAGGGTGCGGGGGAGCGCACCAGGTGCTCGACGCCGTCGGGCACCTGCCGCTCGTAGGCGCCGTCCATGAGCGGCGAGGAGATGAGGAAGTCGGCGGTCGCACGGGTGCTGGCCACCGGGATGTTCCACACGGCGGCGAGCCGCAGCAGCGCCTTGACGTCCGGGTCGTGCGGCTGGGGCTGGAGCGGGTCCCAGAAGAAGACCAGCATGTCCACGCCCGACTCGGCGATGAGCGCGCCGATCTGCTGGTCGCCGCCCATCGGGCCGCTCTGGAGCCGGTGGACGCGCAGGCCCAGCTCGTGCTGGAGGATCGTGCCGGTGGTGCCGGTGGCCACCAGCCGGTGGCGGGCGAGCACGGCGTGGTTGAACTCGGCCCATTCGGCCATGTCGCGCTTCATGTTGTCGTGGGCCACCAGCGCGATGGTCTTGCGCGGTGGGAGGGGCGCGTGCATGACGTCCTCTCGCTGATCGGGGTCACCCACAGTCGTAGCGCCGTCATGTGACGTGGAGATGACAGCGCGTGCCCACCCGACCAGGTTTCGCCGGGACAGCCGGCCGATCCCGCCGTCGGATCGCGCGCACGGGCCATCGGGCGGACGCGCCGACGCGCGCGGCGTGCAGGCAGCACCGCCATGGCGGTCGCGATCGATAGGATCCCGCGCCACGCGCGCAGCGCCGTCTCGCCCGGAGCGCCGCCCTGCGCGGAGAGCCGCGCCCGTCGACAGGAGCCAGGATGAGCCGAGTGGAGCTGCGGATCAGCGACGGGGTCGCCGAGATCGCCCTGAGCGCCCCCGAGCGGCACAACGCCCTGGACCGGCCCGCCTTCGCCGACCTCGCCGAGGCCGCGCGCGAGACCGGCGAGGCGGCCCGCGCGCACCGGGTGCGGGCCGCGCTGGTGCGCGGCGAGGGGCCCTCGTTCTGCGCTGGCCTAGACCTCGACGAGCTCGCCACCCTGGCCGACGACCCACCGCGCGAAGCCGACATCCGGGCCCTGCAGGCGGCCTTCGACGCCATCGAGGACCTCCCTGTGCCGGTGATCGCCGCGGTGCACGGCGCGTGCCTGGGCGCGGGCCTGCAGCTCGCGGTGGCCTGCCATCTGCGCGCGGTCGCCGAGGACGCCCAGCTGGGGCTGCTCGAGGCGCGCTGGGGGCTGGTGCCCGACCTCGGCGCCTCCGCGCGCCTGCCGCGCCTGGTGGGCCTGGGCCGCGCCACCGATCTGGCGCTGACCGGGCGGACCGTGGACAGCCAGGTCGCGCTGACCTGGGGGCTGGCCGAGCGTCGCCTCGAGGGAGACCCGGCCACCGCGGGGCGCGAGCTCGCCGCGGCGCTGGCTGCCGGTCCGACGGTGGCCCTCGGCGCCGTGCCGCGGCTCATGCGCGGCGCCCAGGTCGCCACCCGCGAGGAGGCGCTGGAGGCCGAGCGGACCGCCCAGGCGAGCTGCTTGCGCAGCCGCGATCTCGCCGAGGCCGCGCGTGCGGCGCGCGCGCGTGAGACGCCGGCATTTTGGGGATGGTAAAGTCAGAACCCGACCCGCCGACTGACCTAGGGTCAGCGGTGGCTCACGGACACTGACGGTGCCCACCCGGACGCGGAGCAGCGCACATGCCCCTCTCGGATCGCGAGCGGCAGATCCTCTCGGACATCGAATCGCGCCTGCGCGAAGAGGACCCCAAGTTCGCCAAGACCGTGTCCACGACCGCCGAGCGTGGCGGTAGCCGGGGCAAGGTCAAGCTGGCGATCGCGGGCTTCGTCCTCGGCTTCATCCTGCTGCTCGCCGTGGTGCCCGCCCAGATCATCTGGCTGGGCGTCGCCGGCTTCGCGGTCATGCTGACCAGCCTCATCTACGGAGGCGCTCAGCTGCGCAAGTTCGGTGACGATGGTGACCCCATCGGCGGGCAGCTGCGCGGAGGGTTTGACCGCTTCCTCAACCGCCACGACGCCGGGTCAGACCAGGAAGGCTGACCCGCCGCGCTCGATGGCGCGCGGTGCGCCAGCACCGCCCTGGCAATCCGTGCCACTGGAGCTGATCCGCCGTCCTTCGCGGTGGGATCCGCGTGCCAGCGCACCTAGCGTGCCTACCGCGCCTAGCTCGCCCGCCGCCTCAGCGCCGCAAGGCTCGCGCGCACACGCAACGACAGCCGCTGCCGGGCCGAGCGATCCGCCAGCAGGGCGCGCCGCGCCTGGCTGGCCGCTCGAGCGGCCTGATCGGCGACCGGCCCCGGCACCTCACGCGCCCAGCGGGAGCGCTCGACGCCCTCGACCAGCGGGTCGATGACCGCACGCGGCAGGTCCGCGGCGTCGGCGATGCGCCCCAGCAGCTCGGCGTCGGTGTCGGCTGGCTGCCGGCTGATGCCCAGCCCGCCAGCGAGGTGCTCGAGGGCGGCCAGGCGGGCCAGGACCCGCTCGGAGGGCACGGTCGGCTCGGGTGCGCTGCGGCGGGCCACGGCCCCGAGCCCGATCGCGGCCAGGAGCATGAGCAGCGCCGCGCGCCCGAGCCCGTGGCCGTCGGCGTCCGCCTCGGCGTCGCTCGCGGCCTCGGCTCCCTCGTCAGCGTCCACGTCGGGCACGTCCGGCTCGGGCGGGTCCTCGGCGTCGGGGTCGTCGAGCTCGCCCTGATCGGGATCGAGATCAGCGAGGGCGTCGAGGTCCTCGTCCTGGCGCTCGGCGTCGAGCTCGGTCGGCGCGACCGTGTCCGCGGTGGGGGACAGCAGGTTGCCGTCACTGCGCGGGGTCGGCTCGAAGTCGAGCCAGCCGTGATCGGCGAAGCGCACCTGCACCCAGGCGTGGCGGTTCTCGCCGCGGATGACGAACTCGTCGTCGCCGATGCGCTCCCCAGGGGTGTAGCCCACCGCGACGCGCGCAGGGATGTCGAGGTGGCGCAGCATCACCGCCATGGTCCCGGCGTACTGCTCGCAGTAGCCCTCGCGCACCGCGACGAACTCCTCCATCGCGGTGCTGCCGTGCCCGTCCAGGTCGGGGGTGAGGGTGTACTCCCAGCTCCCCAGCTCCTCCTGAAGCGCCATGGCCTGCTCGTAGGGCGTCTCGGCGCCGGCATCGGCGACGATCTCCTCGGCCAGGTCGGTCACGGCCTCGGGCACCTCGGTCAGCTCGGTGAGCGCCGGGTCGTCCACGACCTCGGCGTCGGCCAGGACGTCGATCGGTGGCGCGGGGATGCCCGCCTCCACGGTGAACGACTCGCCGGTGGGGATCCCCGCGGGCTCGGCGTCCCCGTCGATCGTCAGGGTCGCCTGGGAGGCGTCCCAGCGGAAGCGCTCCTCCACCACCTCGCCCGAGAGCCGGTAGGGCTGGTAGGGAGCGGGCACCAGGCGGCTGCCGGACAGGCCCAGCGACTCGATCTCGACCTCCACGAAGCGGGAGTGCTCCTGCTGGGCCTCGGCCTGCAGCGGCTCGGTGCCGGCCGGCTCGGCAGAGAAGCCCTCGCCGGTCCACAGCTCCCCGGCCTCGAAGCGCTCGAGGCTGGTCTCGCGCAGGTAGACCGGCTCGTCGGAGCGCACGCGCGCCACCGGCTCCTGGCTCTGATCGACGAGGTTGGCCTGGAGGTCGACCATCGGGTTCTGCGCCCCGACTGTGGTGGTGGCCCCGTCGGCCTGGACCCAGGACTCCTCGCCGTAGCCCGGGAGATCCTCAGCGAACCCGATGCCGATGGCCACCGCGGCGCCGGCGGTCAGCACCCCCACCGCCAGCGCGGGGTCGCCGCGCCCGGCGCGCGTGAGCCGTCCCCAGCGGCGGGCGCGCCCGTCACCGGCGACGAGCAGCAGCAGCAGCGCGGCCAGCACGAGCGGCAGCGCGTTGCGCCACGGCACGCCGTCGGGCACCACCGCCAGGGGCACCACCCACAGCACCAGCGCTGCGGCGACGGCATGGAGCGGAGCGGCCAGGCGCACCGCCAGCAGGTCCACCGCGTGGGCGACCCACCACAGCCCCGTGACCACCAGCAGCAGCAGCCCGGGCTCGGCGAACGTGGGAGCGGGTCGGTTCTGGATCAGCTCGATGCCCGACAGCCACAGGTCCCGGCCTGCGATCGCGGTGTCCAGCGTGGGCACCACCCACGCCACGGTCGTCTCCGGCAGGAACGCCAGTGCCACGAACACCGCGAACGCACCGGCGGAGACCACCGTCCCGGCCAGCGCCCCCAGGCCGGCGCGGCGCGTCAGCACCTGGATGCCCACGCTGAGCAGCACCGCCGCTGCCGCCGGGCGGGCGAACTCGGGTCCGATGAAGATCCGCGACAGGGGAGCGGCGGCCACGGCCAGCAGCAGCAGGCTGCTGGCCACGAGCAGCGTCTCCGAGGGCTGCGGCGCCGGGCGCGTGTCGCCCTGCCCGGTGCCTGCCGCTGTGGGCGCGGCCGGCGCGCTGGCGCGCTCTGGCGTCGGGCTGGCGGTCGGCGCGCTCATGCCTGGCCCACCTCCCCGGGCGCGGACGCGGGCGCGCCGGAGGGAGCGCCGCGCCCGGCGAGCCCGGGCCACACGGTCGCCAGCGGCGTGCCCACCGGCCGGGCGACCGCACGCCAGCTCGCTGCGCGCAGCAGCGCCACGAGCTCCTCGGCGCGCGGCGCGTCGTCGGGGGTGTGGCTGACCACCGCCACGCGGGCGCCAAAGCCGCTGCCCGCCTGCAGCAGCGCCCGCGTGTCGGGCGCATCGGCCACCGGCTCGTGACCGGGTGGCGGGGTCACGCACGCCGCCAGCAGCCCCTCGCCGGCACTGCGGCGCAGCCGCTCGCCGAGGCCTGCCAGGCTGCGCTCGTGCGAGGCCTCCAACGTGGCGAGCCGCTCCAGCAGCGCCTCCGCATCGTGGATCCGAGGGGGGTGCGCGTCCGCCTCGGTGGTCAGCCGCAGCAGGAACCGCCGCTCGGCGAGATGGCGCACCACGCTGGCGGCGCCCGAGATCGTCGCCTCCAGGGTCGAGGCGTCACCGTGCCCGCGATGCGCCCGCGTGCGCGCGTCCACCAGCACGGTGGCCTCGGCGTGCCACGGCAGCTCGTGCTGGCGGACCATGACCTTGCCGCGACGGGCGGTCGAGGGCCAGTGGACCTGACGCAGGTCATCGCCCTCGACGTACTCGCGCAGGGTGTGGAACTCGTCGCCCAGGCTCAGCAGTCGGTGCCTGGCACCGTCGGTGCTGCCGCGCTGCTGTGGCAGGCGCAGCGCCTCGGGCAGCGCCTCGATCACGGGGTAGACGAGCACCGCGCCGGTGGTCGTGGTGCGGCGGCGGCGCAGCGCGAGCCCGAAGCGGTCGGTCATGGTCAGCTCGGCAGGCCCCAGCTGGTGGCGGCCGCGTCGCGTCGCCGTGATCGCATAGGACAGGCTGACCGTCCCGCCGGGCGCCAGCCCTGCGACCGCCCAGCGCGGCGGTGCGGCCACCAGCTCGGCCGGCACCTCCTCGCGCGCCAGCAGCGTGGTGGTCGGCAGCCGGCCGTCGTTGCGCAAGTCGAGCGCGACGCGCTCCTGGGTGCCGTGCGTCAGCCGGTCGGTGCGCAGGCGGCGGCGCACCGCCAGCCCCGACCCGCCGAGGCGCACGCCCAGCAGCGCCAGCGGGGGCAGCGCCGCGGCGACGGCGGCGACCACCAGGAGCTCGTCCACGCCAAGGGCGCGCCCGACCCCCCACAGCAGGGCAGCGCCCAGCAGGACCCCGAGCCCGCGCGCGGTGGGCATCAGCCCTGGGCGCCGGCAGCGCGTCGGCGGCCCTGGCCGCTGCGCTCGGGGCTGGGCACCGGGATCGTGCGCAGCATCTCCTCGACCACGGCTGGGCTCGAGGACTCGCTCATCTGGGCCTCGGGCGAGAGCACCAGCCGGTGGCCGAGCACCGGTACCGCGAGCTGCTTGACGTCGTCGGGGATGACGAAGTCGCGCCCGGTGATGGCTGCCAGGGCCCGGGCGGCCCGCAGCAGCGACAGCGACGCGCGCGGCGAGGCGCCGAGCTCCACCGCAGGGTGCTCGCGGGTGCCGCGCACGACCTCGACGATGTAGCGACGCAACGCGGGCGCAGCGTGAACCCCCTCGGCCACGCGGCGCAGCTCGCTGACGGTGGTGGCGTCGGTCACGGCCTGCATCGCCCCGAGCCGATCGCCGGTGCCGTGGACCTCGAGCACCTCCAGCTCGGCGTCGGCCGAGGGGTAGCCGATCGACAGCCGCATCAGGAACCGGTCGCGCTGGGCCTCGGGCAGGGGGTAGGTCCCCTCGAGCTCGACCGGGTTCTGCGTGGCGATCACCATGAACGGGTCGGGCAGCGGGTGGGTGACGCCGTCGACGGTGACCTGCCGCTCCTCCATGGCCTCCAGCAGCGCCGACTGCGTCTTCGGTCCAGCGCGGTTGATCTCGTCGCCGAGCACGATGTTGGCGAACACCGCTCCGGGCCGGAAGCGGAACTGCCCGCTGTCCTGGTGGTAGACGGTGACGCCGGTCACGTCGGTGGGCAGCAGATCCGGGGTGAACTGGACGCGGCTCACGCTGCAGTCGATCGCGGTGCCGATCGCCTTGGCCAGCAGCGTCTTGCCCACGCCGGGAACGTCCTCGAGCAGCACGTGCCCGCCGGCGAGCAGGCTGACCAGCAGCAGCCGCACGACCTCCGGCTTGCCCTCGAGGACCGAGCGCACCGAGCGCTCGATCCCCTCCATCTCGGCCGCGAGGTGCTCGACCCCGCGACCCGACCGCTCGTTGGCTGCCACGCGCGTCCCCTTCGCGGCCCCGGCTGAGGCGAGCTGTGGCGCCCACCTTAGCCGTGCTCGAGGCCCTCGGGGCCCTCGTTGCGAGCGCTCGGCCGCCGGCCCTGCAGCGGCGGAAGCGCGGCGGGGCGCTGGTACCGTGCCGCCTGACGGCTCGCCCGATCACGACCGACGGTGCTGCTGGCGCAGGAGGGCCGCGTGGGAGCAGGCCACGCCAGGGGCGGCTCGCGCCACGACGCGGCCGCGGATCGCCCCGACCGCGCGCAGGACGAGACCCCCGGCGAGGGGCGTAGCCCGCTACGGCCGACGCGCCCCGCCCCCACGCAGCGGCGCTCGCTGGTCCTCAACGCCTCCATGGAGCCGCTGTCGATCGTGGCCGCGCGTCGGGCGGTGGTGCTGGTCCTCGACGCCAAGGCCGATGTGGTGCACGCCGACGGGGCACGCTGCCGCAGCAGCCGCATCGAGGTGCCGGTGCCCTCGGTGGTGCGGCTGCGGCGCTACGTGGCCGTGCCTCGCCGCGGCCACGTCACGCTGAGCCGTCGCGGTGTCTTCGCGCGCGACGGCGGCCGCTGCCAGTACTGCGGCTCGACGGCCGAGAACGTCGATCACGTGATCCCGCGCAGCCGGGGCGGGCAGCACGCGTGGGACAACGTGGTGGCCTCCTGCCGGCGGTGCAACAGCCGCAAGAAGGACCGCACGCCCCAGGAGGCCGGCATGCGGTTGGCGCGCGCGCCGGTCGCGCCGCGGCCCGCGTTCTGGCTGGTGGCGGCCGTGGGCCGCCTGGAGCCCGAGTGGGCGCGCTATGTCGGGCGGGCCACCACCGACGCCCTCCTGCCTGACGAGACCCCCGAGGCCGCCCAGCCCGCCGTGTGACGTCGCCTCGGTGGCACGTCGGCCGCGACGGGCCACCGAAGCGCTGACGCCGCCCACGCCGCGGCGCGCCACCCGCTCCACGGCGCTCCACCCGCTCCACGGCGCTCCACCCGCTCCGCGGCGCTCCACCCGCTCCCACCATGGGTGGTCGGCCGGCGCGCCGGGGCCTTGCACAGGCCCTCCCAGCACCCCGTTCGGCGTGCGAGCCGGGTCGACGTGGGCGGTCGGACGCTTGGCCCCGGGTGGCCACCCCACTTCGCTCCACCCCACCTTACCCCCGTCTGACCTGCGATGACGCTGCTTCATGTCCGATCGGCCGGCCGATACCGGAGGCTGTCGACTTCTCTTGTGGCGAGTTGTGGTCTAAAGTGGAGCGCAGTGGAGGACGACGGAGGGCGTGTGGACCCCCGAGCGCTGGGGGCCAGGGCAGCGTCAACGCGGAGCAGGAGCCGGAGATGTTCCTCGGGGAGCACCAGCACACGCTGGACTCCAAGGGACGTCTGATCCTGCCCTCGGCCTTCCGCGAGCCCCTCGAGGACGGGCTGGTCCTCACCGTGGGCCAGGACCACTGCCTGACCCTGCACCCCCGCGCCGACTGGCAGCGCGTGCTTGACGAGCTGCGGCAGCTGCGCCCCACCGACAGCCGGCAGCGCATGTACGCGCGGATGGTGACCTCCTCGGCGCACGCCGACGCCCTGGACAAGCAGGGCCGCATCACGATCCCGCCGCGCCTGCGCGAGTACGCCGGCCTGACCCGCGACGTGGCGGTGATCGGCGCGGACAGCCGCATCGAGCTGTGGGACCGCGAGCGGTGGGAGGCCTACCGGTCCCAGGCGATGGAGAGCTTCGCGGCCACCGACCAGCCGCTGGGGGAGGGGATGCTGTGATGCTGGCGGCGGCGCTGGGCGGGGCGACCCCGGGACCGGGCGAGCCGCACGAGCCGGCCGGCAGCGATGCGGTGCACGAGCCGGTGCTGCGCGATCGGGTCACCGCGCTGCTCGCCACGCCCGACCCGGGCCTGGTCATCGACGCCACCGTCGGCGCCGGCGGGCACGCCCGGGCGCTGCTGGAAGCCTCGCACCCCGAGACGACCCTGCTGGGCATCGACCGCGACGCGGACGCGCTGGCGGTGGCCGACGCGCGCCTGGCCGACTGGGGCGAGCGCGTCGCCCTGGTGCACGGAGCCTTCGACGAGGTCCTCGCCGACCTCGAGGCCGTGGTCGCCGACCCCGGGCCCGTGCGGGCGATCCTGCTCGACCTCGGCGTGTCGTCGCTGCAGCTCGACACCCCCGAGCGCGGGTTCTCGCTGCGCTTCGACGCGCCACTGGACCTGCGCATGGACCCTTCGCAGGGCGAGCCCGCCCGCGCGCTGCTCGAGCGCCTCGACGAGCCCGAGCTGACCGCGCTGCTGCGCGACCTCGGCGAGGAGCGACACGCGCGGCGCATCGCCCGCGCCCTGGTGCGCGCCCGCCCGATCACCACGACCGGCGCGCTGGCCGAGGTGGTCGCCGGCGCGGTGCCCACCCCAGCGCGCCACGGCCCCCGGCATCCCGCCACCCGCACCTTCCAGGCCCTGCGCCTGGCGGTGAACGGTGAGCTCGAGCGCGTGCGTGCCGCCCTTCCCCCGGCGCTCGCGCGCCTGGCCGCCCCGGACCCCGCCGGGGGCCGGGGCGGCCGGCTCGCCGTGCTGGCCTACCACTCGCTGGAGGACCGGCCGGTCAAGCGCGCCCTCGCCACCGCCGCGCAGGGCTGCGTGTGCCCGCCGGACCTGCCCGTCTGCGGCTGCGGGCGCACCCCGACGGTGCGCCTGCTCACCCGCGGCGCCGAGCGACCCGACGACGCCGAGGTCGCGCGCAACCCCCGTGCCCGCTCCGCGCGGCTGCGCGCCGCCGAGCGCCTCCCTGACACCTCGAGCAGCGACGTCGCGTCCCGCGCCGGGGCGCCCCAGCCGCCACCACCGCCCACGGCGTAGGCCCACCCCGGCCCGCGCCGACCCGCCGGACCGACCCAATGCGACCCGAGGACCCGCCATGGCCGCCGCACCCGCCAGCACTCGCGCATCCGCCGCTCCCACGCCTTCGCGCCGCGGCTCCGCGCCCGCGCCCGCGCATCAGCCGAGCCTGCGCCTGGCCGGCCGACCCCGACGGACCCGCCGCTGGCTGGCCGCGCTCGGGCTCGCGGCGTTCCTGGGGCTGTCCGGCGTGGTCGGGCTGTCCGCTGCCGCTGCACAGCTCGCCTTCGCCCAGACCGAGCTCGAGGCCGAGGTCGCCGCGCTGGAGTCCCGCGTCGATGCGCTCGAGGGAGAGGTCGCCGAGCTCGGCGCCCCCGAGCGGATCGAGGCGGTCGCCACCGAGGAGCTCGGCATGCAGCGGGTGGAGGAGCCGCGCTTCGTGGAGGCCGACCCCGCAGAGGCGGTGCCGGTGTCCTCGGCGGTCGACGAGGCGGTCGGAGACGTGCCGTGACGCGCGCCGGCCCGCGGTCCCGCACCCGCGGCCGCAGCGCCCTGTCGCAGGCGCTGCGCCGCGCCAACGGCGCGCGGCGACTGGGGCTGCTGCTCCTGGCCCACCTGGTGCTGACCGGGCTGATCGTCGCGCGCCTGGTCACCTTGCAGGCGGTGGAGGCCGAGGAGTACCGCGCCCTCGGCGAGCGCCAGCTGGTCAACCAGGTCGAGCTGCCCGCGCCCCGCGGCAGCCTGCTCGACCGTGACGGCGACGTGCTCGCCCTGACCCAGCAGGCTGCGGCGGTCGCCGCCAACCCGCGCGTGCTGGAGGAGGCCGGCCTCGACCCCGCGCTGGTGGCCGATGCGCTCGCCGAGCCCCTGGACCGCAGCGCCGAGGAGCTCACCGACCGTCTGGCGCGCACCGACACCAGCTTCGTGTACCTGGGCCGCCAGCTGCCCGCGGCGGTCGGCGAGCGCGTGGCCGAGCGCAACCTGCCCGGTGTGCAGGTGCTGGACGAGCCCTCGCGCAGCTACCCGGGTGGTGGCCTGGCGGCGCCGGTGCTCGGCTTCTCGGGCATCGACGGCGAGGGGCTGTCAGGGCTGGAGCAGCAGCTGGACGAGGCGCTGCGGGGGACCCCCGGGTCCCTGCAAGTGGAGCGGGCTCCCACGGGCGAGGCCATCAGCGCCGCCGAGCGCGTGCAGCAGCCCGCGCAGCCCGGCACCGACGTCGTGCTCACCCTCGACCGGCGCGTGCAGCACCGCACCGAGAGCGCGCTGGAGGACGCGCTGGAGGAGCTGGACGCCAAGGGCGGGTCCGCCGTGGTGCTCGACGCCCGCAGCGCCGAGGTGCTGGCCATGGCCTCCGCGCCCGGGTTCGATCAGGCCGAGATCGGTGAGGTGCCCGCAGAGCGCCGGCGCAACGTGCCCGTCACCGACGCGTTCGAGCCGGGCAGCGCCGGCAAGATCATGACCTTCGCCGCTGCGCTGGAGCACGGGGTCGTCGAGGCCGGCGACACCCTGCAGGTCCCCGCCGCGGTCGAGGTCGGCGGCAAGCGCTTCACCGACCCCCACCGCAGCGAGCGCGCTGACCTGACCCTCGCCGAGATGATCGCGCGCTCCAGCAACGTCGGCGCCATCGAGCTCGCCGAGGAGCTCGGCGACGAGGACCTCCACGACGCCCTGGAGGGCTTCGGGATCGGTGAGGACCCCGGCCTGGACTTCCCCGGCGTCGCCAGCGGCGCGCTGCCGGCGACCGACGACTGGTGGGCCACGAGCCGGCCCACGATCGCTCTGGGGCAGAGCTACTCGCTGACGCTGCTGCAGCTCGCCAGCGCCACGCAGGCGATCGTCAACGACGGGCAGCGCACCGCGCCCACCCTGGTGCGTGGCCAGGTGCGCGACGGGCGCTTCGAGGCGGCCGACGAGGCCGACAGCACGCGCGCGGTGGATCCCGAGGCCGCCGCCGAGCTGGCGCGGCTGCTCACCGCGGTGGTCGAGGAGGGCACCGGGCAGCACGCGGCCGTGGAGGGCTACACCGTGGGTGGCAAGACCGGCACCGCGCAGAAGCCGCGACCGGACGCGCGCGGCTACGAGCCCGGCGCCTACCGCGGCGTCTTCACGGGCTTCGCTCCCGCAAGCGACCCGGCCCTGGTGGTCGCCGTCATGCTCGACGAGCCGAGCCCGCACTGGGGCGGCGAGTCGGCCGCGCCGGTCTTCGCCGAGATCACCGAGGCCGCGCTCACCGCGCGTGGCATCGCCCCCGACGACGACGCCCCCGAGACGCAGGACGGCTCGCAGGACGTGCCTGAGGTCCGCGGTGAGGTGGAGGCCACAGAGGAGGGGCCGCCCGAGGAGACCACCCCCGAGGACGCGCCCTCGCAGGACGCCCCGCCGGACGAGGACGACGACGCGACCGCCGGAGGCTGACCCGGCCATGGCCGGCTCCACCGCGACGCCGCCCCCTGCACGCGGGCGCCGGCTCGCCGGCCGGCCCGCGCGCAGCGGCTGCGCCGTCGCACCGGGGCGCTTGGCTATCCTGCGACGCCAGCGGTGGGCACGCGCGGAGCCGCAGCGTCCCGCCCCTGCCACATGCCGGCTGCACGCACGCACCCTCACAGACCCAGGAGCGCTCGGACCGTGACCGATCACCCAACAGCCGGTGCACGGCTGTCGACCGTCGCCGCGGCCGTCGGCGGCACGCTCGTCGGCGGCGCCGGTGACCCCTGGGTGCGCGACGTGACCCACGACAGCCGCCAGGCCGCCCCCGAGGTGCTGTTCGCCGCCCGCCCCGGTGCGCGCGCCGACGGGCACGACTTCGCGCCAGGGGCCGTGGCAGCGGGCAGCCCGGCGCTGCTGGTCGAGCGGCCCGTGGCCGCCGAGGCCCCCCAGGTGCAGGTCGCCTCGGTGGCCGAGGCGCTCGGGCCAGCGGCCGCCGAGGTCCACGGCCACCCCAGCCGCGAGCTGACCGTGCTGGGCGTCACCGGCACCAACGGCAAGACCACCACCACCACGCTGCTGCAGGGCGTGCTCGAGCACGCCGGCCTGCGCGCCGGGCTCATCGGCACCACCGGGGTGCGCGGCAGCGGCTGGGTCGAGACCGGCGTGCGCACCACCCCCGAGGCCAGCGACCTGCAGCGCCTCCTGCGCCGCTTGCGCGAGGAGGGCGTGCAGGCCGCTGCCATGGAGGTCTCCAGCCACGGCCTCGCACTGGGGCGCATGGGCGGGACGCGGGTGGCGGTCGCCGGCTTCACCAACCTAAGCCAGGACCACCTGGACTTCCACGGCGACATGGAGCGCTACGCCGCCGCGAAGGCGCGCCTGCTCACCCCGGCGCTGTCCGACCAGGCGGTGGTGTGCATCGACGACGCGTGGGGCCGTCGCCTCGCGCAGGAGGCCACCGTGCCACTGACCACGGTGGGTCTGGACGCCGCCGACGCCGACGTGCGCGCCGTCGACGTGGCGCTGTCCGAGCGCGGGGCATCGTTCGCCGCCCTCGGCCCCGGCTGGCGCCAGGACGTGACGGTGCCCCTGCCGGGACGGTTCAACGTGATCAACGCCCTGCTGGCGCTGACCATGAGCGTCGCCGCGGGCCTCGACGCCGACACCGCCGCGCGCGGGCTCGCCGCGCAGGGGCAGGTGCGCGGGCGCATGGAGCGGGTCGAGGCTGGCCAGCCCTTCACGGTCCTGGTCGACTACGCCCACACCCCCGAGGCCGTGGCCGGGGTGCTCGAGGCCGCCCGCGAGCTGGCCACCGGCCGGGTCACGGTGGTGCTCGGCTGCGGGGGCGAGCGCGACCGCGGCAAGCGCGAGCCCATGGGCCGTGCCGCCGCCCGGGCGGATCGCACCGTCCTGACCAGCGACAACCCGCGCAGCGAGGATCCTGAGGCCATCCTGGCCACGCTCGTCTCCGGAGCCCACGCGGCCGGGCCGCGTGAGCTGCTGGTGGAGCCCGACCGGCGCGAGGCCATCGCCGCGGCGCTGGCGCGCGCCGAGGCCGGCGACGTGGTGGTGATCGCCGGCAAGGGGCACGAGACCACCCAGGACCTCGGCGACCGCGTCATCGACTTCGATGACCGCGTCGTTGCCCGCGAGGTGCTCGGCGAGCGAGGAGGTGGGTGGTGATCCCGCTGACGCTCGCGCAGGTGGCCGAGGTGGTCGGTGGGGACCTCGCCCACCCCGCCGACGGCCAGCGGGTGTGCGACCGCGTGGTGATCGACTCGCGGGAGGCCGCACCGGGCGCGCTGTTCGTGGCGCTGCCCGGCGAGCGCGCTGACGGCCACGACTTCGTCGCCGACGCCGCAGCCCGCGGTGCCACGGGCGCGCTCGTGGCTGCCGGGCGGGTGGTGCCCGACGCACCGGGCGCGGTGCTCGTCGACGATCCCGCTGACGCGCTGCTCGGCCTCGGCGGGTGGGTGCGCGACACGGTGGATCCGCTCGTGGTGGCCATCACCGGCTCGCAGGGCAAGACGACCACCAAGGACCTCACGCAGGCGGCGCTGGGCGCGGGGCTGCGCACCGTCGCCGCACCGGGCTCGTACAACAACGACCTCGGCGTGCCACTGACCTGCGTGCGCCTCGAGCACGACAGCCAGGCCCTGATCGCCGAGGTGGGCACGCGCGGCATCGGCCACATCGCCCGCCTCGCGCCGCTGCTGCGCCCCGACATCGCGGTGGTCGTGGCCGTGGGTGCCAGCCACCTGGAGCTGCTGGGCAGCCTCGACGCGGTGGCCCAGGCCAAGGGCGAGCTGGTCGAGTCCCTGGCCCCCGACGGGCTGGCCGTGCTCGCCGGTGACGACCCGCGCGTGGCTGGGCTGGCCGAGCGCACCGTCGCCGCCAGCGTCACCGTGGGCCAGCAGGCAGCGCGCGACTGGCGCGCCCACGACGTGACCCTCGACCGGCGCGCGCGGGCCCGGTTCACCGTCGAGGCCCCCGACGGCCGGCGCGCGCCGGTCGCGCTCGGGCTGCCCGGAGCCCACAACGTCACCAACGCGCTGTGCGCCCTGGCCGTCGCCGACGCCGCCGGAGTGGACCTGGCTGGGGCTGCGGCGGCGCTGGCCACCGCGACCGGGTCCCGGTGGCGCATGGAGGCCCACGACCTGCCCGGCGGCGGGGTGGTGCTCAACGACGCCTACAACGCGAACCCGGCCTCGACCGCGGCGGCGCTCGAAGCGCTCGCCTGGGTCGCGGTGCCGGGCGCCCGCGTGGCGGTGCTCGGCGAGATGGCCGAGCTCGGCACCACCGCGCAGGACGCTCACCGCGAGGTCGGGGCGCAGGCGGCGCGCCTGGGCCTCGACGGGCTGGTGGTGGTCGGCGACGCCGCCGAGGCGATCGCGCAGGGAGCGCGCGCCGAGGGCTTCGCCGGGACGCTGGTCGAGGCGGCTGACCCCACCGCGGCGCACGCTGCGGTGGGCGAGCTGGTCGACGGCCGCAGCGCGGTGCTGGTCAAGGCGAGCCGCGCGGTCGGGCTGGAGACGCTCGCCGCAGCGCTGGCGTCGGCGCTCGGCGGCGAGGAGGGCGGCGCATGAGGCCCATCCTGCTCGCGGTGGCCACCTCGATGACCGTGTCGCTGGTGGCCACGCCGCTGGTGGTGCGCTGGTTCCGCCTGCGGGGGTATGGCCAGTCGATCCGCGAGGACGGCCCCCAGGGGCACGTCACCAAGAGCGGCACGCCCACGATGGGCGGCATCGCGATGATCGCCGCGGGGGTGATCGGCTACCTCGTGGCCACCCTCGTGTACGGCCCGCGGTACTCCCCGGGCGGGCTGCTGGCGATCGGCACGTTCGCGCTGATGGGCGGCGTGGGGTTCCTCGACGACGCCATCAAGCTCAAGCGCCGGCGCAACCTCGGGCTGACCTCGCGGGCCAAGTTCATCGGCCAGGCGCTCGTGGCCGTGCTGTTCGCGCTGGGCGCCACCTACGTGGCCGAGACCTCGACGACCCTGTCGCTGATCGGCCCGCTCGAGCCGCTGGACTTCGGCCCGTTCTTCGTGGTGTGGTGCTTCCTGATCCTGGCGGGCACCTCCAACGCGGTGAACCTCACCGACGGTCTCGATGGGCTCGCCGCGGGCACCTCGGCGATGGTCTTCGGCGCCTACACGCTCATCGCCTACTGGATCCTGCGGCACGGCTCGGTCGAGACCGACGCGGCGGGCGAGATCGTGCCCGGCTCCTTCGACGGGCTCTACACCCTGGAGGCCTGGCTGCACGCCGACGGGTTGGCGGTGGCCGGGGCGGCCGGGCTCGGTGCCTGCCTGGGCTTCCTGTGGTGGAACGCGCCGCCCGCGCAGGTGTTCATGGGCGACGTGGGCTCGCTGGGGCTCGGCGGGCTCATGGCCGCCCTCGCGGTGCTCACCGAGACCGAGCTGCTGCTGGTGCTCATCGGCGGGCTGTTCGTGGTCGAGACGATCAGCGTGATGCTGCAGGTGGCGGTGTTCCGCGCCAGCGGCAAGCGCCTGTTCAAGATGGCGCCGCTGCACCACCACTTCGAGCTGCGCGGCTGGCGCGAGACCACCGTCATCGTGCGCTTCTGGATCATCGCCGGCATCGTCACGTCGCTGGGGCTGGGCGTGTTCTACGCGGACTACCTCGTGCGCCTGGGGACGGCGCCATGAGCACCGACGTCGTCGCCGCTGACGCTGCCGTCCCCGAGCTGGTCGGGCGGCGCGTGGCGGTGCTGGGCCTCGGGCTCTCCGGTGCCGCCGCGCTGGCCGCGCTGGCAGGCACCGGCGTGGAGGCGGTGGTCGCGGTGGACACCCGCGACACCGACGCGGTGCGCGCCAGCGGCGAGCGCGCCCGCGCACGGGGCGCGACGGTGCACCTCGGCTGCACCGACCCGGCGGTGCTGGACGGGTGCGACCTGGCGGTCACCAGCCCCGGCCTGCCGCTGGCCCACCCGCTGCTGGCCGGGGCGCTGGCACGCGGGCTGGAGGGGTGGAGCGAGCCCGAGCTGGCCTGGCGCCGCGCCAGCGGGCGCACGCAGCTGGTGGCCATCACCGGCACCAACGGCAAGACCACCACCACCGAGCTCGCCGCCGCCTGCCTCGACGCCCCCGCCGGCGGCAACCTTGGCCCGCCGCTGTGTGGTCTGCTGGCCGTCGCGGAGCCGCCACCGACGGTCGTGGCCGAGCTGTCGAGCTTCCAGCTGCGCTTCTCAGCGACGCTGCGCGCCCACGTCGGCGTGCTGCTCAACCTCGCGCCCGACCACCTCGACTGGCATCCCGACCTCGCCGACTACGCAGCGTCCAAGGCGCGCGTGTGGGCCAACCAGCAGGGCGAGGACGCTGCGGTGATCTTCGTCGACGATGCGGGGGCGCGCCAGGTCCGGGCCACCCACCCGCCGCCGGCCCGCGTGGTGCCCGTCACCTTGGCTGCGCCGCCGCGCGGCGGCGTGGGCGTGGCCGAGGACACGCTGGTCGCACGCCTGCCCCACGCGGAGGGCCCGATCGCCGCGCTGGCCGACCTGCCGAGCGACGAGCCGGCGTTCCTCGCCGACGCGGCGTGCGCGGCGGCCGCAGCGCTGATCGCCGGCGCCGACCGGTCGACCGTGGGCGCGCGCCTGGCGGCGTTCCGACCGGGGCCGCACCGCCTCGAGGAGGTCGCGGTGCGGCGCGGCGTGCGCTGGATCAACGACTCGAAGGCCACCAACCCCCACGCGGCGGCCTCGGCGCTGGCGGCTCACCCCTCGGTCGTGTGGATCGCCGGCGGCTTGCTGAAGGGCTTGAGCCTGGATGCGCTCGGCGAGCTGCTGCCCGACCGCGTGCGTCTGGTGCTGGCCATCGGCGAGGGCGCGCAGGCCGTGGCCGACCTGGCTGCCCGCGCGCAGGTCCCGGTGCGCCACGCCGGCACGATCGCCGAGGCGGTGCTGCTGGCCGCGCAGCACGCTGAGCCCGGTGACACGGTCCTGCTCAGTCCCGCTGCGGCCTCGTTCGACCAGTTCGCCAGCTACGCGGCGCGCGGGGAGGCCTTCCGCGACGCCGTCGCCGCGCTCGACGACCCTGCCCGGGAGGGGGCGCGATGAGCCGCACCGCACCGGGTCCGGCGGACCGCGACGGGACGGCGCGCGAGCCCCGCGCCGCCGCGTCACGGCCCGGGGGCGGCCTCCGCGGGTGGCGGGACGGCCTGCGCACCGGAGCGCCGGAGGCCTGGCCTGCTCACGCGGTGGTCCTGGCGGTCACCGCGACACTGCTGCTCGCGGTGGGGCTGGTGATGACCTTCTCCGCCTCGTTCGTGGAGGCGGCGCGGGAGGGCTCGCCCACCGCCATCGCCCAACGACAGCTCGTCTGGGCCGGTCTGGGGGTGCCGGTGGCGCTGCTGCTGGCGCGCACCAACCCGCACGCGCTGCGCCGGCTTGCCTGGCCCGCCCTGGTGATCACCGTCCTGCTGTGCACGGTGGTGCTCGTGCCGGGCATCGGCGTCGAGGCGCATGGCGCGCGCCGCTGGCTCTCGGTGGGACCGGTGGGGCTGCAACCCAGCGAGCTCGCCAAGCTCGCGGTGCCCCTGCTGGTGGCCCACGCAGTGGCGCTGCGGTGGGCCAAGGTGCGCCGCGGGGACCTCCATGCGCTGCTGCTGCCCGGCCTGTGGGTCATCGCGCTGCTGACGGCGCTGGTCCTTGCCGGACCGGACCTGGAGATGGGGCTGCTCGTGGCCGCGGGCGGGGCGATCGTCCTGCTGGTGGCCGGGCTGCCCGGTCGACTGATCGGCGCGGGCATCGGGGTGGCGGTGATGCTCGCGGGCGCGCTGATCGTCGCGCGCCCGTTCCGGATGATGCGCCTGACCGCGTGGCTCGACCCCGCGGCGCATGCCGGTGACGTCGGCTACCAGTCGCAGCAGGGGTTCATCGCGCTGGCCTCGGGCGGTCTGACGGGCCGCGGGCTGGGGCAGGGCCGGGGCCAGTGGCTCTACGTGCCCAACGCCCACACGGACTTCATCTACGCGATCATCGGCGAGGAGCTCGGGCTGCTCGGGGCCCTGGCGGTGCTGCTGGGCTTCGCCGCGCTCGTCGTCGCCGGCGTCATCGCGGCGCGCCGGGCCGCGACGCCCTTCGAGCGCCTGCTCGCCGCGAGCCTCACCGGCTGGCTGTCGCTGCAGGCGCTGATGAACATGGGCTCGGTGGTGGGCCTGCTGCCCGTCACCGGCGTGACGCTGCCGCTCATCAGCTTCGGGGGGACCTCGCTGCTGGTGACGCTGACCGCGGTGGGCGTGCTGGTGGCCATCGCGCGCCGCGCCCGGCCCGCACCGAGCCAGCCCCCAAGCGCACAGGAGGCGACGTGACCCGAGGATCTGACGCCACCGAACCAACCGCACCGACGGCGCCGAGCGCGCCGACCGTCCTGCTGACCGGCGGGGGCACCGGAGGCCACGTCAACCCAGCGCTGGCGGTGGCCGAGGCGCTGCGCGACCGCGGCGTGCGCGTGGTGTTCGTTGGCACCGCAGCAGGGCTCGAGGCCCGACTGGTGCCCGCCGCGGGCTTCGCGCTGCGCACCGTGCCCGCGCGGCCCCTGCGCGGGCAGGGAGCGGCGGCGCGGGCCGGCGCGGCCACCGACGTGGTGCGCGCCGCGGGCCAGGTGGCGAGGCTGGCGCGCGCCGAGCACGCCCGCGCGGCGCTGACGTTCGGGGGCTACACCGCCGGCCCCCTGGCGGCCGGGGCCCGGCTGTCGCGCACCCCGCTGGTGGTCCACGAGCAGAACGCCGTGCCGGGGCTCGCCAACCGCCTGGCCGCCCGGTGGGCCACCGCGGTAGCGGTCAGCATGCCCGGGATCGCCGAGCGCTTCCCCCGGCCGTCGCGCGTGGTGCTCACCGGCAACCCGATCCGCGGGGACCTGACCGAGGGCCGTCTGCCCGACCGCACGCCCGCCGCGGTGCGCCTGGGCCTCGACCCGCGGCGGCGCACGCTGCTGGTGTTCGGTGGCTCGCAGGGAGCGCGTCGCCTCAACGACGCGGTGCTGGCGGCCACTGATAGCTGGCCCGACCCGGCAGGGCTGCAGGTGCTGCACGCCGCCGGCGAGCGCGACGCCGACCGGGTCGAGGCCGCCTGGCGCAGCCGGGACCGACGGGGCCTGCACGTGGTCACCCACCGCTACCTCGCCTCCATGGCCGACGCCTACGCCGCCGCCGACGTGGTGGTGTGCCGCGCAGGAGCGTCGACCGTGGCCGAGCTCACCGCGGTGGGCCTGCCCGCGGTGCTGGTGCCCTATCCCCACGCGGCTGCCGACGAGCAGACCGCCAACGCCCGCGCGATCGCCGAGGCCGGCGGGGCGGTGCACGTCGCCGACGACGCGCTGGACGGGCAGCGCCTGGTCGCCGAGGTGGCCCCGCTGCTGGCCGATCCGCAGCGCCGCGCGGCGATGCGCGCCGCCGCGAGGGAGCTCGGGCGACCCGATGCCGCCGCGGCCGTGGCCGAGCTGGTGCTCGCCGCGGGCGGACTCGCCGACCAGCACGCCGCCGAGGTCAGCCCGTGAGCACCGCAGGTGAGGCGCCACCGCGTCTGCCCACACGAGGGCGAGTGCACCTCGTCGGGATCGGCGGGGCCGGCATGAGCGCGCTGGCCACGGTGCTGCTCGAGCGGGGGCGCGCGGTGTCGGGCAGCGACGTGCGCCACGGCCGGGCGCTCGAGGCGCTGACCGCTCTCGGGGCGCAGGTGCACATCGGCCACGACGCGGCGCACGTGGAGGGCGCCGCGGTGGTGGTGGCCTCGACCGCGGTGCCCGAGCACAACCCGGAGCTGGTGGCCGCCCACGAGCAGGGTCTGCCGGTGCTGCGCCGGGCCGAGCTGCTCGCTGCGCTGCTGGAGGGCCACCGCGGGGTGCTGGTGTCGGGCAGCCACGGCAAGACCACCACCACCGCGATGCTCACGGTGGTGCTGCAGGCCGCCGGCGCCGACCCGTCGTTCGCCATCGGCGGCACCCTCCACGATGCGGGCACCAGCGCGCACCACGGCAGCGGCACGCACTTCGTCGCCGAGGCCGACGAGTCCGACGCCTCCTTCCTCGTATACCGACCCGACGTGGCCCTGGTCACCAACGTCGAGCTGGACCATCACGACCGCTGGGGCTCGCTGCAGGAGCTCGTCGAGGCGTTCGCGGCCTTCCTGGAGCAGCGCACCGACGGCGGCCTCGCGGTGATCAACATCGACGACCGCCGGGCCCGCGATCTCGTGGCCCGCGCACGGCCGCCGGTGCGCACCGTCGGCGAGGCCGCGGACGCCGACGTGCGGATCACCGATGTCGAGGCCGCGCCGGAGGGCTCCACGTTCCGTGTGCACGCCGACGGCGAGGACCTCGGCGAGCTGTTCGTGCGCCTGCCCGGGCGCCACAACGTGGCCAACGCCGCCATGGCGGTCGCTGCGGCCCGCGCTGTGGGTGCCGACCCCGAGGCGATCCGCACCGGGCTGGCCGCCTACCGTGGCACCCAGCGGCGCTTCCAGCGGGTAGGGCGCGCACGGGAGATCACGGTGGTCGACGACTACGCCCACCATCCGACCGAGGTGGCCGCAGCGCTCGACGCCGCCCATCAGACGCGCCCCGCCGGCCGGGTCATCGCGGTGTTCCAGCCGCACCTGTACAGCCGGACCGCTGCGCTCGCGCCCGAGCTGGGCGCTGCGCTCGCCGCCGCGGACGTGACGGTGGTCACCGACGTCTACGGCGCGCGCGAGCAGCCGGTGCCGGGCGTGACCGGCCAGCTGGTGGTGGACGCGGCGCGCACCGCCGGCGCGGAGGTCCACTTCGTGCCCGCGATCTCCGCGCTGCCGGCACAGGTCGCCGACCTCGCCAGGCCCGGTGATCTGGTGCTGACCATCGGTGCCGGTGACATCAGCGAGTCCGGCCCCCAGATTCTCGCCGAGCTGGAGCGCGGCGGATGACCGACGCCGCCGGCGATCAGGCCGCTGAGGACCGTCGGCTGCGCGACCGCCGGGAGGCTGTCGCGGCGCAGGCGCGGGCGCGCCGCGGTCGAGTGCGTGCGGCCGCGCTGGCTGGGGTCGCGGCGCTGGCGGTGCTGACGGGGCTGGCGCTGTCGCCGCTGCTGCAGGCACGCGAGATCGACGTGCACGGCGCGGACGGAGCCCGCGCCGAGGCGGTGCACGAGCGCGCGAGCGCCAGCCTCGGTGAGCCGCTGGCGCTCATCGACACCGGCGCGGCCGCCGAGCGCGTGGCCGCGCTGTCGTGGGTCGGCGAGGCGGCCGTGGAGCGCAGCCCACCGAGCACGCTGGTGGTCCGCGTCACCGAGCGCGAGCCGCTGCTGGTGCTGGAGGCCGCCTCGGGATCCTGGCTGGTGGACCGCGACGCGGTCGTGATCGGCGGTGGCGCCCAGGAGGGTCTGCCGCGGGTCGCCGCCCCCGAGGCCGAGGTGCGTGCCGGCCAGGAGCTGGACAGCGAGGGTGCTCGGGAGGCGGTCGCGGTCGTGGCGGCGCTGGCAGAGGGGGTGCGCGAGCGGGTGGCCCACGTCGAGGTCACCGGACCGCGCGGCCTGCTGCTGCGCCTGGACGCCGAGCACGACACGGCGGTGCGCCTCGGCGACAGCGAGCGGCTCGACGACAAGGTGGAGGCGCTCGAGCTGCTGCTGGTCGACCTGGCCGAGCGCGCGGGTGGCGCCCCGGGCGAGCTCGACGCCGTCGAGGAGATCGATGTGCGCAACCCTGACCGGCCCGTGGTGCGCCGCGAGGGCGGGTGAGGCCCCGTGGCGGTGCTCGCGTGGTGGCGGTCCACGCCTGATCGGCCGACCCGCCTGCTTGACCCACCCGTGGTCCGCGCGTACTGTCCCGACCGCATGGACGGGTTGACATAAACCTCAGCCTCTACTTCAGGTTGAGGGTCGAGAGGGCTCCCCACCAGCTCGTGGCGAGCTGGGCGCTTCCCCCCCCGGTCTCGCCTGATCCAGCCCTCGGGCGGCGACCCCGACCAAGACCACACAAGGAGCGCACCAGTGGCGGCACCACAGAACTACCTCGCGGTCATCAAGGTCGTGGGCATCGGCGGCGGCGGCGTGAACGCGGTGAACCGGATGATCGAGTCGGGGCTGCGCGGGGTCGAGTTCCTCGCGATCAACACCGACGCGCAGGCGCTGCTGATGTCGGATGCCGACGCCAAGCTCGACGTGGGCCGCGAGCTCACGCGCGGGCTCGGCGCCGGCAGCGACCCCGAGATCGGCCGCCAGGCGTGCGAGGAGCACCGCGACGAGATCGAGGAGTCCCTCAAGGGCGCGGACATGGTGTTCGTGACCGCCGGCGAGGGGGGTGGCACCGGCACCGGCGGCGCGCCGGTGGTGGCGGATGTCGCCAAGCAGCTGGGCGCGCTGACGATCGGGGTGGTCACCAAGCCCTTCCGCTTCGAAGGCCGGCGACGGGCCACCCAAGCCGAGGACGGGGTGGCCGAGCTGCGTGAGGCCGTCGACACGCTGATCGTGATCCCCAACGACCGGCTGCTGGAGATCAGCGACTCAGACACCAGCGTGCTCCAGGCGTTCCGCGTGGCCGACGACGTCCTGCTGCAGGGCGTGCAGGGCATCACCGACCTCATCACCACGCCCGGCCTGATCAACACCGACTTCGCCGACGTGTCCACGGTGATGCGCGATGCGGGCGGCGCGCTGATGGGCATCGGCACCGCACGCGGTGAGAACCGCGCGCTCGAGGCCGCCCGCGCTGCGGTCGAGTCCCCGCTGCTGGAGGCCTCGATCGAGGGCGCGCGGGGTGTGCTGCTCACCATCTCGGGCGGCAGCGACCTCGGGCTGTTCGAGATCAACGAGGCGGCCGAGACCGTGGCCGACGCCGCCGACGAGGACGCCAACATCATCTTCGGCGCGGTGATCGACGATGGCCTCGGCGACGAGGTGAAGGTCACCGTCATCGCCGCTGGCTTCGCGGGCTCACCGCCCCAGGCGACCTCGACCGCGAGCGCGTCCGAGCCGCAGCCGGTGGCCACCGGCGGCAACCACAGCGCGCCCAGCGAGCCCGCCGCACCCGCCGCGGTGCCCGGCGCCGCCGACGTGGACGACGAGGAGGAGGACCCTCTCTTCGCCGACCCCGAGCCGGCCACCGCCGAACCGGAGCCGGGCGAGGACACGACTCCTGATCGTGCCGGCGGCGACCCCGACGCCGTGCGCGTGGAGGAGGACGACGACCTCGACATCCCCTCCTTCCTGCGCCGTTGACCGCTGACGAGGACAGGGGCGCGCCCACCGCCGGCCAGGGGGCAGCGACCCCGCTGCTGGTGCGCTCCGCGAGCGACCCTGCCACCTGGCTCGTGGTCAGCGGGCGCGCCCAGGGCTCGACGTCCTGGGAGGTCGGGGACGGCGATCCCTCGTCGGCCCGGGCTGCCGCGCTGGCCCCGCTCGGGCTCGCTCCCGAGTCGCTGGTGCTGGCCCGGCAGGTCCACGGCGCTCGTGTGGTCCCGGTCGGCGCGGCGGATCGTGGACGGGGCGCGCGGGGGCCTGACACCGCCGTGCCCGACGCCGACGCGCTGGTGACCACCGCCGAGGAGGTCGCGGTCGGGGTGCTCGTAGCCGACTGCGTGCCGGTGGCCCTCGTGGCCCCCGCACGGGGCGTGGCGGCGGTGCACGCCGGTCGCGGCGGCGTCGTCGCCGGCGTGGTCGGCGCTGCCGTGGCGGCACTGGTCGAGGAGACGGGCAGCCGACCCGGTGACCTGGAGGCGATCATCGGGCCGGGCATCGGCGGGTGCTGCTACGAGGTGCCCGCGTCGCTGGCGCGGGAGGTCGCCATGGTGGTGCCCCGTGCGCGCACCACCACCCAGGCGGGCACCCGCGGGCTCGACCTGCCCGCAGCGGTGGACGCGCAGCTCCAGGCGGCCGGCGTGTCCGCGATCAGCGCCATCGGCAGCTGCACGCGCTGCGACCACGAGCGCTGGTTCAGCCACCGCGCGACCGGCGCGGGCGCAGCCGCGCCGGGCCGCCAGCTCCTGGCCATCGCACGGACGGCGGTGCCACCGTCCCAGCCGCCCGCGTCCCTACAATCACCCTCGTGAGCACACACTCCGCCCCCACCCCCACCGCCGACGCCCTCGGCGACCGGCTCGCGGCGGTGCGCTCGAGCGTGCGCGACGCCGCCGTGCGCAGCGGGCGCGACCCGGCGGCAGTGACGATCGTCGCGGTGGCCAAGACCTTCCCCGCCGAGCGGGTCGCTGCGGTGGCCGACCTCGGCCACGCCGACATCGGCGAGTCCCGCGCGCAGGAGCTCAAGCAGAAGGCCCCAGAGCTGGGGGATCGGGTGCGCTGGCATCACGTCGGGCAGCTGCAGCGCAACAAGGTCAAGGACGTGGTGGGCACCGCGACCCTCATCCACAGCCTCGACCGCTTGAGCCTGGCCCGCGACATCGCCGAGCGCGCCGCCGCGATCGGAGTGGTGCAGCGCACCCTGCTGCAGGTCAACGTCACTGGCGATCCGCAGAAGGCCGGCTGCGAGCCCGCGGAGGTGCTGGCGCTGCTCGGGCGCGTGCGCGAGCTGGACCACCTGGCCTGCGTGGGCCTGACCACGATCCCGGCGCTGGGATCCGACCCGCGGGCGGCGTTCCACCGCCTGCGCGAGCTGCGCGACGCCGCTCGGGCGCGCTATCCGGAGGTCACCCACCTGTCCATGGGGATGAGCGGCGACTACGCCTTGGCGGTCGAGGAGGGCGCGACGCTCGTGCGCCCCGGCGAGGCGATCTTCGGTGCGCGCGAGCAGCGCGAGGGACGCCAGGAGGAGAGCTGATGGCCAGCGGTTGGAAGCGCACGATGGAGTTCCTCGGCCTCGTCGAGACCTACGACGAGGTCGACGAGCTCGACGAGGCCGACGACGACCTGTGGGAGCCCGACCACCGCGCCCGCTCCGAGGGTGCCTCGGTGCGGCGGCTGTCTCCCGCTGCCGCGAACGGGCCCGGTGGCGAGGAGCGCGACCTCGGGCAGCGCGACTCGCGGCGGCGCAGCGGCTCTCCGGTGCGCCCGGTCCCCTCGGCGACGGTGCACGTCACGACCCCGACCACGTTCAATGACGTCGAGGAGGTCGGTGAGCGCTTCCGCAGCGGCATCCCGGTCATCATGAACCTCGCCGAGGCCAACGAGACCGTGGCCAAGCGCGTGCTGGACTTCGCCTCGGGTCTCATCTTCGGGTTGGAGGGACGCATCGAGCGCGTCGGCGAGCGCGTGTTCGTGCTGACGCCGGTGGGCACCGAGGTCTCCACCGAGGAGCGCCGGCGGCTCAGCGAGCGCGGCTTCTTCAACCAAGAGTGAGCGAGACACCCCCATGAACCCATTCGGCATCCTGTGCGACCTCGTCACGGTGTACTTCATCGTGCTGATCGTGCGCATCATCCTGTCGTGGGTGCCCGACCTCCCCGAGCCGCTGCGGCCCGCCGCCAACCTCGTGAGCCGGCTGACCGACCCGGTGCTGCAGCCCGTGCGCGGACTGCTGCCGGCAGCGCGGGTCGGGCCCGCTGCGATCGACTTCTCGCCGATCATCGTCTTCCTGGTGCTGAGCCTGCTGGTGCGCCCGCTGGTGTGCGGGCTCACCGGCGGTGGCCTGCTGACCGGCGGCGGAGGCATCTGAGCGTGACCCTCGGGCCCGAGGAGGTCGAGGCGCACACGTTCCGCCAGCGGCTGCGCGGCTACGACCCCGTGGAGGTCGATGCGCTGCTGGCGCGCGTGGCCGGGGTCCTGCGGGAGCTCCGCGACCGCCGCGACGCGCTGGCCGCCGAGCGCGACCGCGCCGAGGAGCGCGCCGACCGCGCCGAGGAGCGCGCTGCGCGAGCCGAGGACCTGGTGCGCACCGCCCTGGAGCGCCTGGGTGGCGCGGAGGAGGTGCCGCGGGCCCGAGCCGAGGAGGATGCCGCGACGATCCGCCAGCAGGCCGAGGCGCAGGCGGCCGAGGCCCACCGCGCCGCCCGCGACGAGATCGCTCGCATGGTGGCGGCCGTGCAGGGCGCAGCAGCCGCGCATCGGGAGCTGCGGGCCGCCCTGGAGGATCTCGCGCAGCGCTCGGCCATCCTGGCCGATGCGCAGCGGGACGCGGTCGACCCCGATGTGGTGCAGCAGCGGCTCGTGGAGCTGGTCGCCTCCACCGAGCGCGCCCGCCAGGACGTGGAGCCCGCAGGGCCGGAGGAGCCCGCAGGGCCGGAGGAGCCCGCAGGGCGTGACGCGGCGCAGCGCCGCGACGGTGACGCCGCGGGAGGCCGCGACGGCGCTGTCGCCCACCGCCGCCTGGCAGAGCCCCCCGGGTTCCCCGCACCGCCCCACCGCGAGGGTCGCGAGCACCCTGGCGACCGCTGGGCCGACGAGCGCGCTGCGGCCCCGGTGGAGCAGCTGCCGGTGCCGCCCATGATGGTCGGGCGTCGTCGCCGCTGACCGGGTCCCCACACGGCCCTCGCGCCCGTCGCCAGCGACGGGCTGCGGGTGCGCCGGGGGCTCGGCTAGGGTCCGCAGCGGCCGAGGCGGGCGGCGCGCGCCCACAGCGCACGCGGACCGAGGGAGCGAAGGGATGCCAGGGTGATCGTTGCCAGCACGGTCCTGGTCGTCCTCGGCTTCGTGCTGCTGCTGCTCGGCGTGGCCGAGGTGGGGGACCGCACCGCGCTTGCCGGCGCGGCCGCGGGGATCGGCGTGCTGGCCGGTGTGCTGCTGCTGCTCGGGGCCCTGCGCGCTCGCCCGCGCGGCCTGCCCGAGGAGCCCGAGCCGTGGGCCGGGGCATCTCGCGAGGACCCGGCTGCGGCGTCGCCGCCCGCGTCGATCGCGGCCACCGGCCGGACGGCTGCTGGTGACGAGGACGCCGGCTCGCCCGCCGCGCCCGCGCCGGCCCCCGACGAGGCAGCCAGCAACGATGAGGCCGCCGACGAGCAGAGCGTGGCACACGCCTATGCGAAGGCGCTGTCGGGGGGGTGCGGCCCCGCGCGCCAGCGGCTGCTCCTGGAGCGCTACGGGACGCTGGCGGCGCTGCGGCACGCCACGGTCGGTGAGCTCGCTGCCATCCCGGGCATCGATCGCGCTCGGGCCGAGGGCATCCACGCTCGCCTGCACGCCGAGGCCGACCCGTCCCACGACGGTGCCGAGGACGCGGCTGCGCCGCTGGCACGGCCCCCCAACGAGGACACCGAGGAGCGCCCCTAGGCCGGCGGACTGCTGGCCGCGTGCGACGGCGAGCTCGCGCCGCGCGCCCCGCGACGGGCGGCGCGCTCCAGCGGATGGCGTGCATAGCCGTAGACCGGCATCAGCCCCGGGTACAGCAGCACCATCAGCGGGCCGAGCCGCTCGCCCTGGCGCACGTGCACCAGCTCGTGGGCCAGCAGCCGCGCGTCGGGGGGCTGCCGAGCGATGATGACGTGACCCAGGGTCACCGCCCGGAAGCCGCGTCGGGTGAAGGCCAGCCCGAAGGCACCCCGGGCGGGGGCGGCGACCAGCGCACCCGCCTGCCGGCGCGGGACCGTGGCGCTGACCGCTGCCAGCACCATCCCGAGCGCCGACAGGGGGGCGGCCCAGGCACAGGCCAGCGCCCGCGTGGCCGGACGGCGCGGGGGAGGGGGCACCCACCACGACAGGGCCGTCAGCGCCCGCGGCTCCCAGGGCGGGTCGGTGTCGGCGTCGGGCCCCACCCGCGGGCCGGCGGCGCGGCGGCGCCCCAGCAGCGCACCCGCCGCAGCCAGGGCCAGCGCCGCCGCGGCGGCGCGCCGCGCGGCGCTCATGTCGGCTGCAGGTCGAGCCGGGCGCGCGAGCCGTCGGCCAGGGCGACGGTGTCGCCGTCCTCGACCGGGGCCTGGTGCACCGCTGTGGCCAGCGTCTCGGCGGCGATCCACTCGCCGTGGCGGGCCAGCGCCGTGGCCGCGAGCCCCGCGTCGGCGTCCACGCGCAGCTCGATGCGGTCGTCCAGCGCCAGGTCACGCCGCTTGCGCAGGTCGTTGACCCCGCGCACCAGCTCGCGCGCGGCGCCCTCGGCCTGCAGCTCGTCGTCGAGGGCCAGGTCCAGTGCCACCGACAGGCCGCCCTCCGATTCGGTCTGCCAGCCGGTGGCCGACTCCTCGAGCACCTGCACCTGCTCGGCGGTCAGGGTCACCTGCTCGCCCTCGACGGTGATCGTGGCGGTGCCCGTCTCGGCGAGGGCAGCAGCCACCGTGTCGGGGTCGGCCTCGCCGAGGGCGGCCGCGACTGCCTTGGTCTGCTTGCCGAACACTGGTCCGAGCGCGGCGAAGTTGGGCTTGAGCGAGCGGCTCACCGTGGCACCGACGTCGTCGGGCAGGTCCAGCTGCTTGACGTTGAGCTCCTCGGCGACGACGTCGACGACGTCCTCCCAGCCGGCGCGGCGCTCGCTTGGCAGCACCACCAGCGCCCGGCGCAGCGGCTGGCGGATGCCGACCTGGGCGTTGTTGCGCGCGCGGCGACCCAGCTCGGTCACCTGCCGAGCCGTGGCCATGGCCGCGCGCAGCGACGGCGCGTCCAGGGCCGGGTCGGGGCGGGGGAAGTCCCGCAGGTGCACGCTGTCGGGCGCGCCCTCGATGTGGCCGTGCACGAGGTTGTGGTGCAGCGCATCGGCCAGGAACGGCGTGAGCGGCGCCAGCAGGCCGGCGAGCTCGGCGAGCACGGTGTGCAGCGTGGCGAACGCGGCGGACTTGTCAGGGCTGTCAGGGGCCTGCGGGGACCAGAAGCGGCTGCGGCTGCGGCGCACGTACCAGTTCGACAGGTCGTCGACGAGCCGCTCGAGGCGGCGCGCGGCCCGCAGCGCATCCAGCTGCTCGAGCGCGGCGTCCACGGTGCCGATCGCCTCGGTGAGCTCGGCCAGGATCCAGCGGTCCATCACCGGCCGCTGCTGCGGCGCGGGCGCGTCCTGCTGGGGGGTCCAGCCGTCGAGGTTGGCGTAGGTGACGAAGAAGTAGTAGGTGTTCCACAGCGTGTTGAAGAACCGCCGCAGGACGTCGGCGATGACCTCGTCACCCACGCGCTGCTGGTTCCAGGGGTAGCCGCCGCTGACGAGCTGCCAGCGCAGCGCGTCGGCCCCGTAGGTGTCGCACAGGTGCCAGGGGTCCACCACGTTGCCGCGCGACTTCGACATCTTCTTGCCGTCGTCGTCGACCACCGTGCCCAGCACCAGCACCGAGGCGTACGAGGTCTGGTCGAACAACAGGGTGGCCTCGGCCATCAGCGAGTAGAACCACCCGCGCGTCTGGTCGATGCCCTCGCAGATGTAGTCGGCGGGGAACGTCGCCGCGAAGGCCTCCTGGGAGCCGGGCTGATGGGGGTAGCCCAGGCGCGCGAACGGCATGGCGCCGGAGTCGTACCAGGCGTCGATGACCTCGGGCACCCGCTGTGCTGTGCCGCCGCAGCCCGGGCAGGGGAACGTCACCGCATCGACGTGGGGGCGGTGCGGGTCGAGCTCGTCGAGGTCGCGGCCGGCGTGCGCGCCGAGCTCGGCGCGCGAGCCGATCGGGGTCACCGCGTGGCAGTCCGCGCAGCGCCACAGCGGCAGCGGCGTGCCCCAGTACCGCTCCCGCGACAGCGCCCAGTCGACGTTGTTGGCCAGCCAGTTGCCGTAGCGGCCGTGCTTGATGTGGTCGGGGTGCCAGTCGACGCCCTCGTTGACCGCCAGCAGCTGGTCCTTCTTGGCGGTGGTGCGCACGTACCACGACGACCGCGCCTGGTACAGCAGCGGCGTGTCGCAGCGCCAGCAGAACGGATAGGTGTGGGTGTAGGTGCCGCTGGCCAGCAGCACGCCCGCAGCATCGAGGTCGGCGGTGATGGCCGGGTCGGCGTCCTTGACGAACTGCCCGGCGTACGGGGTGATCGCGTCGGTGAAGCGCCCCTGGTCGTCCACCGGGTTGACCACCGGGAGACCGTGCCGCCCGGCGGCGGCCATGTCGTCGGCGCCGAAGGCCGGGGCGAGGTGGACCAGGCCGGTGCCCTCCTCGGTGGTCACGAAGTCCTCCACGATGATCGTGCGCCAGCGCTCGGCGTGCGCCCCCCGCCGGGTGACCAGATCGAACGGGGCGCGGTAGCGGGCGCCCTCGAGCTCCTCGCGGCCCACCTCGCGGCGCACGGTGACGTCCTCGCCCAGGACGTGGGTGAGCAGGTCGGCGGCCAGCACCACCGGCCCGTGACCAGGAGCCTCGGCGAGGACGTAGCGCACGTCCGGGCCGATCGCCACCGCGGTGTTGGACAGCAGCGTCCACGGCGTGGTGGTCCAGATCGTCAGGGCGGCGCCCTCCTGCGCCAGCGGCCCGGTCTCGACCGGGAAGCGCACGAACACGCTGGGATCGTCGGTCTGGGCGTAGCCCTGGGCGACCTCATGATCGGACAGGGCGGTCCCGCAGCGGGGGCAGTAGGGGACCACCCGGTGGCCCTCGACGACGAGCCCGCGCTCGTAGAGCTCCTTCAGCGACCACCACACGCTCTCGACGTAGGCGTCGCTCATGGTCCAGTACGCGGCGTCGAAGTCGACCCAGTACCCGACCCGCTCGGTCAGGTCGACCCACTCGGCCACGTAGCGCTGGACGCTCTCGCGACAGCGCGCGTTGAAGTCGGCGACGCCGTGCGCCTCGATGTCGGCCTTGCTGGTGAAGCCGAGCTCCTTCTCGACCTCGACCTCCACCGGGATCCCGTGACAGTCCCAGCCGGCCTGGCGCGGCACGTGGTAGCCCTTCATGGTCCGGTGCCGCGGGAAGATGTCCTTGAACGTGCGGCTGGGCACGTGGTGCACGCCAGGACGCCCGTTGCCGGTCGGGGGGCCCTCGTAGATGGTCCATCGGGGCCCGCCGGCGCGCTGGGCGACCGAGCGCGCGAACGTGTCGTGGCTGCGCCAGCGCTCCAGCACGGTGCGCTCGAGGGCGGGGTAGGACGGCTGCTGGTCCACGGGGTCGAAGGGCACGGGGCGCCTTTCGCGTCCGGTCACGGCCAGGGGGCGCGGGGGATGGTAGCCCGCTGCGAGCCTAGGCTGGCCGCGTGGACGAGGTGCTGCGCGCATGCCGGGCCGTGGAGGCGGGCACCGCCGTGTCGGTGCGAGTCGTGCCTCGCGCGAAGCGCAGCGGCGTGGTCGGCGTCCACGGCGAGGCCCTCAAGGTCCGGGTCGCCGCGCCTCCGGTGGAGGGCAAGGCGAACGCCGCGCTGGTGGGACACCTCGCCGAGGTGCTGGGTGTGCGCGCCAGCGACGTGGCGGTGACCGCCGGGGCGCGCGGGCGCGACAAGACCGTGCACGTGGCCGGCCTGGCGCCCGACGAGGTCGCCGCCGCGCTGGCTGCGGCGCGGCGCTGACGCCTGCTGCAGGGGCTGCCGGGCGCTGACGCCGGCTGCCGGCCGCGCCTGGCAACGAGGCCGACCGCGAGCCGAGGCCCGCCTGCCACCGCCTACACTGGGTTGCCATGTCGACGACCCCCGTCACCACCAACGACGCGGCGGCTGCCGTACCGGAGCCCCGGGCGCCTCGGCACCGGGTCCCGGGGCGCCTCCCGCTCGTCAGGCGGCTGGCCATCGCGGTGACCGTCGGCGTCGCGGCGGTGGTGACGCTGGTCGATCAGGCCACCAAGGTCGTGGCCGTCGAGGAGCTCACCGAGCACCAGCCCGTCGACACCCCCGTCCCGCTGCTGCAGTGGACGCTGCTGTACAACGAGAACGCGGCGTTTGGCATCCCCGGCTTCACCGGCATGTTCCTGCTGGTCACCGCGCTGGTGCTGGTGCTGGTGGGAAGGGCGCTGCGGCGCACGCAGCGGCTGGGCCTCGCGCTGGCCTACGGCCTGGTCTCGGGTGGTGCGATCGGCAACGGCATAGACCGTATGGTGCGCGAGCCCGGCTTCCCTGACGGTGGGGTGGTCGACTTCATCAGCGTCGGCTGGTGGCCGGTGTTCAACGTCGCCGACAGCGCCATCGTGGTCGGCGCGGTCCTCATCGGTGCGCTGGTGCTGCGTGACGACAGCGACCTGCGCGACCCCGAGGGCTCCGAGGCCGACCACGCTTCGGTGCGCCCCGAGCCCCAACCCCCGCAGGGCCCGGCCCGACGGGTGGAGCCGGCCTCCGAGGCGCCCGCCGAGCCGGTCTCGGAGCCCGCTTCCCAGCCACGTGGGGAGGGGACGGGGCCCTCCCCACCGACGTGGTGAGCGACCGCCCCTCGCCGCCGCTGCTCGACCGCGTGGTGACCGCCGAGGAGGCGGGCCAGCGCGTCGATGCGCTCCTCGCGCGCTGGCTTGACGAGCCGAGGGCGCGGGTCCAGCGTCGCCTCGCTGCCGACGAGGTCACCGTCGACGGCGCCGCGGCCGCCAAGTCGCATGCGGTGGCCGCCGGCGCGCGGATCGTCGTCGCTGCGCCCCCGCCACCGCCGACCCCCGCACCGCCCGCGCCGGTGCCGGTGCGCTGGCAGGACGCGCACCTGGCGGTGGTCGCCAAGCCGGCCGGCCTGGTGACCCATCCCGGCGCTGGGGTGGCGGAGAGCACGCTCGTGGACGCCCTGCGCGCCCAGGGAGTGGCGCTCGCCCCCGCCGAGGACCCGGACCGGCCGGGGATCGCCCACCGGCTCGACCGCGGCACCTCGGGCCTGCTGGTGGTGGCCAGCACGCCGGAGGCGCTCACCGGGCTGCAGCGCCTGCTCGCCCGGCGCCGGGTGCACCGGCGCTACTGGGCGCTGGTGGACGGCGTGCCCCGCGAGGCGACCGCCACCATCGACGCCCCCATCGCGCGCCACCCCCGCAAGCGCGTGCTGTTCACCACCGCCGCGCACGGGCGCCCGGCGGTGTCGCGCTACGAGGTGGTCGCCGACCTCGGCCGCGCTGCGGAGCTGTCGGTGCGGCTGGGGACCGGGCGCACCCATCAGGTGCGGGTGCACCTGTCGGCGGTGGGCCACCCGGTGTGCGGCGATCGCGTCTACGGCGCCTCACCGCTGGGCGGCGAGCTCGGGCTGGACCGGCCCGCGCTGCACGCCGCCGAGCTCGCCTTCGACCACCCTGTCACCGGTGAGCACGTGGCCATCACCGAGCCGCTGCCGCCCGACCTGCTGCACGCACGAGCCGTGCTGACCCAGGGCGGGCCAGCGACCCCCTAGCCTTCGCTCCCACCGCCTCCCCGACAGGAGCGCCTCATGCGCCGATCCCCGACCCTCACCCTGCTGGCGGCCCTGGTGGTCGTCATCGCCGCCGGCGCCGGTGGCTTCTGGTGGTGGCGCGCCGGGCAGGGCGAGCAGCGCGCGGCCGTGCTGACCGCCGAGCGCTTCGCGGAGGCCTGGGAGGCCGGCGAGCACGACGCGCTGGCAGCGACCGCCACCGCCGCCGACGCCGCCCGCGACGCTCACGCGCAGGCCGAGGGGGCGCTCGACCCCGAGGCGCTCACCGTCGCGGTGACCGAGGTGGACACCGAGGACGCGCGCGACGGCGAGGCGGCGGCGCGCCTGGCCGTGGCCTGGGACCTCGGCGCGCTGGGGGAGTGGGACTACGACGTCGAGGTGGCGCTGGACCGCACCGACGAGGGGTGGCGGGTGAGCTGGGACCCCACGGTCCTCCACCCCGACCTCGACGAGGGGCAGACGCTGCGCCGCACGCGCTCCTGGCCCGAGCGCGCGGCCATCACCGACGCGGAGGGGGCCACGCTCGCCGGCCCCGGCGAGGTCGTGGAGGTCGGTGTCCAGCCCGGGGCGGTCGAGGACGCCGACGCCGTGGCCGAGGCCCTGGCCGAGGCCACCCTCGCCGAGGAGGACGAGGTCGCCGACCTGCTGGCGCGCGACGACCTCGAGCCGGACTGGTTCTACGAGGTGGTGGTGCTCACCGACGCCGACGCCGACGAGGTGCGCGCGGACATCGGTGACGTGCCCGGCACCATCGCCCGCGAGACCGGGGGACGCGAGCTGGCCGACCCGGCGCTCGCGGGAGTCCTGGGCACCGTCGAGGAGGCCACCGCCGAGCAGCTCGAGGATCTCGGCGCGCCCTATGAGGCCGGCGACCGGGCCGGTCGCCGTGGGCTGGAGCGTGCCTGGGAGCGCGAGCTCGCCGGTGAGCCCGGCGGCGCCGTGGAGGTCATCGACGAGGACGACGCCGTGGCGGCCACCCTGCACGAGGACGAGCCGGTCGAGCCGGAGCCGGTCGCGGTGACCCTGGACGCCGACGTCCAGGCCGCCGCCGCGCAGGCGCTGGCGGACCGCGAGCCCGACGCCGAGGCCGCCGTGGCCGTGGTGGACGTCGACGACGCGGCCGTGCGCGCGCTCGTCGACGCCCCCGAAGGTGGCTTCCCGCGCGGGCGCGCCGGCGCCTACCCACCCGGGTCGACGTTCAAGGTCGTCACCGCCGCCGCGCTGCTGGAGCACGGGCTGGACCCGGGCGACACCGTCACCTGCCCCGAGACGACCACCGCCGGAGGTCGCGAGATCCGCAACGCCGGCGACCTGGAGCTGGGCGAGGTGCCCTTCGCCGAAGCGGTCACCGAGTCGTGCAACACCGCCTTCGTCGACGAGGCGCTGGCGCTGCCCGACGAGGCGCTCGCCGAGGCGGCCACGGCGCTGGGGTTCGGCGCCGAGGTGACGGTGGCTGGGTCGACCCTCGCCGCTGACGTGCCCGAGCCGGCCGACACGGCCGAGGAGGCGCTCGCCGCCATCGGCCAGGGGCGGGTCAGCGTCGCGCCGCTGCACATGGCCTCGGTGATCGCCGGGGTGGCCAGCGGCCGCTGGGACGCCTCCCATCTGCGCGTCGACGAGGCCGAGGGCGAGCAGGGGCCCGAGCTGGCCGAGCCCGTCGTGGAGGGGCTCGAGGAGATGCTGCGCGAGGCCGTGACCGAGGGGACCGGCACCGCCGCCGACGTCGACGGAGCGGAGGTGCGCGGCAAGACCGGCACCGCCGAGGTCGCCGACGGCGAGCACGCCTGGTTCGTCGGCTGGTCCGGCGATCTGGCCTTCGCGGTGCTGGTCGAGGAGGGCGGTGCCGGCGGTGAGACGGCCGCGCCCATCGCCGGCGAGCTGGTCGAGGCGCTCGCCGACTAGCCGCTCACCACGGCGCGGCCAGCGCGGCCTCGAGCAACGGGTCCGCGGGCGCCTCGACCCCGCTGGCGGCCCGCGCCGTCGCGCCCCCCGTGGTCGGCGACGGCGTGTCGACCGGGATGCCGCGGCCCTCGATGAGGCGTCCGGTGCGATCGTGGGCCACCGCGGTGCTGACGGTCAGGGCGGCGGTGGGCAGCAGCGGCAGCGTGCGCGGGCGACCCAGGGCGCCCGCCGAGGGCTCGCCGACCACCTCGATGTGGGCCAGGCCCTGCAGGCCCAGCAGGAAGTCCTCGCTGGCCGAGGCGGTCAGCGCGTCGGTCAGCACCCGCACCGGCCCGTTCCAGCGGCGCCGCGGTGACGGATCGGCGGTGAGGGCGACGGGCTCGCGCAGGCCCACGGCGGGCTCGGCGGAGGCGTAGCGCAGCGTCCCGCAGCGCGTCGGGGCGGTGAGGAACCGGTCGCGGGCGTCCTGGGCGGCCAGCAGCTCGCCGCCGGTGTTGCCGCGCAGATCCACCACGAGGCCCTCGGCGTCGGCGAGCTCGCCCAGCGCGAGGTCGAGGTCGTCGTCGCTGCGACCATCGCGGGTCCAGCGTACGATCGTGAGCACCCCGACCCCCGCGCGCCGGCCCCACCGCACCGGTGGGGCCTCGTCGGCCCGAGGCTCGTCCTCCGACCAGGTCCGCGTGCGTCCCTCCGCGTCGGCGACGGTGAGGGTGCAGCGCGCTCCGCGCGGGGTGGCCAGCAGGCGGCGCCCGGCGTGGAGCCCGCGTGCGTGAGGCGCGGCTCCGACCCGCTCGCGCACGTCGCCGGCAGGCGGATCCAGGAGCCGGTCGCCGGGACGGGCGCCGGCCTGCCACCCGTGGGAGGTGCGCGGCACGGTGCGCAGGTGAGCGGTGCCCGCGGCGGTGACGGCCACCTCGTAGGGGGGCTGCCACGTGGCCGCGGTCAGGGTCACGCTGGTGTGCAGGTCGTCGAGCGCTGCCACCCAGCGCTGCAGCGCCGCGACCGACGCGGCTCCGGCGGGCGCGGGGCGGTGGGTGCGCGACAGCGCGTCCCAGTCCCGCCAGCCCGCGGTGACCGCGGGGGCCAGGGCGACCTCCTCGGCCACCTGGTCGGCGGCCACGAGGGGATCGGTGGTCGGGGCGGCCACGATCCGCGCGGCACCGGTGCGGCGCAGGGTCGCAAGCAGCGACAGGCTCGCCCAGACCGCGCCGCGGTCGGGCGCCTCGGCGACCAGCAGGTCCTCGCCCAGCCGTCGCACCTGGGGCCGCGCGTCGTCCGGGGCGGGCAGCGCCGCCAGGCACGGGTTGGCCGCGCGCGGCCCGACCAGCAGCCGGGCGCCCACGCCCGGGTCAGTGCGCGCGAAGCGCACGGGAGATCCCAGCGCTGCGGCCAGCCAGCCGTGCTCACGGGTCAGCAGCGCCGCGATGTCGGCGACGTCGTCCTCGGTGATGCCGTGGTCGGGTCGGGGCCGGCTCGGCAGGACGACCGTGATCGGACCCATGAGCCGCAGCCTGCCACGGGTAGGGTCGGGGCGGCACCCGAAAGCACTGCGAACGAGAGGAAAACCCGGATGAGCGTGGAGCGCACCGCATCGGTCGCCTGGCAAGGCGAGGTCAAGACCGGCTCGGGCACCGTGACGATGGAGTCGTCGGGGGCGTTTGGCCCCTACGGCGTCTCCTTCCCGAGCCGCGCCGGGGAGCCGGAGGGACAGACCAGCCCCGAGGAGCTCATCGCTGCCGCGCACGCCTCGTGCTTCTCGATGGCGCTGTCCAGCGCGCTGGGCTCGAACGGCACGGCACCCGAGCACCTCGACGTGTCGGCCACCGTCACGTTCTCCATGGACGGCGGACCCCACATCTCGGAGGTGGTGCTGCGCGTGCGCGGGCAGGTCCCCGGGGTCGACGCCGAGACCTTCCGGTCCTTCGCCGAGCAGGCCAAGGACGGCTGCCCGGTCTCCAAGCTCGTGGCCGGCAACGTCAGGGTGAGCCTGGACGCCGCGCTCGCCTAGCTACCCCTAGCCGACCGTCAGCACGCCGGCGCCCCGGCGCAGCGCGCGCCGGGGCGCCGGCGTGTCGTGGCCTGCCGCGTGCGCGGCCAACGACGCGGCAGACTCGGGACCCACCCCGCAGCCGAGGACGGAGCGACCCGGTGAGCCAACAGGACTCCCTGCTCGACGAGCACGTGCAGGACGTCGACATCGCCGACCGCATGGAGCAGGCCTTCTTGGACTACTCCATGTCGGTCATCGTGGGCCGCGCGCTGCCCGACGTGCGCGACGGGCTCAAGCCGGTGCAGCGGCGCATCCTCCACGCCATGGGCGAGGCGGGGCTGCGGCCCGATCGCGCATACCGCAAGTGCGCCAGCGCCGTGGGCGACGTCATGAAGAAGTACCACCCCCATGGCGACGCGGCGATCTACGACGCCCTGGTGCGCATGGCCCAGGAGTTCTCCAGCCGGCTGCCGCTGGTCGACGGGCGCGGCAACTTCGGGTCGGTCGACGGCGACGCGGCCGCGGCGATGCGCTACACCGAGGCGCGCCTGTCCGAGGCCGCCATGGCCATGCTGGAGAGCATCGACGAGGACACCGTCGACTTCGTGCCCAACTACGACGGCTACGAGTCCGAGCCCGTCGTCCTGCCCGCCAGGCTGCCCAACCTGCTGGTCAACGGCTCGAGCGGCATCGCGGTGGGCATGGCCACCACGATCCCGCCGCACAACCTCGGCGAGGTGATCGACGCCTGCCTGATGCTGCTCACCGACCCCGACGCCGACACCGAGCGGCTCATGGAGGTCGTGCCCGCCCCCGACTTCCCGACGGGCGGGCGGATCGTGCCCGGCGAGGGCATCGCCGAGGCCTATCGCACCGGCCGCGGGACGGTCACCGTGGAGGCGGTCGCGGCCACCGAGACGCGCGCTGGTGGTCTGCCGCGCATCGTGGTCACCGAGATCCCCTATCAGGTCAACAAGGCCGCGCTGCTCGAGCGCATCGCCGACCTGGCCAAGAACCGCAAGCTCGAGGGCATCCGCGACCTGCGCGACGAGTCCAGCCGCGACGGCATGCGCGTGGTGATCGAGCTCAAGCGCGGAGAGGACCCCGCCGCAGTGCTCGCCGAGCTGCAGCGCCAGACCGACCTGCGCACCAACGTCCACGTGAACATGGTGGCGCTGGTCACCGAGGGGGACGGGCAGCCGCAGCCGCGCACCCTCACGCTGCGCGAGGCCCTCACCCGCTACCTCGACTTCCAGCGCAGCGTGCTCACGCGTCGCAGCCAGCACCGCCGCGACAAGGCCGCTGCGCGGGCTCACATCCTCGAGGGCCTCCTGCTGGCCCTGGAGCACCTGGACGCCGTGATCGCGCTGATCCGCGGCAGCGCCACGCCCGAGGAGGCGCGCACCGGCCTGATGGAGCGCTTCGGGCTCTCCGACGAGCAGGCCCGCGCGATCCTCGACATGCCCCTGCGCCGGCTCGCGCAGCTCGAGCGCCAGCGCCTGGCCGACGAGCACGCCGAGCTGATGGAGCGCATCGCCGCCCTCGACGCGATCCTCGCCGACCCCGCTGCGCTCGACGCGCTGCTCGGCGAGGAGCTGCGCGCCCTGCGCGAGGCCCACGCCGACCCGCGGCGCACCCGGCTGGCCAGCGCCACGGCCACCGACGCGGCCACACCGGCCGAGCCGCGTCTGGAGGCCCAGGAGATCACCGCCTTCGTCACCGAGGGCGGCCTGGTCAAGGTCGTCTCGCGACGGCGCCGCAGCCCGACGCTGGAGCGGGCGCGCGACCCGGCGCGCGCGGTGGTGCGCGCCACCACCGCCGACGTGCTGCTCGCGATCGACGCCGACGGTGGCGGCTGGCGCATCGACCTCGCCGACGTGCCGGTGACCACGATGCGCCAGCGGGGCACCAGCCTCGGCCAGCTCTTCGGCGAGGGTCCCCGCGCCCCGATCGTCGGCGCGGTGCTGCTGCGCGAGGAGGTCGCGGCGATCGCCACGGTCAGCCGGCGCGGGCTCGTCAAGCGGACCGCGCGCAGCGAGGTCGACGGTCGCCAGCGCGCGCTGACCGTCGCCGGGGTCAAGGACGTCGACGAGATCGCCGCGGTGGTCGCCTGCGCCGACGACGACCACCTGCTGGTGGCCCACGACGCCGGGCAGGCGATCCGCTTCCCGGCCGGCGCGGCGCGCCTCATGGGGCGCACCGCCACCGGCGTGGCGGGCCTCACCGTGCCCGACGGCGGTCGGGTCGTGTCGGCCACGGTGCTGCCCCGTGGCGACGACGCCGACCGTGAGGTGATCACCCTGGGCTACGACGGGGCGGCCAAGCGCAGCCCGGTCTCCCAGCATCCCGTGCAGGGCCGCGGCGGCAAGGGCGTGCAGATCGGGTCGGCGGCGCTGGCCTGGTACGGGGTGGCCACCGACCTGCACGTGCCCACCGCGCAGGGCGTGGTGCTGGTACGTCCGGTCCAGCTCGCGCAGGGCAAGCGCACCAGCCGGCCCAGCCCGGTGCTGGACCCGGTGACCGGGCCGGTGGCGGCCGAGGTGGGCTAGCACGATGGAGCTGTCCGAGGTGCTGGCGCGCCGGCGGATGGTGCGCCGCTACACCGCCGAGCCCGTCGACCCCGCAGCCGTGGCGCGCATCCTCGATCGCGCGCGGCGCGCGCCGAGCGCCGGGTTCAGCCAGGGGCAGACGTTCGTGGTCGTCACCGAGGAGCGGCGCCGCCACGCGCTGGCGCACGCCTGCGACGAGGAGGAGCACGTGGCCCGCGGGCTGCCGCGGTGGCTGTCGTCGGCGCCGGTGCATGTGCTGCCCTGCGTCGAGCCGGACCGCTACCGGGCCCGCTACGCCGAGCCGGACAAGGCCGGCTCGGTGACGCCCGACGACTGGGAGGTCCCCTTCTGGTGGGTGGATGGGGGCCAGTCGCTGATGCTGCTGCTGCTCGCCGCCGTCGACGAGGGGCTCGCCGCGGGCTTCCTCGCCGTGCGGGCGGCCGCGGTGCGCCCGGTGGTCGGGCTGCCCGATGATGTCGCGCCGCTGGGACTGGTGACGCTCGGGCATCCGGCACCCGACCGGCGGTCGGGCTCGCTGGCGCGCGGGCGCCGCGACTGGAGCGATCAGGTGCGCTGGGAGCACTGGTAGCGCCCAGGGCGGGCCTCGGTGGGCCGCAGGTCCCGCGGGGTCGGGCCATCTGGGGTCCGATCGCGTCGCGACGCGAAAGTCGACGTCGTGCCTGCCGAGAGGAGGGGTGGACCCGGATCGTTCCGAGAGGAAGCGCCATGTCGCACGTCCGCGCTGACGCCGCGGGCCAACCCCAACCCGACCGCGAGCCGCCCTCGGGGACGCGCGGCTACCTCGTGCGCCAGCCGCTCTTCACGCTGCGATCAGAGCTGGTGGGCTACGAGCTGCTCGTCGGCGTCGACGACGGGCAGCGCGGCGAGGACGGCGGCGAGGACGGCGGCGAGGGTGGTGGCGAGGACGCCGCCGCGCTGCGCGGGCTCATCGCCCGCGGCGACCTGGTGGTCGTGCTGGAGGCGTTCGCCGACGACCGTCCGGTGTTCCTGCGGGTCGACGCCGCCACGCTCGCCAGCGACGAGCTCCGCGAGCTCCCCGCAGAGACGGTGGTGCTCCAGCTGGACGTCGGCGGCTCGGTGGCGCCGGGCCTGCTGGAGGAGTGCGGGCGGGTCGTGGCCGATGGCTACCGCCTGGCCCTGACCGTCGGCGCGCAGGGCGCCGACGCCGCACTGCTCGACCTGGCCGAGTACACCGAGGTCGACTTCGCCGCCACCACGCCGCAGCAGCGCGCCGACCTGGTGGCCTGGCTGCGGCGCCACAGCACCACGATCGTGGCTCGCAACGTCGACACCCACGAGGAGCTCGCCGAGGCCAAGGGCCTGGGCTGCGACCTCGCCCACGGCTTCTTCTTCCATCAGCCGCAGCGGCGCGGCGAGGCGACGGTGCCCGCGCACGCGCGCAGCCACCTCCAGCTGCTCGCCGAGATGCAGCGCGAGGAGCTCGACTACCCGCGGGTGGCGCGCCTGGTCAAGCAGGACGTCGACCTGGCCTACAAGTTCCTCACCTACCTCAACAGCGCAGCGCTGGGGCTGCGGCGACGCATCGAGTCGCTGGAGGAGGCCCTGGTGCTGCTGGGGGAGCGGCGGGTGCGCCGCTGGGTGCAGGCCGCGGCGGTGCAGCACCTCACGCCCCACAAGCCGACCGAGCTGACCGTCAACGCCGCCATCCGCGCCCAGCTCTGCGAGACGATCGGGCGCGAGCTCGGGCTGGGCAGCCGCAGCCTCGAGCTGTTCACCGTCGGGCTGTTCTCGCTGGCCGACGCGATGTTCGACCGCCCCATGGAGAAGGCCCTGCGGGGGGTGCCCATCACCGACGAGGTCCGGCGCACCCTGCTGGGCGAGCGGACCGCCTTCAGCGACCCGCTGGAGCTGGTGGTGGCCTACGAGCGTGGCGACTGGCGCCAGGTCGACCTGATCGCCGAGCGCCTCGGGCGCCCCGAGGCGCCGTTCTTCCAGATGTACTCCTCGGCGCTGCTGTGGGCCCACGAGGTCTTCGACACCGTCTGACCCGAGTCCGGCGGCGGGCCGGGACCCGTGGCGGGGCCGGGCGGCGCCGCGCCGCGGCGCCGCCAGTCAGCCGAGCCGCTCGGCGAGCGCGTCCACCGCGGCGTCGAAGGAGTGGACGAACTTGTCGACGCCCTCGGTCTCCAGCTCCTTGGTGATCTGGGCGAGGTCGATCCCATCGGCCGCCAGCGCGGCCAGCTGCTCGTGCGCCGCCTCGACCGAGCCGCTCAGCCGGTCGCTGGCCACCCCATGGTCGCGGAAGGCCTCCAACGTCGACTCCGGCATCGTGTTGACCGTGTCGGGCCCGGCGAGCTCCTCGACGTAGCGCACGTCGCGGTAGGCCGGATCCTTGCTCGAGGTCGAGGCCCACAGCGGCCGCTGCGGACGCGCCCCCTGGGCGGCGAGCTCGGCGAAGGCCTCGCCCTCGACCACGTCGCGGAACACCCCGTAGGCGCTGCGGGCATTGGCGATCGCGGCCACGCCGCGCAGCGGGTGGTCGGCGGGCAGCAGCGCGTCGACCTTGGCATCGACGCGGCTGACGAAGAACGAGGCGACGCTGGCCACCTGCGACACGTCCCCGCCACGCTCGGCCAGCTGGCGGAGCCCGTCGAGGTGGGCCTGGCAGACCTGCTCGTACCGGGCGACGCTGAACAGCAGCGTCACGTTGACGTTGACGCCCTCGGCCAGCAGCCGGCGGATCGCGGCGAGCCCCGGCTCGGTGCCCGGCACCTTGACCATGAGGTTGGGGCGGTCCAGCTCGCGGAACAGCAGCAGGCCCTCGGACACCGTCTCCTCGGTGTCGAAGGCCTTGCGGGGGTCCACCTCGATCGACACGAACCCGTCGCGACCGTCGGTGGCCCGGTGGTGGGGCAGGAACAGGTCGCAGGCAGCCCGCACGTCGTCCTTGACGATCGCCCAGAAGGCCTCCCGCGGGTCGGATCCGGCCAGCTCGGCGATCTGGGCGTCGTAGGAGGGGTCGCTGCGCAGTGCCCCCTCGAAGATCGTCGGGTTTGACGTGAGGCCGTTCAGGTCGCCGGCCTCGACGAGGCGGCGCAGGTACCCCCCTGGGGCCAGCCACGAGCGGCGGATCGCATCGAGCCACACCGACTGGCCGGTGGCCTGGAGGGCGGACAGGGGATCGGTCATGGCGGCTCCTTGCGCTCGGTGCGCTGTGCTGTCGGTCCGGTGGCGCGTCAGCGCCGCTGCTGGGCCAGCAGCCGGCGGGCCTGATCGGCCACGGCCTCGGGGGTGATGCCGAAGTGCTCGTAGAGGTCCTCCCACGGGGCGGAGGCCCCGTAGCCCGTCATCCCCACGTGCGCGTCGGCCCAGCGCTCCCAGCCGAAGCGGATCCCCGCCTCGACCGAGACGGTGGGCACGTCGTCGGGCAGCAGCTCCTCGCGGTCGGCGCGGGGCTGCTGGTCGAGGAGCTCCCAGCTGGGCAGCGACACCAGGCGCACGTCGATGTCGTCGGCTTCCAGCAGGTTGGCGGCCTCGTCGGCGATCGCGAGCTCGCTGCCGGTTGCCACGAGCACCACGTCGGGCTCGTTGGCCGGGCGGATCACGTAGCCGCCGCGCGCGACCTCGTCGGCGTCGGTGTGGTCGACGTCGGGCACCGTCTGCCGGGTCAGCACCAGCGCGGTGGGGCCGTCGGTGCGCTCGAGGGCGCAGCGCCACGCCCCGACGGTCTCGCGGGCGTCGGCGGGGCGCAGCACGTGCAGGTTCGGCACGCTGCGCAGCCCGGCGAGCTGCTCGGAGGGCTGGTGGGTGGGGCCGTCCTCACCGAGGCCGATAGAGTCGTGGGTGAACACGTAGACGACCGGCAGGCTCATCATCGCGGCCAGGCGCATGGCCGGGCGCATGTAGTCGCTGAAGATCAGGAACGTCCCGCCGAACGGCCGGAAGCCGCCGTGCAGGCGCATCCCGTTGAGGATCGCCCCCTTGGCGTGCTCGCGCACCCCGAAGTAGATGGTGCGCCCCCGGGCGTCGTCTCGGGTCACCGCCCCGTGGTGGTCGAACAGCACCGCGTTGGACGCCGACAGGTCAGCCGAGCCGCCCACCAGCTCGGGGATCACGTCGGCGAGCGCGTTGAGGACCTTGCCCGAGGCCTTGCGCGTGGCAGTCGGCCCCTCGGGCGCGGGCAGCGCCTCGCGCCACTCCGGGTGCAGGCGACCCTCGAGGCGTCGGCGCAGCTCCGCAGCCAGCTCGGGGTGGGCCGCCTCGTAGGCGTCCCAGCGGCGCTCCCAGTCGGCGCGCAGGGCCTGGCCGCGCTCGGTCTGGTCGGCGTGCTCGCGCACGCTGGCAGGAACGGTGAACGGCTCGTCGTCGGCCCAGCCGTAGTAGGCCTTGGCGCCCTCTACCTCGCCCGGGCCGAGCGGGGCCCCGTGCGCCGACGCGGTTCCCGCCTTGGTCGGCGCGCCGTAGGCGATCGTGGTGGGAACCCGCACCAGCGTGGGGCGCCCGTCGGAGACCGCGGCGCGCTTGAGCACCGAGTCGATCTCCTCGAGGTCGTTGGCGTCGGCGACCTCGAGGGTGCGCCACCCGTAGGCGGCGTAGCGGGCCAGCACGTCCTCGCCGGTGAAGGCCAGCGCGGTCGACCCGTCGATGGTGATGCCGTTGTCGTCCCAGCACACCACGAGGTTGTCGAGGCCGAGGTGGCCGGCGAGGCTGGAGGCCTCGGCCGAGATGCCCTCCATGATGTCGCCGTCGCTGGCGATCACCCAGGTGCGGTGGTTGATGACCTCGTGGCCCGTGCGATTGAAGCGCGCTGCCAGCATGCGCTCGGCCAGCGCCATCCCCACGCCGTTGCCCAAGCCCTGGCCGAGCGGGCCCGTGGTGGTCTCCACCCCGGGGGTCATGCGGTACTCGGGGTGACCGGGCGTGCGCGAGCCGAGCTGGCGGAACCGCCGGATCTCCTCCAGTGGCACGTCGTAGCCGGTCAGATGGGCGAGCGCGTACTGCAGCATCGACGCGTGGCCCGCGCTGAGGATGAAGCGGTCCCGGTCGGCCCAGTCGGGCCGGGTCGGGTCGTGCACGAGGTGGCGCGTGAACAGCACATAGCCCAGCGGCGCGAGCGCCATGGGCGTGCCCGGATGGCCGCTCTTGGCGGCCTCGACGGCGTCCATCGTCAGCGTGCGGATCGTGTTGACCGCCAGCTGGTCGAGGTCGTGGCTCACAGGGATCGCCTTCTCGTCGGGCTCGCGGCGCCGCCGGCCGCGAGCGGTGCGCCGGCTCCGATGCCGCACCCGCGGTCGCGACGCCGGCCGGGGCGGCGGGGCCAATGGTAGAGGCTGGGCGGCGCCGTGCGCCCGACCTCGTGCGCCGCGGCAGGGGCACGCAGGCCGCCACACCGGTGGGCGCGACGCTGTGAGGGCCTACACTGCTCCACGCGCACGCGTGCCCGCCGTGATGCGCGAGGAGCTCGGATGACAGCCGTGGCCGCCAGTCCCATGACCGTGCGCGAGCGCGTTGCGGCCTACGTCGCGCTGACCAAGCCGCGGATCATCGAGCTGCTGCTCATCACCACGGTGCCGGCGATGGTGGTGGCCGAGCGTCAGTGGCCGGGCGTGGGCCTGGTGGCGGCCACCGTGGTCGGCGGCGCGCTCGCGGCGGGGGCGGCCAACGCCTTCAACAGCGCGGTCGAGCACGACATCGACGCGATCATGGAGCGCACGAGCTCGCGCCCGATGGCCGACGGCCGGTTGACGCGCACGCAGGCGGTGCGCTTCGCCGCGATCCTGGCCGTGGTCTCGGTGGTGGGGATGGCGGTGCTCGTCAACGCGCTCGCGGCCGGGCTCACCGCCTTCGCGATCTTCTTCTACGTGGTGGTCTACACCCTGGGCCTGAAGCGGCGCACCACCCAGAACATCGTCATCGGCGGCGCCGCGGGGTGCATGCCCGTGCTCATCGGCTGGGCCGCGGTCACCGGAGACCTCGGGCTGGCCGCCCTGCTGCTGTTCGCGATCGTGTTCGTCTGGACGCCGCCGCACTTCTGGGCCCTCGCGCTGCGCTACGAGGAGGACTACCGGCGCGCCGGGGTGCCGATGCTGCCGGTGGTGGTGGGGTCCCGCGAGACCGCGCGCCAGATCCTCCTCTACGGGGTCCTGCTGGTGTCGGTGACGCTGATGTTCGGCGCCGTGGCGCAGATGGGGCTCATCTACCTGGTCGCCGCGCTGCTGCTCGGCTGGTGGTTCCTGGCCGCGGCGTGGTCGCTGTTCCGGGCGCCGGACGTGGACCGCGCCATGCTCGTGTTCAAGCGATCGATCCACTACCTCGCGCTGCTGTTCGTCGCGATCGCGGTGGACGCGCTGGTGCTCGTCTAGCGCCGCCAGCGCAACCGCTGCGCGCTACTCGTCCCACCAGCGGAACAGGCGCACCGCGACCACGGGGGCCACCACCGCCCACGCCGCCAGCACGCCGAGGCTGCCAAGGGAGACCGCCGCCAGGCCCTGTGCGGGGTCGAGCAGCGCCGACAGGACCGCCAGCAGCGGCGCCGCCGGCAGCAGCCCGACGAGGGCGGCCAGCGCACCCGGCAGCGCCTCGAGGGCCACCACGAGCCCGCTGGTGGCCAGCAGCAGCGCGAACGTGGCGTTGGTGACCGCCAGGGTCCGCATCGCCGGCAACCGCCCGGCCAGCGCCAGCCCGGCGCCGCTGCATGCTGCCGCTCCGGCCACGATCACGACCAGTGCGAGCGTCAGCGCCACCGGCGAGGCCGGGGGCCGCCAGCCCACCGCCAGGCCCACCAGCCCCACGGCCAGGAGCTGCCCAGCCAGCAGCACCGCGAACGCGGTGAGCTTGCCGGCCACGAGCTCGCCGCCGCGCAGCGGCGAGGCGCCCAGCCGCTTCAGGGCCAGCGCGTCGCGCTCGAACGCGGTCACGATCGGCAGCGCCACCAGCCCCGAGGCCAGCACGCTCGCGGTGGCCGCGGCCGCGACGGCCGGTGCGGGCCCGTCAGCGACCCCGAGCCCGGTGTCGGTCAGGGCCAGCAGCAGCAGCAGCCCGAGCGGCAGGCCGAAGGCGACGAGGAGGTTCTCGCCGTTGCGCATCAGCAGGCGCAGCTGCACGCGGGTGATCGCGCGGGCGCGCCGCGACGCAGCCGCGGCGCGCGCCTCGGGATCCGCGGCCAGCGGACCGGGTGGCGGCGCTTCGTGGTCTGTGCTCATCGCCCCTGCTCCCGCACCGACGCGGCATCGAGCTCGCTCATCACCTCGGCGAGCCCGCTGGTGCGCACCGACTCGACCACCGCTCCGTGGCGGTCGAGCCAGGCGGTCACCGAGGGGATCGCCTCACCGCCGGCCGCGATGCGCAGCCAGCCCCCCTCGAGGACCTCCACGGGCAGCCCCAGGTCCCCGCCGAGCGGAGAGGCGTCCACCTCGCCGCTGTAGCGCACCTCCAGGCGTGGGCCGGCCTGGGCGGCCAGCGCGGCGGGTCGGTCGCACGCGGCCAGGCGGCCCTGGTGGAGCAGCGCGACGCGGTCGGCGAGCTGCTCGGCCTCCTCGCGCAGGTGGGTGGACAGCAGCACCGCCGCGCCCGCGGCGCGCCAGCGGCGCAGCACCGCCCACAGCCGCTCGCGGGCCGGGAGGTCCAGCGAGCTCGTGGGCTCGTCGAGCACCAGCACCGACGGGCGCCCGACGAGCGCCAGCGCCACTCCGAGACGGCGACGCTGCCCGCCCGAGAGCTGGCGCACCCGGGTGCCGGCGGCGTCGGTGAGCCCCAGCTCGGCCAGCAGCTCCTCCACCTCCCAGGGATCGTCGTAGAGCTGGGCGTGGAGCGTCAGCGCCTCCCGCGGCGTGGTCGCCTGCCACACGCCACCGTCCTGCAGTGCCACGCCGCACACCGAGCCGACCCGGTGCGGCTGGCGCTGCGGGTTGAGCCCGGTGATCCGCACCGCGCCGCCGTCCGGCGAGCGCAGGCCCACAGCGGTCTCCAGCAGCGTGGTCTTGCCGGCGCCGTTGACCCCGAGCAGCGCCACGATCTCGCCAGCGTCCACGCGCAGCGACACCCGATCGACGACCGGCACGCCGGCGTAGCGCTTGGTCAGCTCCTCGAGGACTATGCCCGGAGCAGTCAGCGGGTCCTCCTGTGGGTCTGGTGCTCGCGTCTAGGCTGTGCGCTCGGCCGAGGGAGAGGATAGGTCATGGCTGCGCACGTCGAGCGCGGGTCGTCGCGCCGGGACCGCGATGTAGCGGTCACCGGCATCGGTGCGGTCACGCCCTACGGGGTGGGGGTCGAGGCGTTCTGGAACGGCTGGTGCGCCAGTCGGCAGACCGCAGGCCGGGTCACGAAGTTCGACCCGACCGGCTACCCCTGCCAGATCGCCTGTGAGATCAGCGACTTCGACCCGCAGGCGCACCTGCCGCGCAAGGTCGTGCGCCAGCTCGACCCGTTCGCGCAGTACGGGCTGATCGCCGCGCACGAGGCGCTCGCGCAGGCCGGTCTGGTGGTCGAGGGGGACGGCGTCAGGGTGCCGCTGGTCGAGGGCGTCGATCCGACCCGCGTGGGGGTGCTGTGCGCCTCGGGCATCGGCGGCATCAACGAGATGACCGACCAGTACGAGCGCCAGCTCGCCGATGGCCCCTCGAAGGTGCGTCCGTTCATGGCGATCGCCCTGCCCCTGAACATGGCCGGCGGCCAGATCGCCATCCGCCACGGCCTGCAGGCGCAGTCGTGGTCGGTGGTCAGTGCCTGCGCCTCGGGCACCGACGGGATCGGGGCCGCGCTGGACATGCTGCGCGCCGGCCGCGCCGACGTGGTCGTGGCCGGCGGGGCCGAGGCGGCGGTCAACCCGCTGTCGCTGGCCGGTTTCGGCGCTGCCGGTGCGATGAGCAAGCGCAACGACGATCCGGCGACGGCCAGCCGCCCGTTCGCCGTGGGTCGTGACGGCTTCGTGGCCGGGGAGGGCGCCGGGATGCTGGTGCTCGAGACGCTCGAGCACGCCCGAGCGCGCGGCGCCGAGCCGCTGGCCCTGCTGTCGGGCTACGGCGCCTCCAACGACGCGCACCACCCGACCTCGCCGCACCCCGAGGGCGATGGCGCCTCGCGGGCGCTGGAGCTGTGCCTGGCCGACGCCGAGCTGTCCCCCGGCGACATCGGCCACGTCAACGCCCACGGCACGTCCACGCCGACCAACGACCCCTCCGAGGCCGCGGCGCTGCGGCGGGTCTTCGGCGACCACGCCGACGACCTCGCCCTGTCGTCCACCAAGTCGGCGATCGGCCACCTGCTGGGCGCCGCCGGCGGCGTCGAGGCCGTGGCCACCGTGCGCGCGCTCACCGACGGGCTCATCCCGCCCACCCTCAACCTCGACGAGCAGGACCCCGACTGCCCGGTCGACGTGGTCACCGGTGCCCCCCGGCGGCGCGAGCTGCGCGCCGCTCTCTCGGAGTCGTTCGGCTTCGGCGGGCACAACGGCGTCCTCGCCTTCCGAGCCCGGAGCTGATCGCCATGGGCAGCGCATGGGTGTTCCCGGGACAGGGCAGCCAGCGTCCCGGCATGGCACGGCCGTGGCGCGACCACCCCGCCTTCGCGTGCTGGGGCGAGGCCGACGCCATCCTCGGCGCCGACGTGACGCGCCTGGGCCTCGAGGCCGACGCCGACGAGCTGCGCGCACCCGCCGCCTGCCAGCGGGCGCTGTTCGTGCACGAGGTGGTGCTCGCGCAGGCGTGGGCCGAGGCCACCGGGCAGCGACCGGCCCTGGTGGCCGGCCACTCGCTCGGCGAGTACGTCGCCCTGGTGGTCGCCGGGGCGCTGTCGTTCGCCGACGCGCTGACGCTGGTGGACGTGCGCGCCCGCGCCACCGAGGCCGCCGCGGCGCAGCGGCCGGGCTCGCTGGTGGCGGTGCTGGGCGGTGACCTGGACGTCATCGGTGAGGCGGCCGAGGCCGCAGGGGCGCACATCGCCAACGACAACGCGCCCGGCCAGGTCGTGGTCGCTGGCTCCGCTGGCGCGCTGGAGGCGCTGCGCACGACGCTGGGCGGGCAGGCCAAGGTGCGCGACCTCGACGTGGGTGCCGCCTACCACAGCCCCCACATGGAGCCGGCCGTGCCGCCGCTGCGCGCCGCGCTGGAGGCCACCGCCTTCGCCGAGGCTGCACCGCCGGTGGTGGCCAACGTGGACGCGGCGCCGCACGCCGAGGCGCAGGGCTGGCCCGACCGGCTCGCCCGGCAGGTCACCGCGCCGGTGCGCTGGCGCGAGACCGTCGAGCGGCTCGCTGCCGAGGGCATCGACCGCGTCGTGGAGCTGGGCGCCTCCTCGCCGCTGTCGGGGATGGTCAAGCGGATCCGTCCCGAGCTGGAGCGGGTCGCCGTGACCGCTCCGCAAGACCTGCCAGGCTGACGCGTCGCGCCGAGTCGCCGAACCGACTCGAGGGAGGGCTCCATGGCACAGCAAGGATCGCGCTGGGCACTGGTCACCGGTGCGTCGAAGGGGATCGGCGCTGCCACCGCGGTGCGGCTGGCGGCGGCCGGTCACCCGGTGCTGATCGGCTACGGCGGTGACGCCGAGGGCGCCGAGCGCACCGCCGAGGCGTGCCGGGCGCACGCGGTCGAGGCCCGGCCGGTCGGCGCGGACCTCCGCGGCGACCTGGCCCCGCTGCGCACCGCCATCGACGAGGTCGGCGGGCTGGCGGTGCTGGTCAACAACGCGGGGCACAGCCCCGACGGCCTGGCCCTGTCGCTGGACGACGACGACTTCGCCGCCAGCCTCGACGTGAACGTGACCGCGGCGTTCCAGCTCTCCCGAGCCGCGCTGCGCGGCATGCTGCGCGCGCGCCACGGCCGCATCATCAACGTCAGCAGCGTCATCGGCCTGCACGGCAACGCGGGGCAGACCGCCTACGCCGCCGGCAAGGCGGGCGTGCTCGGCATGACCAAGGCGCTGGCCCGCGAGGTCGGCAAGCGCGGCATCACCGTCAACGCGGTGGCACCGGGCTTCGTGGCCACGACCATGACCTCGCATGTGGATCTCGAGGCGGTGCGCGACCAGATCCCCATCGGTCGCGTGGGCGAGCCCGACGAGGTCGCAGCCGTCATCGCCTTCCTCGCCTCGCAGGAGGCCAGCTACGTCAACGGTGCCGTCCTGCAGGTCGACGGCGGCCTGTTCGCGTAAGGCTGCCGCAGGCAGGAGCGCCGATGCCGCCGCCGCGTCTGGTCCTCGCGCACGCCACCGCCGGGCGGGCCGTGCTGCGGTGGCTGCGCGTCACCCTGTGCGGCCGCGGTCGGGTGCCCGGCGCCGGACCGGTGATCCTCGCGCCCAACCACCTGTCGCAGGCCGACATCCCGCTCATGGGCTCGGCCAGCCCGCGCCCGAGCTGGTACCTCGGCAAGGACGAGCTCGCCGGTGGCCCCGTGGGCGCGTTCCTGCGCGCCTTCGGGATGGTGCCGATCGCCCGTGGCACCGGTGACGCCGCTGCGCTGGCGCGGATCAGCGGGCTGCTGGCTGCCGGCGAGGTCATCACCGTGTTCCCCGAGGGCACGCGCTCGCCCGATGGGCGGCTGCACACCTTCCGCAGCGGCGTGGCGCGCATGGCCGCTGCCGCGGCCGCGCCGGTGGTCCCCGTGGGCATCACCGGCACCCCCGCCTGGTGGCCGCGCGGCGCGCGACCGGCGCTGACCCGACCCGCGCCAGCGACGATCACCGTGCGCTTCGGGTCACCGCTGTCCCCGCCCCGCGACGTGCCGGCGGCGCGCCGCCGCTTCACCCAGGCGCTGACCGAGGCGGTGCTGGCCCTGACCGGTCAGGAGCACGCTGCGCGCTTCGCTCCCGTGGAGGAGTGAGGTGGCCTGGCGGCCACGGTTGCGGGGCGTCGCCGACACCTTGGGCGGGTAGCGTCACCTGCGTGCGCACCCCATCTGCCGACCCTGCCGACGACGCCCCACCGACGCTGCGCATCGCGCTGGTCTTCGGCACGCTCGTGGCCCTGACCATCATCGGATCGTCGGCGGTCGCGGTGGCGCTGCCCGAGCTCGCCGCTGACCTCGACCTCGATGTGGCGGGCACCTCGTGGGTGCTGGCGGCGTTCGGTCTGGCCTTCGCCGTGGCCACCACGTTCTTCGGGCGCCTGGCCGACGTGCTGGGGATGCGGCGACCGCTGCTGCTGGGCGTGGCGCTGCTGGCGATCGGCTCGCTCACCGCCGCCACCGCTCCAAGCTTCGAGGTCCTGGTGGCGGGCCGGGTGCTCCAGGGAGCGGGCACGGGGGCCGTGCCGCTGCTGGTGACCGGGACCATCAACGCGCGGTTCCAGGGCGCGGCGCGCACGCACGTGCTCGGCGCGATCGGCATGGTCGTCAGCGTCGTCTCCGGCTCCGGCCCGCTGATCGGCGGGGCGGTCACCGAGCTCACCTCCTGGCGGGTGGTGGTCGCGATCCCGCTGCTCGCGGTGGTGCTCGCCCCGGTCGCGGCACGGCTGGCTCCCGATCACGGCGATCCTCGGCAGCGCCTCGATCCCCTCGGCGCGGTCGCGGTCGGCCTGGCCGTGGCCGGTGCCACCGTCCTGGTGCAGGCCCCGGGCGGCGGCCTGACTGCCGGGACCGTCATGACCACCGCCGCCGTGGCCACGGTCGCCACGCTGGTGGCGGTGGTCCACCTGCGCCGGCGCCGTGATGGCTTCCTGCCGGTGGCGATCGTGTCGGACCGCAGGTTGCTGCGCGTGTGCGCCGCGGGCTTCTCGCTGCTCGCGTCATGGCTGGCGATGCTGCTGGCCGTGCCCGAGATCCTCGCCTCCGCGCACGGCTGGTCGCCGCTGGTGGTCGGCGCGGTCATGCTGCCCGGAGCTGCGCTCGGCGCGGTCGCCTCGCGGGTGGTGAGCACGCGCGTGGTGCGCCGCGGCGACGGCACCCGCCGCGACCGGGGGCGCGTGGTGAGCGTGCTGGTGGGCTCGGCGGTCGCCGGCCTGGTGCTCGCCGGCCTCGCAGCCCCCGCCCCGGCAGCGGTGGTGCTCGGCTTCGGGCTCGTGGCGGTGGCCTTCGCGGCGGGGCAGGTCGTGCTGCTCGACCTGATCCCCTCGCTGGTGCCGCCGCACCGCGCCGGCGTGGCCCTCGGGGTGTTCCACCTCGCGTTCTTCAGCGGTGGCGCGTTCGGCTCCGCGGCGGCCGGCGGCCTCGCGGGGCTCACCGGCCTGCCCGGCGCCCTGCTCGTGGTCGCCGTCCTGCCGGTGCTGGGCGCCGCGGCGGCGCGCGGCGCCGCTCGCGAGGCGGTAGCGGCCAGCCCGGCCCGCTAGGAGCCGCGCTCCCACACCCCCTCGCGCCGCTCGTCGGCAGCGCCGAACACCGAGGCGTCCTCGTGATCGATGCCCAGCGCCTGGATGGCGCCGAAGTACTCCTCGGTGGGGATGTCGTCGGTGGCCTCGTAGCCGAGGTCCTCCAGCGCCGATCGCACCCCGCCCGGCGGGTTGGACTCGAACTGCAGCTCCTCGTCCTCCAGGTGCAGCCGCGGGGCGGCGACCGCCTCGGCGAGGTCGTCGTCCCGGGCAGCCCAGTCGACCAGGACCTGGGTGAGCATCATCGGGATGCGCCGCCCGCCGGGTGACCCGAGCCCCAGCACCGGGCGACCGTCCTGCGCGAGGATCATCGGCGCCACGAAGCTGCGCGGCCGCTTGCCTGCCTCGGCGCGGTTGACCGACTCGGGGTCGGAGGAGAAGTTCTTCAGCTGATCGTTGAGGAAGAAGCCCGACACCGGCAGGCCCGAGCCGAAGAAGTTGCTCAGCGTGTTGGTGACCGCCACCAGCGTCCCATCGCGGTCCACCACGGTGGCGTGGGTCGTGCTGGTCTGCTCGGGGTCCAGCGGCGGCTCGTCGTCAGGTCCCAGCGTGACCTGGCCCTCCTGGTCGATCAGCTCCGCCTGCGCCTGGGAGTGCGCGGGATCCAGCAGCCCGTCCAGGGGGACGTCGACGAAGCCGGGGTCGGCCAGATGCTCGGTCCGGTCGGCGAGCGCCAGGCGCCACGACTGCGCCAGCGCGTGATGACGCTCGGCGCCGTCACGCTCCAGCGCGCCGATGTCGAGGGCGTCGAGGATCTGCAGCTGCTGGACGACCGTCGCTCCCGAGGTGGGCGCGCCCGACCCGATCACGTCGTACCCGGCGAACTGCCCCACAGCCGGATCAGGCTCGCTGACCGCGTAGTCGGCGAGGTCGTCCAGGGTGATCTCGTCGACCGCAGCAGCGATCTCCTCGCCGATCTCGCCGCCGTGCACCGCCTGCGCCCCCTCGCGCTGGACCGCCTGCAGCGCCTCGGCGTGCTCGGGCTGCACGAGCACCTCGCCCTCGTCGAGCGGCGCACCGCCAGGGAACATGCGCGGCAGCCGGTTGATCGGCAGGCGGTGGGCGGCGCCCTCCAGGCGCTCGGCGAGGGTCGCATCGACCTCGAACCCGTCCTCGGCGAGCCGGATCGCCGGGTCGATCAGGTCGGCCAGGTCGAGCTCGCCGTGCTCGTCGTGGACGTGCTCCATGCCGGCGGCGAAGCCGGGCACGCCGATGTCGGAGGCCGGAGCCTGCCCGCTGCTGGGCACCACCTCGCGATAGTCATAGCCCGACGGGTCGCCGCCGTCCTCGTGGACGACCATCGCGCCACCCCCGCCGAGGCCCGACCCGAACGGCTCGACCACGCCCAGGGCGTAGGAGACCGCCACGGCGGCGTCCACAGCGTTGCCGCCGGCCTCCAGCACCGCCATCCCCACCGCGATCGCCTCGGGGTGGCTGGCCGACACCCCGTGCTGGTCGAGCACCTCGGACGTCTCGCTCTCCGCCGTGCCGGCGTCCCCACCGTCAGCGCCGTCCCCCGAGCCCCCCGATCCATCCGACGCATCCTCACCGTCCTCGCCGGCCTGTCGCAGCGCTGCCAACGGGTCGGAGGAGCCCCCGGTGCCAACGGCGTCCTCATCGACCTCGGTGACCTCCTGGCCGACCAGCTCGGCGCGCTCCTGCGCCAGCTGAGGTCGCTCGACCAGCGTGACGGTCACCAGGCCGACGACCACCAGCGCGGCCAGCAGCACATGCAGCCGCCGGTCGTCGAGGCGTCGCGGCGCGCCCCATCCCGGGGCGCGGTCGTCAGGCTCACCCATCGTCGTCCTCGAGGATGTGGTGGTGGTCGATCTCGGCGACGAACGCGGTGCCGTCGCGCTCCCAGTCGAGCCCCTCGCCGCGCAGCTGCTGGCCGATGCGGGCCCGTCGGTAGGCCGACCAGGGGCCTGACAGGGGGGTGGGCGTCGCCTCGCGCACCAGTGCGGGCACGAGCACCACGCGCGCGGTGCCGTCCGGGTCGAGCTCGTAGCGCGCCACCGCCGACTCGCGGGTGCGCGACCAGCCCTGATCGAACACGAAGTTGCCGAGGCTGTAGAGCACCAGCGCGTCGCCGATCCGCTCCACGGGCATGAGCACGTGCGGGTGGTGGCCGACGATCAGGTCGGCGCCGGCGTCGGCGGCCACCTCGGCGAGCTCACGCTGGTCGGCGCTGGGGCCGAGGTCGTACTCCTCGCCCCAGTGGAACTGCGCGATCGTGAGGTCCGCCTCGGCGTCGGTCTCCTCGATCAGCGACTCGACCGCATCGGGCTCGGCGGTCAGCACCCCGCCCTGGAACGCGCGCGCCGGGAACCCCTCGACGTAGGCGTCGGTGAACGACAGCGTGGCCACCGTCAGGTCCTCGTGCTGGGTCACGGCCGGCTGCTGGGCCTCGGCGAGGTCCAGGCCGGCGCCGGCGCGGTCCAGCCCGGCCTCGTCGACCGCGGCGATCGTCTCCTCCAGGCCCGGGATCCCGTGGTCCATCGTGTGGTTGTTGGCCAGCGTCACGGTGGTGAAGCCGGCCGCGGCCAGCGCGTCGAGCATCTCGGGCCCGTCGGAGAGGTGGATGAACTTGTCGGCCTCGGGCAGCTCGTCGGGATCCTCGGTGATGACCTGCTCGAGGTTGCCGGACACGTAGTCGGCCTCCAGCAGCGCCTCGGTCGGCGCGAACAGCGACGCGTAGCCGTGCTGGTCCACCACCTCCTCGACGTGGCGTCCGGTCATGATGTCGCCGACCATGGCTGCCGAGAACAGCGGATCGTCGCCGCCGGGAGGGTTGGGCTCCTCCGCCGTGGCGAGCTCGACGTAGCCTGATCCCAGCACGATGGCCGCGGCCACGACCAGGCCGATCACCGCGTCGCGCCCCGCGTTGCGCCGCTGACGCCGCAGCCTGCGCTGCAGCCGCCCGTGCCAGGTGGGGCGCGCGGCGTCGGCGGTGCCGCCTGCGTCGCGGTCGACCATGGGGCTCACCCGAAGACCGTGACCACGCTCCACACCACGAGGAACGTCAGCCCCGACAGCAGCAGCGTCGAGCCGAGGGTGTGGGGCACGCCCTGGCGGTGGATGGCGTTGGCGATGAGCCCGGGCACGATGACGCCGATGCCGCGGAACTCATACACCTCGAAGGGCATGGTCGGGTAGAGGGCGTCGAAGACGAGCTTGAGCACGATGCCCACGCCGAGCATGGCGACGAACCGTCGTCGCCCGTAGAGGATGACCACGCGCGAGACCCCGCGCTCGACCACGAGGTAGGCGATGAAGCTCAGCAGGAAGATCGCCGCCACGAACACGACCTGGTCGAACACCAGCGCCAGGTAGCCGGGCGCGATGAGCCCAGCGGGGATGACGCCGGTGCGCTCGGCGTAGAGCAGGCTCAGCGCGACACCGACCACCAGCGACAGGTACAGCTCGGTGCCGAACATCAGCGGGCCTCTCCCTGGAGCGGCTGGGTGGCGCGGGCCTCGAGGCCCGCCACGATGCCGCGACCGCCACCGTGCAGGTTGCCGACCCCCAGCACCACGCGGCCCGACAGCCGGGGCGCGAGCGCGTCCACGACGGCCTCGGGGTCGTCACCGGTGTGGTCGAGCACCTCCTCGGCGGCGATCCGACCCTCCTGTGCCGCACGGCGCACCGCCTGGGTCTCCGCGCCAGCGATCACCAGGGTCGCGATGGGCAGGTGCGGCAGCACCTCCTCGGCGAACTGCCGCGTGCGCGCCATGCGGTCGGCGCGGCAGTTCATGATCACGATAGCGCCCTGCGCGGGGTAGCCGCGCCGCACCACGTCGTCCCAGAGCCCGAGGGTGGAGGTCGGGTCGTTGGCGGGGAAGGCGTTGACGAACAGCGCGGGATCCTCGGGATCGCCGACCGCCACCAACCGGGTCGCGTAGGGGTCGGGGGCAGCGGCCCACATGCCCTCGAGCGCGGCGCGCTCGCTGATGCCGAGCTCCTCGCACAGCGCGAGCACCAGCGCCACGTGCTCGGGGAACACCACGTGGGAGAACCGCTCGAGCACCGCCGGGTCCACCGCGTCGGGCGCGGCCACGCGCAGCTTGGCGCCGCGCTGCTGGGCGGCCTCGCGGAACACCGGCACGTAGGGGCCGGGTGCGACGACCACCAGCCCCTCGCGCGGCACGGTGGTGGCGAACACCTCGGCGACGTCCGCGGTGGTCGGACCCATCTCCTCGATGTGGTCGGCGAGCACGTTGGTGATGATCAGCACGTTGGCGGCCAGGAGCTCGACGTGGAAGGTCTCCTGGTACTCCGGGGTGACCGCCATGCACTCCACGACCATGGCGTCGGCGCCGAGCGCGACGGCCTGGCGGGTCACCTCGCGCTGCTCGCCGATGTTGGGGCCCTCGGCGCGGCGTGTGATCGGGGTCTCCGCCGCCGCTGCGCCGTTGATGAGGCGTGCCTCGGTCCCGGTGGTCTTGCCCAGCGGGCGGAAGCCGCCCGCAGCCAGCGCCCCGGTCGCAAGGCGCGTCACCGTGGACTTGCCGCGGCTGCCGTTGACGCTGATGCGCCAGGGCACCGCGGCGGCCCGCGCCGCGTGGCGCCGGCGCTCGCGCACGCCGGCGAGCAGCAGCAGCGACAGGGCCAGCACCGAGACGAGCAGGACGGCCTCGTCCGAGCTGGACAGCTGTGGCACGTCCTGCACCGATGGACCCTTTCGCGCCTCCGACCTGCTGACAGACGACCCTAGCCGCAGGCGACGCCCGCCTCACGTGCGCCCGTCGGTCCCGTTGGCCTCGTCGTCCTCGTCGTCACCAGGCCGCTCGGGGTCCGACTCGGGGTCGGTGCGGTCGCGCAGCGCCTCGACCGCCTCCTGGAACTCCTCCTCGGGCTTGCCGCGCGCCACCCAGTCACGGTAGAAGTCCACGAAGTCGGCGACGTCGCCCGCCCCCGCCAGCGGCACGTCGGAGACGTCGCCGAAGGCCAGGGTCAGCAGCCGGCGGCGCTGGTAGGCCGCATCGACCGGGTTGGGCACCCCCAGGCTGGCGAGCTCGAGGACCTCCTCCTGCTCGAAGGCGTCCTCCTCGGCCTCGACCGCCAGGTGGTGCTGGCACTCGTTGTAGGCGCAGCCCAGCCACTCGTCGGCCTCGTCGCGCAGCAGGAACCAGCCGGCCGCGCGCACCACGCCGCTGGGGTGGGCCAGGACGGCCTCGACGTCGCGCTCGGGCAGCGGCTCGTCCTCGGCCTCCACCGGCGTGCGGGGCCCGAGGCCGACGCGGTCGAGCACCGCCAGCGCCAGCTCGCCGGCGCCCTCGCGCGCATCCGCGGTGTAGTGGTCCTGGCGCAGACGGCTCTGGATGGCGCCCCAGTCCCCGGCAGCCTCGGCGACTTGCGGCGGTGGCCCGTCGGGCAGGGCGACCGGGGTGCGCCACCGGTCGAGGTAGGCCCAGCGCAGCAGCCCCCGGGTCTCCAGCACCGGGCTGGCGAACGCGGGGTCGGGCTCGCCCTGGCCGGCGGGCAGCACCCAACCCGCCCCGGCCCAGCCGGCCGCGGTCGGCAGGTCGCGGCTGTAGGGGCGGTCGCGGCAGGCGCTCCAGGCCTCGCGCGCCGCGGGCGGGCCCCACCCGACCCGGACCATGACCCCGCGCAGGTCGAGCCAGTCACGCTCGTCCTCCAGCGGCATGCCCCGCAGGTCGCTCCAGTCGCGGGTGCGCACCTGCTCCACGTAGGCGAGCACCAGCGCGCCGAGCGCGTCCTCATCATCGGGGTCGGGCACCGCGCGCTCGCCGAGATCCACCGCGTAGCCCCGGAAGGTGGGGGCGAGCAGGCGCTCGCCCTCGCGCAGCAGTGCCGCGCCCGCCACCTCGACGGGCTCCAGAGCCGCCAGATCCACCGTCCTGCCCTCGCCGAGCACCGTCACCGTCGTCACCAGCGATCCTCTCGTTCGGGCAGCCTGGCACGCTACCGTCTCGCAGCAGCGCGCACCGGCGCCCGTCGCGGTGCCGGGGCGCGCTGCCACCCGACGTCGCGCCGACCACAGGACCGCTCATGACCAGCCACGGCATCACGATCCCCGACGAGCTGCTGCCCCGCGACGGACGCTTCGGGTGCGGCCCCTCGAAGGTGCCCCAGGAGGCGGTCGAGCGCCTGGCGCGCCTGGCGCCGACCACGCTGGGCACCAGCCACCGCCAAGCCGCGGTGAAGGGCCTCGTCGCGCGCGTGCGCGCCGGGATGGCGCGCTACTTCGATCTGCCCGAGGGCTACGAGGTGGCCCTGGGCAACGGCGGCGCCACGCTCGTGTGGGACGCGGCGACGTTCCAGCTCATCCAGCGCCGCAGCTGGCATGCCGTGCTAGGCGAGTTCTCGGGCAAGTTCGCCGACCTCGTCGCCGCCGCACCGGGGCTGGAGGAGCCGGTGCGCGCCGAGTCGGCCTTCGGCGAGCGCCCCGCGGTCACCGCGGTCAACGGTGTGGACGCCTACTGCCTGACCCACTGCGAGACCTCGACGGGGGTCGAGATGGACCTCGCGCGCCCCGCCGAGGCCGACGCGGACGCCCTGGTGCTGGCCGATGCCACCAGCGCCGCCGGCGGGCTGGCCTTCGACCCCGCCGCGGTCGACGTCTACTACTTCAGCCCGCAGAAGGCCTTCGCCAGCGATGGGGGCCTGTGGCTCGCGCTGCTCAGCCCCGCGGCGGTCGAGCGCATCGAGCGTCTCGCCGGCGAGCGCCACACCCCAGCGATGCTCGATCTGCACACCGCGCTGACCAACAGCCGCAAGGAGCAGACGCTGAACACCCCGGCGGTGGCGACCCTCGCGCTGCTCGCCGACCAGGTCGAGGCCCTGGAGGCAGCTGGAGGCCTCGCGGCCGTCGACGCGGCCTGCCGCGCCAAGGCCGAGCGCATCTACCGCTGGGCCGAGGACCGCGACTGGGCCGCGCCCTTCGTGGCCGACCCCGCGGCGCGCTCGGGTGTGGTGGCAACGGTCGACCTCGACGAGCGCGTGCCGGCCACGACGGTGTCGCAGGTCCTGCGCGCCCACGGGGTGGTCGACACCGAGGCCTACCGCAAGCTGGGGCGCAACCAGCTGCGCATCGGCACCTTCCCGGCGGTGGACCACGCCGATGTCGAGGCGCTGCTGGGCGCGGTGGACCACATCGCCGAGCGCCTGGCCTGACACGGCCGCGGCGGCCCGTCGCACCAGGGCCGATCGGGCCCGCGACCGAGGGTCGCGGGCCGGCGCGCGAGGCCCCCGGGCGCTGGACGTGGGAGCGGTCCCCGTGGTTACACTCCCGCCGTCCGCGTCGGTGCGCTGCCGCGGCGCCACAACCGAGACGGCCCGCGCCTCGGCGGTTCCGATGCGGGCTCCCGACCCCGGACGACCCCGGACGATGTGAGGCGGTCCATGGCCACCAAGTCCCGCTCGCCGCACCAGGTTCGCTCGATCGCGCTGCTCGGCCAGGGCGGATCGGGCAAGACGCGCCTCGGCGAGGCGCTGCTCGCCGCCGCACGCGACGACGACCGCGGCTCCTCCCAGCATCGCGGCCCGGCGCTCGACCGTCGCGCCGAGGAGCGGGAGCGGGAGCGGACCCTGGCGCTGCAGAGCGCCATGTTCGACTGGCGCGATGTGCGCGTCCACCTCGTCGACGCGCCCGGCAGCCCCGACTTCTTCAGCGACGCCTACCCCGCGCTGCGGGCGGTGGACTGCGCGGTGTTCGTGGTCGACGCCGTTGAGGGCGTGGGCGCGGTCCACGACCAGCTGTGGGAGGCCTGCGATGGCCTCGGGCTGCCGCGCATCGTGGTGCTCAACGGGCTCGACCGCTCCGAGGCGGCCTTCCAGACTCACGTGGATGCGCTGCGCACCCGCGTGGGCAAGCCGCTCGCCCCCGTGCAGGTCCCCCAGGGGCTCGGTGAGGCGTTCGACGGCATCATCGACCTGCTGCACCAGCGCGCCGTCACCCGCTCCGCCTCGGGCGAGCGCCACGTCGGTGACATCCCCGACGAGCATGCCGACGTCACCGCCAGCAACCGCGAGCTGCTGGTCGAGGCGATCGTCGAGACCGACGACGACCTCCTCGAGGCCTACCTCGAGGGCGACGAGCCCGCCCCGGAGACGCTGGGCAGCGCCTTCGCCGAGGGCGTGGCCCGCTGCGAGTTCTTCCCGCTGCTGTGCACGTCGGTGGATCGCGGTCTTGGCATCCGCATGCTCGCCGACTTCCTGGTCGACGTCGCACCGACCCCGGCGCACACCGCGGTGTCGGTGGGCGCGATCGAATCCGGCGCGGTCGACGGGCTGGCCGACGCGCCGCCCTCGGCGGTGGTGGTCAAGACCATCGCCGACCCCTACCTGGGGCGCGTCAGCGAGATGCGCGTGATCACGGGGCGGCTCACCCCCGACACCGAGCTGGTCCTAGCCCGCACCGGCGACCGCGTCAAGCTCTCGCACCTGCAGTGGGTGGACGGCGACCAGCAGCGCCCCTGCGAGGAGGCCGGGCCGGGCGACCTCGTGGCTGTCGCCAAGGTCGAGGGCCTGCGCACCAACGACACGCTGCGCGCCCCCGAGCTCGAGCTCGAGCTCGACCCGGTCGTCCCGCCCGACGGCAACCACCGCGTGGCGGTGCGCCCGACCGGCACCGGCGACGAGGACAAGCTCTCGATGGGGCTGTCGCGCCTGGGCGACGAGGACCCCGGCCTGGTGGTGGAGCGCAGCGAGGAGCTCAAGCAGATCATCCTGCACACCCAGGGACCCGGGCACGCCGACATCACCATCGCGCGTCTCAAGGAGCGCTTCGGGGTCGGGGTGGAGCCCGAGCCCGCCGCGATCCCCTACACCGAGACCGTCAAGGGCAAGGCGAGCGCCACCGGCAAGCTCAAGAAGCAGACCGGCGGGGCGGGCCAGTTCGCGCTGGTGGAGCTCACCATCGAGCCACTGGACCGCGGCGAGGGCTTCGCGTTCACCAACGAGGTCGTGGGCGGCGCGGTGCCCAAGCAGTACATCCCAAGCGTCGAGAAGGGCGTGCAGGAGGCCATGGAGCAGGGCGTGCTGGCCGGCTACCCGGTGGTCGACGTCGGCGTGACCCTCTACGACGGCAAGTACCACCCGGTCGACTCGTCACAGGCCGCCTTCGAGGTCGCCGGGTCGCTGGGCTTCCAGGAGGCGGCCAAGGCCGCCGGCCTGCGGCTGCTCGAGCCGATCAAGGAGGTCGCGGTCACCGTCCCCGACTCCCAGGTCGGCGACATCATGGGCGATCTGTCCTCGCGACGCGGTCGCATCCTCGGCAGCGAGCCCGCCCAATACGGGCGGACCACTGTGCGCGCCCATGTGCCCGAGAACGAGCTGCAGGACATCGTCCCGCAGCTGCGGGCCCTCACCAGCGGGTCGGCGACCCTGCGGATGACTGACGCGGGACGCGACATCGCCCCCGATCACGTCGCGCAGCGCGTGGTCGAGGAGGCCCAGAAGGAGTCCAGCTGATCGACGACGATCACGACGCTGGCGCGGAGCGCCACTGGGGGCCGGGTCCCTGGGCGGACCCGCTGGACCCCGAGGCGCTGCGCGAGGCCGGCCACGCGCTCGTCGACTGGCTCGCCGACCACTGGGACCGCCTGGAGGACCTGCCGGTGCGCTCCGACGTCGCACCCGGCGACGTCCGCGCGCAGCTGCCGGCCCAGCCACCGGAGGAGCCCGAGCCGCTGTCGGCGGTCCTGTCCGACCTCGACCGGGTGATCGTGCCCGGGCTCACCCAGTGGCAGCACCCGGGCTTCTTCGGCTACTTCCCCGCGGGCACCTCCGGGCCCAGCGCGCTGGCCGAGCTCGCCACCGCCGGGCTCGGGGGGCAGGGGATGCTGTGGTCCACCTCGCCGGCGGCCACCGAGCTGGAGACCCACGTCCTGGACTGGCTCGCCGAGCTGCTGGGCCTGCCCGCGCGGTTCCGCGGACGCGGCGTGATCCAGGACACGGCCTCGTCGGCGACGCTGTGCGCGCTGCTGGCCGCCCGCGAGCGGGCGGCCGCGGGCGGCCGTGAGCTGACCGTGATGGCCTCCTCGGAGGCGCACAGCGCGCTGGACAAGGCGGTGGCGGTGGCCGGGCTAGAGCGCGAGGCCATCGTGCGGGTGCCGGTCGACGCGCGCCAGCGCCTGGACCCCGCCGCGCTCGCTGACCTGCTCGCAGCCCAGGACGGACCGGTGTTCCTCGTGGCCACCGCCGGCACCACCTCCACCGGCGCGTTCGATCCGCTGGACGCCATCGCCGCAGCGGTCGCCGACCGCGACGTGTGGCTGCACGTCGACGGTGCCTGGGCCGGCACGGCGGCGGTGTGCCCGGAGCTGCGCTGGGTGGGGGAGGGGCTCGGCGCCGCCGACAGCTACGTCACCAACCCGCACAAGTGGCTGCTGACCGCCATCGACTGCTCGGCGCTGTGGGTGGCCGACCCGACGTGGCTGGAGCGCGCGCTGACCGTGACGCCCGAGTACCTGCGCAACGCTGCCAGCGACTCGGGCGCGGTGATCGACTATCGCGACTGGCAGATCGGGTTGGGACGGCGCTTCCGCGCGCTCAAGCTCTGGTTCGTGCTGCGGCTGATCGGCGCGGAGGGGCTGCGCGCCCACGTGCGCCGCCACGTCGCGCTGGCGCAGCGACTGGCCGCGCGCGTCGACGATCACCCGCGCCTGCACCTGGCGGCCCCGGCCGAGCTCGCGCTGGTCTGCGTGACTCACGCCGAGGGCGACGCCGCCACGCAGCGCCTCCTCGAGGCCATCAACGCCGATCCGCAGCTGCTGGTGACCCACACCCGCGTCGACGGGCGGCTCGTGCTGCGCGTGGCCATCGGTGGCGCTCGCACCACCGAGCGCCACGTCGACCACCTGTGGCAGGTGCTGGCGCGCGCCGCCTGACCGTGGCCACCGCCCAGCACGCGACGCCTCCCGCGGACCGCCGCAGGGCCGGGCCGATCGGGGTTGACCACGAGCCGGGCGGCGGGCCACCCTGCACCCGGGAGGTGAGCGCCATGTCGGTACCGGTGTCAGTGGTGTTGGAGCGCAAGGGCCGTCGCGTGGCCACTATCGCGCCCGGAGCATCCCTGGCCGAGGCCGCCCACGAGCTGGCCCACCACGATGTCGGGGCGCTGGTCGTGGCACCCGACGGCGCCACGATCGAGGGGATCATCTCCGAGCGGGACCTCGCGCGGGCGCTGGCACGGCTCGGGTCGGCATGCGGCGACGAGCCGGTGCGGGCGGTGATGGTCGACGAGGTGGTGACCTGCTCGCCCGACACGAGCGTCGACGACCTGACCGCCCTCATGACCCACAGGCGGGTGCGCCACGTGCCCGTGGTCGAGGCCGGTGTGCTGGTGGGCATCGTGTCGATCGGCGACGTGGTCAAGTCGCGCATGGACGAGCTGGAGCTGGAGGCCGAGTCGCTGGCCACCTACGTGCGCGGCGGCGGCTGACCGCCAGCGCCACCGGACGCCGCTAGGCGCGCAGGTCGCCGCTAGGCGAGCAGGCGGCGGTAGAGCTCGGCGGTGCGCGCGGCGATCGCCTCCCAGGCGAAGTGCTCGACCACCCGCTCACGGCCCGCCGCCCCCATCGTGGCGGCCCGGTCCCGGTCGGTGAGCAGCGGTGACAGGCCGGCTGCCAGGTCGCGGGCGAACGCCTCGGGGTCGCGGGGTGTGCCGTAGGCGTCGTCGCCGGCCTCGAAGGGCACCAGGTGGCCGGTCTCGCCCTCGACGATGATCTCGGGGATGCCGCCGACCGCCGAGGCGACCACGGCGGTGCCGGTGGCCATCGCCTCCACGTTGACCAGCCCGAACGGCTCGTAGACGCTCGGGCAGGCGAACACGTCGGCGGCCGACAGCAGCGCGACGATCTCGGTGCGCGGCAGCATGTGATCGATCCAGACCACGCGCACGTGGCCGTCGGCGCGCAGCCGCTCCACCCGCTCGACCACCTCGCGGCCGATCTCGGGGGTGTCAGGCTGGCCGGCGCACAGGATCAGCTGGGTGCCGGCGGGCAGGTGACGGGCCGCGTCGAGGAGGTGGGGCACGCCCTTCTGGCGGGTGATGCGCCCGACGAAGGTGACCGTGGGCAGGTCCGGGTGGATGTCGTGGCGCGCCAGGACCGTCGGGTCGTCGATCGGCCGGTAGGCCTCGGCGTCGATGCCGTTGTGGATCACCTCGATCCGATCGGGGTCCACGCCCGGGTAGCAGGCCAGCACGTCGTCGCGCATCCCCGAGGACACGGCGATGACCGCGTCGGCACCCTCGATCGCGGTGCGCTCTGCGAACGACGACAGCGCGTAGCCGCCGCCGAGCTGCTCGGCCTTCCACGGTCGCAGGGGCTCCAGCGAGTGACTGGTGACCACGTGGGGGATGTCGTAGGTGAGCTTGGCGAGGTGCCCGCCCAGGTTGGCGTACCAGGTGTGGCTGTGGACGATGTCGGAGGCCTCGGCGGCAGCGGCCTGCGCCAGCGACACCGAGAACCAGCCCAGCGCGCCGCGGTGGGACGATTCGCCGGATAGGGCCTCCCACGGGTTGGACGTCGAGGCGACCAGCCGATCGTTGCGCGGGCCACCCGCGCAGTGCACCGCGACCTCGACCTCGTAGGCCAGCGCGCGAGCGAGGTGCTCGACGTGCACCCCGGCGCCGCCGTAGACCTCCGGCGGGTACTCGCGGGTCAGCAGCCCCACCCTCATGGCTCCACCACCTCGTTCTTGCCCAGCACCACGATCCCGTTGTCGCTGATGGTGAAGCGCTCGCGGTCGCGGGCGGGGTCCACGCCGATCTCCGCGCCCGGGGGGATCACCACGTTCTTGTCGATGATGGCGTTGCGCACCACCGCATGGCGACCGACCCGCACGTCGCTCATGAGCACCGAGCCCTCGACGGTGGAGTAGGAGTGGACGTACACCCCGGGCGCGAGCACCGACCCGCGCACGGTGCCGCCGCTGACCACGGTGCCGCCGCACACCATCGAGTCGGTGGCGGTGCCGATGCGGTCGGGCTCGTGATGGACGAACTTGGCGGGCGGTGCCGGATCACGGCTGGTGAGGATCGGCCAGCGGTCGTTGTAGAGGTTGAAGACCGGGTGGACCGAGATGAGGTCCATGTGGGCGTCGTAGTAGGCGTCGAGCGTGCCCACGTCGCGCCAGTAGGCGTGGTCGCGCTCGGTGGCACCCGGCACCCGGTTGCGGGTGAAGTCGTAGACGGCGGCCTCGCCCTTGTCGACCATCGCCGGGATGATGTCGCCGCCGAGGTCGTGGCCGGACTCCTCGTCGCCGGCGTCGGCGGTGACGGCCTCGATCAGCGCCTCGGTGGAGAAGACGTAGTTGCCCATCGAGGCGTAGACCTGCTCGGGCGCGTCGGGCAGCCCCACGGGATCCGACGGCTTCTCGCGGAAGCGGTGGATGCGGGTGCCTGTGGCGTCGGGCTCGATGACGCCGAACTGGTCAGCGGTCTCGATCGGCTGGCGGATGCCGGCGACCGTCACGCCCGCGCCCTGCTCGATGTGGTAGTCGAGCATCTGACGGGGGTCCATGCGGTAGATGTGATCGGCGCCGAAGACCACCACGTGGTCGGGGCGCTCGTCGTTGATGAGGTTCAGGTTCTGGAAGATGGCGTCCGCCGAGCCGGCAAACCAGTGCTTCCCGCGTCGCATCTGGGCGGGCACGGGTGCGACGTAGTGCCGCAGCAGCGGGCTCATCCGCCAGGTCTGGGCGATGTGGCGATCCAGGCTGTGGCTCTTGTACTGGGTGAGCACCACCACGCGCAGGAAGCCGGCGTGGATGAGGTTGGAGAGCACGAAGTCGATGAGGCGGTACTCGCCGCCGAAGGGCACCGCAGGCTTGGCGCGGTCGTGGGTCAGCGGCATGAGCCGCTTGCCCTCACCGCCGGCGAGGACCATCGAGAGCACCTGAGGCTGATCCATGGGCGGCACCCTACCGGACCCCCGCGGGGTTGTCGCCCGCAGCGATGCCCGATTCGCGAGGTCGCGTCCTGCAGGTCAGTCGAGCCGGTGCGGCGCGCAGCCTGATGTGCCGAGCCGGATGTGCCGTGCGAGGCCTGGGCCGCCATACTGCAGCCCATGACCGACGTGGCCACCCGCACCCAGCTGTCCGAGGATCAGCTGCCGACCCACTGGGTCAACCTGATCCCCCACCTCCCCGAGCCCCCGCCGCCGGTGCTGCACCCGGCGACCCACGAGCCGATCACGCCCGAGGACCTGGCGCCGCTGTTCCCACCAGCGCTGGTCGCACAGGAGGCCTCCACCGAGGCCCGTGTGCCCATCCCCGAGGCGGTGCGTGACGTCTACCGCCTGTGGCGGCCCACGCCGCTGCACCGCGCCCACCGCCTGGAGGCGGCGCTCGGCACCCCCGCACGGATCTACTACAAGTACGAGGGTGGCAGCCCCGCGGGCTCCCACAAGCCCAACACCGCCGTCGCCCAGGCGCACGCCAACGCCGAGGCGGGCGTGCAGCGGCTCACCACCGAGACCGGCGCGGGGCAGTGGGGCAGCGCCCTGGCGTTCGCCTGCGCGCAGTTCGGCCTCGAGTGCGAGGTGTGGCAGGTGCGCGCCAGCTTCGAGCAGAAGCCCTACCGCGGCTCGATGATGCGGGTGTTCGGCGGCACGGTCCACCCGAGCCCCTCGGACCGCACCGAGGCGGGCCGCAAGGTGCTCGCCGACACCCCGGACCACCCGGGCAGCCTCGGCATCGCGATCAGCGAGGCCGTCGAGGCGGCCGCTGGCAGCGACGTGACGCGCTACGCGCTGGGCAGCGTGCTCAACCACGTGCTGCTCCACCAGACCGTCATCGGCCAGGAGGCGCAGACGCAGCTCGCCGCGATCGGCGAGACCCCCGACCTGCTGATCGGGTGCACTGGCGGCGGGTCGAACTTCGCTGGCCTGGCGTTCCCGTTCCTGGCCGACCGGCTCGACCGGGGCGGTCAGGGCCCGCGGATCCTCGCGGTCGAGCCCGCCGCCTGCCCGACGCTGACGCGTGGGCGCTACGCCTACGACTACGGCGACACGGCCGGGCTGACCCCGCTGATGAAGATGCACACGCTGGGCCACGACTTCGTGCCCGATGCGATCCATGCGGGCGGGCTGCGCTACCACGGGATGAGCCCGCTGCTGTCGCACGTGGTCGAGCTGGGCCTGATCGAGCCGCGGGCCTATGAGCAGTCGAGCTCGTTCGCGGCCGGGCTGGCGTTCGCGCGCACCGAGGGCATCGTCCCGGCACCCGAGCCCACCCACGCCCTGGCCAGCACCATCGAGGAGGCGGCCCGCTGCACCGAGACCGGCGAGGAGACCGTCATCCTCACCGCGCTGTGCGGCCACGGTCACTTCGACATGGCCGCCTACGACGCCTACCTGGCCGGACGCCTCGAGGACCGCGGGCACGACCAGACGGCCCTGGAGGCGGCGCTGACCGCGCTGCCCGACATCGACCTGTGAGCCCTTCACGCGAAGGAGCCCGCGACCCCGGCCGGGATCGCGGGCCGGGGTCGCGGGCTCCTGGTCGCCAACGAGCACGGTCCCTCACCTGGGAGGGGGAGCAGGTGAGGGACCGTGCGTGGCGATGTCGATCGCTGGCCTAGACTTTATCAGGTCTTCGCAGTCGTGGCCACCATGGCTGCGCCGACCGGCGGTCAGCCGGTGAAGCGCCGCAGGCGCAGCGAGTTGGAGACGACGCTGACGCTGGAGATGGCCATCGCCGCGCCGGCGATCATCGGGTTCAGCAGGCCCACGGCGGCCAGTGGGATCGCCGCGGTGTTGTAGAAGAAGGCCCAGAACAGGTTCTGGCGGATCACCTTGTAGGTCTGCTGCGACAGGCGGATGGCGGTGACGACGCCCTGCAGGTCGCCGCGCATCAGCGTGAGGTCGCTGGACTCGATGGCCACGTCGGTGCCGGTGCCGATCGCCACGCCGAGGTCGGCGGCCACGAGGGCGGGGGCGTCGTTGACGCCGTCGCCGACCATGGCCACGATCTCGCCCTCGGCCTGGAGGCGCTCGACCTCGGCCTGCTTGTCGGCGGGCAGGACCTCGGCGAGCACCCGGTCGATGCCGACCTGGTCGGCGATGGCCCGCGCGGTGGTCTGGGTGTCGCCGGTGAGCATCGCCACCGACAGGCCCAGGCCGTGCAGGGCCTCGACGACCTCGGCCGCGCCCTCCTTGAGCGTGTCGGCCACGGCGACCGCGCCGCGCGCGGCGCCGTCCCAGCCGACCAGCACCACGGTGGTGCCCTGGGCCTCGAGCCGCTCGGCGGCCGTCTCCAGCCGCTCGGGGACGATCACGCCGCTCTCGGCGAGCAGCTTGCGCCGCCCGACGGTCACCCAGGTGCCCTCCACCTGTGCCCGCACGCCGTGGCCCGACACCGCGGTGAAGCCCTCGGCTAGGGGCAGGTCGCCGGCCTCGGCGCGGGCGTGGGCGGTGATCGCCTGGCCGATGGGGTGCTCGCTGTCGGCCTCGACCGCGCCGGCCCGGCGCAGCACCGTGCCAGGGTCGGTCTCGCCGTCGGTGGCCACCTCGGTGACCTGCATCTCGCCGCGCGTGAGCGTGCCGGTCTTGTCGAACACCACGGTGGTGGCCTGGCGGCTGCGCTCGAGCACGTCGATCTGCTTGATGAGCACGCCGAGCTCGGCGCCGCGGCCGGTGCCGACCATGATGCCGGTGGGGGTGGCCAGGCCCAGCGCGCAGGGGCAGGCGATGATCAGCACGGCCACCGCGGCGGTCAGCCCCTGCACCGGCGCGCCGATGGCGAACGCCCAGATGGCGAACGTCGCCGCGGCGATGACCAGCACCGCCGGCACGAAGACCGCCGAGACGCGGTCGGCCAGCCGCTGCACCTCGGCCTTGCCGGCCTGGGCCTGCTCGACCTGGCGCACGATCTGGTTCAGCGCGGTGTCGCTGCCCACCGCGGTGGCGCGCACCGTCAGCGCGCCGGCGCTGTTGACCGTGGCGCCCGCGACGCGATCCCCGGGGACCTTGTCGATCGGCACCGACTCGCCGGTCAGCATCGACTCGTCGACCGCGGACTCGCCGGCCACGACCTCGCCGTCGGTCGGGACCTTCTCGCCCGGGCGGACCTTGAGCAGGTCGCCGACGGCCACGTCGGCCACGGGCACCAGCTCCTCGTCGCCGCTGTCGGGGTCGACGCGACGGGCGTCCTTGGCCCCGAGCTCGAGCAGGGCCCGCAGGGCGCTGCCGGCACGCCCCTTCGCTCGGGCCTCGAAGTAGCGGCCAAGGGCGAGGAAGGCGATGATCACCGCGGCGACCTCGAAGTACAGGTCGTCGCCGCCGCGCACGAACTCCACCGTCGAGTAGATGAACGCCGCGAGCGTGCCGATCGAGATCAGCGTGTCCATGTTCGCCGTCACGCGGACGGCACGACGGGCCGCCTCGGCCAGGAACGGCCAGCCGACCACGAACTGCACCGGCAGCGTCAGCAGGAAGACGGTCCACCGCTCCCAGGGCTCGAAGCCCTCCTCGACGCCGGTGAGCATCCCGGTGTGGACCATCGAGATCCACGTGACGACCAGCGCCGGCGGCAGGGCGAGCATCGCCCGCCAGAACCAGCGGCGCTCATCGGCGGCGTGCGCCTCGCCGGGGTCGCGCGGCTCGTCGGGCTCCTCGCCCGGCAGCACCGCGCCGGTGACCTCATAGCCGATCTTGTCGATCGCCGCCGAGAGGCGGTCGAGGTCGACCGCGGCGTCGTCGTCGAGCTGCACGCGGGCGCGGCCGGTGGCGAAGTTCACGTCGGCGCGCGTCACGCCCTCCTGGCGCTCCAGGATGCGCTGCACGCGCGCCGAGCACGAGCCACACGTCATGCCGTCGACGGTGAGGTCGAGCTCGCCGCCGGCCGCCGCGGCGACAGGGTCGTGCTGCTCGGTGGGGGTGCCCATGGGACCTCCGGTGCGGGGACGCGGTCGCGACGCGGTCGCGAGTCTCCCGCGTCGCGACCGCGACGCGGGCTGGGGGGAGGGCCAAGGCCCTAGGCCGGCACCTCGTAGCCCTGATCCTCGATCTCGCTGATCAGCGCGGTGCGGTCGAGCTTGTCGACGTCGTAGTCGACGGTGACCAGGCGCGCCTCGATGTCGACCGTGGCGCTGGCCACGCCGTCCAGCGGCTGGAGCGCGCCCTCGATGGAGCTCTTGCAGTGGCCGCAGTGGATCTCGGGCACGTGGATGGTCTCGACGGCCATCGTCGTTCCTCCCTGGGTCGGTTCCTCGGGGGTGGGGCGCAGCAGCCGCTTGTCGAACTTCAGCGTCTCCATCAGCTCGTCGACGATCTCCTCGGTGCGGCCCTCCTGCATCGCCTTGGCGACGCAGGTCTCGAGGTGGTTGCGGAACACCATCCGTCCCGAGCCCTCGAGCAGGCCCTGCACCGCGGTCATCTGCTTGAGGATGTCGGGGCAGTAGGCCTCGTCCTCGACCATGCGGATGACCGCGTCGAGGTGGCCCCGCGCGGTGCGCAGCCGGTTGCCGACCTGCTGGGTGTGGCTGCTGCTCATGCGCTCCACCCTAGCACGCCCACCCCACCTGGGGTGGGGTCACGCTCGTGCGGGCAGTGGCGCCGCGGCCGCGGCGCCACGGATCCTCTAGCCGCCCCCGTCGTGGGTGGGCAGGGCGGCGCGGATGCGCTCGCAGGCGGCGTGGAGGTCATCGGCGCGCACCGACGCCACGCGCCGTCCGCGGTCGCGCAGCGCCTGCAGGTCGCCGGCGGCCTGGGCGCGCACCAGGGTGGCGAAGTCGTAGCGCTGCCCGGGGATGGGCGGACCGCCGGTGGGGGCATCGGCCAGGCGCAGCACCACCACCGAGCCGGGCCCGCCCTTGTGCAGCTGCCCGGTCGAGTGCAGGAAGCGGGGTCCGAAGCCGACGGTGGTGGCCAGGCCGAGCCCGTCGCGCAGCTCCCGGCGCAGCTCGGTCAGCGCCGCCACGTGGTCTGCGGTCATGGGCAGGTAGGCCTGCAGCGCGACGTAGTCGCCGGGGCGCGCGCCGGCGAGCAGGGGAGCGGGGTCGTCGTCCTCGGGCTCGCCGAGGGCCTCTGGGGTGGACAGCTCGGCCAGCAGCGCCTTGGTGTTGGCCTTGCTCGCGTTCACGTCGGGCTCGTCGAAGGGGTTGACGCCGAGCAGCATCCCGGCGTAGGCGGTGGCCAGCTCCCACTGCAGGAACGCCGCGCCGAGCTCGCCGACGTCGGCGATGTCCAGGGTGAGCACGGGCACGCCGGCCTCGATCAGGGCGGCCACGCCGGCGACGGGCTCGCCGCCCAGGCGCACCTCGACCACCGCGCGGTCGGCGCCGTAGACCTGTGGTGGGCCCACGGGCTCGCCCACCACGGGGACCACGCCCAGCCCCTGCTTGCCGGTCGACTCGGCGACCAGCTGCTCGACCCAGTCGCCCAGCGCGTCCAGGCGCGGATCGGTGAGCAGGGTCAGCTTGTCGCGTCCCTGCTGGGCGAGGCCGGCCATGAACGCACCGAGGACCGCCGAGGGGTCCTCGTCGATCGGCTGGCCGGGGGCGCAGGCTTCGGCCAGGCGGCCCGCCGAGCCCCACAGCTCCTCCAGCGAGGCCCCGAGCAGGGCGGCGGGGACCATCCCGACCAGCGACAGGGCGGCGAAGCGGCCGCCGATGTCGGCGGGGTTGAGGAAGACCTCGCGCCAGCCCTCGTCGCGCGCGCGGGCCGCCAGCGTCGTCCCGGCGTCGGTGATCGCCACGAGATGGGAGGGGTCGGGGACCCGCTCGGCGGCCAGGGCCCCGAGGGCCGCGGTCTCCGCGGTGCCCCCGGACTTGCTGGCCACGATGACCAGCGCGCCCGACAGGTCACGATCCAGCGTCGCGGCCACCTCGGGGTGGGTCGAGTCGCACACCGTCAGCGGCAGGCCCCGTGCGCCCGGGCCCAGCACGCGAGCCAGCACCTCGGGCGCCAGGCTCGACCCGCCCATGCCCAGCAGGATCACCTCGTCGAAGCCTGCGTCGACGACCTCGGCGGCGTGTGCGCGCAGGCGCGGCACCCACTCGGGGGGCGGTGGCACGCAGTCCAGCCAGCCCAGGCGGTCGCCGGCGGCGTCTTGCACGGTGGGGTCGTCGGAGAAGACGCTGGTGTCGCGCTCGTGCAGCCGTCGCACGGCATCGCGCTCGGCGAGCGCGTCCAGTGCGGCACGCACGGCGGGCAGCTCGCGGGGGTCGTCGCTCATGAGGTGGGGCGTCCGGGCGGGTCGGTGAGGGCCCGGCGTGCCCGCAGGCTAGCCGACGCCGCCCCCGCCGCCCTCCGAGCGCTGGCCGCCGGGGCCTCGCGCCCCCTCCTGCCCGGGCGTGGCCGCTCCTGCGGTCCCGTTCCCGTCGAGGTGCACGCCGCCGGCGAGCTCGGTGCGCACCGCCGCGTAGGTCAGGGTGATGGCGGGCTCGCTCGCCAGTCGCTCCAGCAGGTCCGCCCAGATCGCGCTGTCGACGCGGCGGCGCTCGCGGCTGTCGACCCGCAGCCGGCCGGCGAGGCGCACGCCGCGCTCGTCGGCGCTGACGTAGGTCGCCGGGGCGAGGCGCGTGTAGCTGATGAGCAGGTCGCGCTCGCGGCCCGGGTCGTCGGCCTCGAGGGACGGGGCGTGACGCTCCAGGGTGTCGGCGAGGATGCGCCGGGCTCGGGCCACGTCGCTGTCGAAGGTGAGTGGCCCCACGACCTCGTGCCAGATCCAGCTGAAGCCGGCGCCGAAGTTCGCCAGGGGGTGGGTGAGCAGCAGCCCGTTGGGCACGTGCAGCACGCGCCCGGTGGACTGGTCGGCGTCGACCCAGCCCTGTATCTCCAGCAGGTTGAACCCGAGGCTGCCCACGCCGACGACATCCCCAGCCCTGCCGTCGATCTCCACGCGGTCGCCGACCCGCAGCGGGTGTCGCACGGCGATGTAGAGCCCGCCGGCGAGGTTGCGGATCACGTCGGTGTTGGCGACCACCAGCCCGGCGGCCACCAGCCCCAGGATCGTGATGAGCGTGTCGATCCCGGTGATCCACACCCGGCCGAGGCCGAGCACGCCCACGACGAGCGCCACATAGGTCGAGATCTTGGCGAGGCGGTAGCGCAGCGCCTGGTCCTGCACGCGCCGGTCGGTGACGCGCACCGCGATCCAGCGCAGCAGCACCAGCGCGAGGATCAGCAGGACCGAGGCGAGCGCGCGCAGCAGCAGGTCCTGAGGCGCGGCGAGCTGCTCGGCGAAGTCGAGGAGGGCGTCGGTGCTGAACACGGCCCCGGCACCCTAGCGTCGGTGCGCCCGCAGCCGCGGCACGTGTCACGGGAAGCGCGACGGGGCATCCACTACTCGGCGACGCAGGATCCCGATGGCGGCGAGGCGGAGAGCGGCGCGTGCGCGAGGCGAGACCAGATCATGACGTAGCGATCGTCGGCGGCGGCCCTGCGGGGGCCGTCGCTGCGGCCGAGATCGCCGAGACCGGACTGCGCACCGCGGTGCTCACCCCTGATGAGGATCGCTGGGTCGGCACCTACGGCGTCTGGGCCGACGAGGCCCACGCCCACCTCGAGCCCGGTGACCTCGAGGCGTGGTGGCCGCAGACGCTGGTGCGCCCCGCAGGGCGCACGCGCGTGCTGCGGCGCGGCTACGCGCGCATCGACGGTGATGTGCTGCGCGGCCGTCTGCGCAAGCGTGCCGCTGACGCGGGCGCCACGCTGCACGAGGGGCTGGTGAGCGCCGCCGACCATCGGCACGACGGCACGGTGCTCGCCCTCGACGACGGGCGCGAGGCCGCAGCGCGCGTGGTGGTCGATGCCACGGGCCACCACCCGGTGCTGGTGCAGCGCCAGCCTGCCCCGGACGCACCGGCGCAGGCCGCCTACGGCCTCCGCGCGGCCTGGTCGAGGCCCCCCTACACGCCGGGCAGCGCCATGATCATGGACTTCTCGGCCGATCACCTCGAGCCGCACGAGCGCGCCGCCGACGCCACGTTCTGCTACGCCCTGGACTTCGGTGACGGCACGTGGCTGGTGGAGGAGACCTCGCTCGCGCGTCGACCCGCGCTGGACCAGGCCACCCTGGAGGACCGGCTGCGACGCCGGCTGGCCCACCTCGGCACGGAGGCGGTGGAGCCGCCCGCTGTCGAGCGCGTGCTCATCCCCATGGGCCTGCCGGTGCCCGACACGCGCCAGCGCGTCATCGGCTTCGGGGGTGCCGCCTCCCTAGTCCACCCGGCGACCGGCTACCAGCTCGGTCACGCGCTGCGTCGCGCGCCGCGCCTGGCCTCCGCGCTCGCCGGGGCGCTGGGAGACCCGCGCACCGACCCGGTCACCGCCGCCCACGCCGGCTGGGCCGCGGTGTGGTCGCGCACCGCGTTGCGCCGCAGGGCGCTGGAGGCGTTCGGGCTGACCGCGCTGCAGCGCCTCGACGCCCACGAGACGCGCGCGTTCTTCGATGCCTTCTTCGCCCTGCCCGATCACACGTGGCAGGGCTACCTCGACAGCACCCTGCCACCGGTGCGGCTGACCGCGGCGATGCTGCGGCTGTTCACCGTGGCGCCGACGCCGGTGCGCGCCAAGCTGCTGGGCACCATGCTCGGCAGGCCGGCCTCGCTGCTCGCCCGCGGCCTGCTGTGGGGCCAGCGACGGTGAGCCGTCACCGCCCGCGCCAGCGGCGCGGGTGGCAGGGCAGGGCAGTGCGTGGCACCGTACGGCCGTCCTCACCCACAGGTGGGAGCACCGCGACCCAGGTCGGATCGTGCTGCCCGCGCGGGCAGTGGGGTCAGCGGGGCTACCGCAGCGGGGTGCTGGGCCGCGGCGTTGCGACCAACACCGGGTTGGTCGCAGCGGGACGGGAACGCGACCAGGTGGAGGTCATCGGACCATGGACCCCCTGCCCCTGACCATCATCGTGCTGTACCTCGCCGCCGTGGTCGCGGTCGGGTTCGCGGCCTCGCGCCTGGTGCGCAGCACCTCGGACTTCCTGCTGGCCGGGCGCAAGCTCGGCGCACCGCTGGTCGTGGCGGGGCTCGCGGCCACCCACTTCGGCGGCGGGTTCGTCCTCGGCGTGGGCGAGGACAGCTGGACCCACGGCTTGAGCGGCATCGCCTTCGCGCTGGGCACCGGTGCCGGTCTGATCGCCCTCGGCCTGGTGGCGGCGCGACGCCTGCGTGCGCTGGCCCTGTACACCATCGCTGACTACCTGGCCCAGCGCTACGACAGTCAGCTGGTGCGCGGCCTCGGCGCGGCGCTGTCGCTGGTGGCTGTCACCGGCATCCTCGCCGCCCAGGTCGGTGCCACCAGCGGCGCGCTGGGGATCATCGGCCTGGCGCCCCAGACCGGGGCCGTGGTCGCGGTCGTGCTGTTCGTGGCCTACACCTTCTTCGCGGGGATCTGGGGCGTGACGCTCACCGACGCGCTGCAGATCCTGGTCATCTTCATCGGCCTGCCGATCGCCGCCGGGCTCGCCCTGGCGGAGATCGGGGGTCTGTCGGGGCTGCAGGCCGAGGTCGCCGCCGCCGACGACCTCACCGCCGACAGCTTCTTCTCGCCGGTGGGCATGGGGACCTTCGTCGTGGCGGGCATCATCGTGCCGGTCGTCATGTACGACCTGATCGGCCAGGACTTCTACCAGCGCCTGTTCGCTGCCCGCAGTGCGACCATCGCCCGCGCCAGCGCCCTCATCGCCGGGCTGATCCTGCTGGTGTTCGGCATCTTCCCGGCGCTGGCGGGCATGGCCTCCCGCGTGATGTTCCCCGACCTGGAGGACAGCGCCGCGGCGATCCCCGAGCTCGTCACCGAGGTCATGCCCGTGTGGGCCGGCGCGATCCTGGTGGGCGCGATCCTGGCGGCGGTGATGTCGACCGCGGACTCGCTGCTGGTGGCCGGCTCCTCGCACGTCACCAACGACTTCGCCCGCAAGATCCTGGGCCGCGATCACGGCGAGGACGCCCGCGAGACCCTGATCATCGCCCGCGTGTCGGTGGCGGTCCTCGGGCTCGGGGCTCTCGGGCTGTACCAGGTGATGCCCGGCATCGTCGACACGCTGGTGTTCGCCTACACGATGTACGCTGGCGGCGTCTTCGTCCCGGTGGTCGGCGGCCTGCTGTGGCCCCGCGCCACCGCACCGGGCGCCGTCTCGGCGATCGCCGCCGGTTCGCTGATGGGTCTGCTGGGCGAGACCGGGCTCGCCGACTACGGCGACTGGCCCGTCATCGTCGTCGGCGGGCTCGCCTCCCTGCTCACCTTCATCGTCGTGTCGCTGGCCACCAAGGCCCCCGATCGCACGCCGAGCAGCCAGCCCGTCGAGGGCTGACCGCTCGAGGCACCCTCACCCCCGCCGCGTCAGGAGCCGCCCATGCCCACTCCCGCCGAGGACCCGGCTCGCAACGGCTCGACCGGGCGGGCACGACCCGACCCGTCAGCGGTGGCGACCACCGCCTCACCGGCGCAGGCCCGTCCGGGGCTGGCCCAGCTGGCCACCTACGTGCCCGGTGCGGCCGCCGGCACGCTGGCCGAGCGCAGCGCCGACGGGCGCACCGCCCCGCTGGCCAGCAACGAGCACCCGCTGGGCCCCGCGCCTGCTGCGGTCGCCGCGCTGCGTGACGCCGCCGACCAGGTCGGCCGCTACCCCGACGGCGCGGCGCGTGCGCTCACCGAGGCCGTGGCCCGCGCCCACGCCATCGACCCGCGCCTGGTGCTGACCGCCAACGGCGCCGACAACGCGCTGACCGTCGTCGGGCTCGGCATGCTGCACCCCGAGGGCGAGGCCGTCGTGCCGGTGCCCTCCTTCGCGGCCTACCGCACCGCGTCGCTGCTGGCCGGCGCGACGCTGCGCACCGTCGAGATCGGCGACGAGGGCCTCGACGTCGAGGCGGTGCGCGCCGCGGTGACGCCGCGCACGCGCGTGGTGTGGCTCGCCTCGCCGAACAACCCGACCGGGGCCGCGCTGTCGCGCGCCGACGCGCAGCGGCTGCTGGACGCCTTGCCCGCCGGGGCGGCGCTGGTGCTCGACGAGGCCTACGCCGAGTTCCGCGACGACCCCGCGCTGGCCGATGGGATCGCCCTGGCCGCCGAGGGCGCGCCCGTCATCGCCGTGCGGACCTTCTCCAAGGCGCACGGGCTCGCCGGCGTGCGCGCCGGCTACCTGGTGGCCCACCCGACGCTGGTGGCCGAGCTTGCCAAGGTGCGCGAGCCGTTCGCGCTCAACCACCTCGCCGAGGCGGCCGCGGTGGCCGCACTGGGCGACACCGAGCACCTGGAGGCCGCCCGTGAGCTCGTCGCGCGGCAGCGCCCCGCGCTGATCGCCGCCCTCGAGGCGCGCGGGGCGCGCGTGGCCCCCTCCCAGGGCAACTTCGTGTGGGCCGACCTCGGCGTGGACGCCGCCACCGCCGCGAGCCGTCTGCTGGACCACGGCGTGGCCATCCGCCCGGGTGGAGCCTGGGGACGGCCCCAGCACGCCCGCATCACCGTGGGCACCCCCGAGCAGCAGGCGCTGCTGCTCGAGGCCCTCGACGCGGTGCTGCCGCACTGCCCCACCTCGACGGGAGCCCCCCAGCCATGAGCCTCGTGTGGTTCCTCGACGACGAGTGGGACGACTTCGCCTACGAGCGCGAGACGCTGGCGGCGCACGGCCTGTCGCTGCACGTCAGCCGGGAGGCCGAGGTGGCCGCCGACGCCCCGACGGTGGCGCCGCAGGCCGTGGCCGTCCTCAACCAGGTGACCGCGCCGATGGGTGCGGAGCGGATCGCACTGCTCGAGCGCGCCCGGCTCATCGCCGTCACCGGTGCGGGCCACGACGCGGTGGACGTCGACGCCGCCGAGCGGGCCGGCATCCCCGTCACCGCCCTGCCCGACTACTGCGTCGACGAGGTCGCCGAGCACGCGCTGCTGCTCATGCTCGCCGCGACTCGCTGGCTGGGCGGCTACCAGGAGCGGGCGCGCCGCGGACCCTGGGCGGCGGTCACCGACCACCCGGTGGGCCTGGTGTCGGGCGCGACCGTCGGGCTGGTCGGCTTCGGGCGCATCGCGCGCGCGGTCGCCGCGCGGGTGCGTGGCCTGGGCTGCCACGTGGTGGCCACCGACCCGGGTGTCGACGCCGAGACGATGGCCGCCCACGGCGTCGAGCCGGCCGACCTCGACGCGGTGCTGGCGCGCGCCGAGGTGCTGTCGGTGCACCTGCCGCTCACCCCTGCCACGCGCGGGCTGCTCGACGCCCCGCGGCTCGCGCGGCTGCGACCCGGGGCGGTGCTGGTCAACACCAGCCGCGGCAAGGTCATCGACGAGGACGCCCTGGTCGCCGCCCTCGATGAGGGCCGGCTGGCCGGTGCGGGCCTGGACGTGCTGGCCACCGAGCCGCCACCGCCCGACCACCCGCTGCTGGGCCGTGAGGACGTGATCGTCACCCCCCACTCCTCGTACTTCAGCCAGCGGTCGCTGGCCGACCTCAAGCGCCGCACCTGCCAGCAGGTCCTCGACGCCGTCGCCGGCCGCCGCCCCGAGGGCCTGGTCACCCGCGTCAGCCCGGAGCAGCTGTGACCGGGGACGCGACCGCGGAGGCGAGCCCACCGCCTGGCCCCGTGCGCTTGACCGGCCAGCCCCTGACGGCGGCGCAGGTCGTGGCCGTGGCCCGCGACCACGCCCCGGTCGCCGTGCCCGAGGCGACCCGCAACCACCTCGCGCAGCGCCGAGCGGTCATCGACGACGCGGTGGAGCGCGGCGAGGCCGTCTACGGGATCACCACCGGCCTCGGGGCCCTTGCCGCCGAGCGCGTGGCCGCCGACGAGCTCGGCGAGCTCCAGCGCAACCTGCTGCGCAGCCACGCCGCCGGCGTCGGCGACCCGCTGCCCGACGAGGTCGTGCGCGCCATGATGCTGCTGCGCGCGCGCACCCTGTGCGCCGGGCACTCGGGCGTGCGCCCCGAGGTCGTGGATGCGCTGGTGGGGTGCCTGCAGGCCGGGCTCACCCCGGTGGTGCCCAGCCGCGGGTCGGTGGGCGCCAGCGGCGACCTCGCCCAGCTCGCCCACATCGGGCTGGCGCTCACCGGCGAGGGCGCGATCGACGATGGCGGGGGCGCCCGGCCCGCCGACGAGGCACTCGCCGACGCCGGGCTCGCGCCGCTCGCGCCCGCACCCAAGGAGGGGCTGGCGCTGGTCAACGGCACCGAGGGCATGCTCGCCGTGGCGCTGCTGGCCTGGCACGACGCGGCGCGCCTGCTGCCCGGAGCCGACGTGGCAGCGGCGCTGACCACCGAGGCGGGCTTCGGCAGCGACCGCCCGTTCGCTGCGGACCTGCACGCCCTGCGCGGCCAGCCCGGACAGTCCGAGTCGGCCGCCAACCTCGCCGCGCTGCTGGCCGGCAGCGAGGTGGTCGCCAGCCATCGCGACAGCGACCACGCGGTGCAGGATCCCTACTCGATCCGCTGCGCCCCGCAGGTGCACGGCACCGCGCGACGCGCCCACGACTGGTGCGGGGAGGTGCTGGACGCCGAGCTCGGGGCGGTCACCGACAACCCCGTGCTGCTCGACGACGATCGCGTCGAGAGCACCGGCAACTTCCACGGCGAGCCCCTCGGGCTGGCCGTCGGCGCCCTCGGGGTCGGGCTGGCGAGCCTCGCGAGCATCAGCGAGCGGCGCACCCTGTGGTTGATGAGCCCCGAGAGCACCCGCGGGCTGTCGGCCTTCCTCGCCCAGCGCCCCGGCCTGCAGTCGGGGCTGATGCTCGCGCAGTACACCCAGGCGGCCCTGGTGGCCGAGAGCAAGCAGCTCGCCCAGCCGGCAGTGCTCGACTCGATCCCCACCAGCGGCACCCAGGAGGACCACGTCTCCATGGCCTGGCACGGCGGCCTGCGGGTGCGCGAGCTCGTCGCCCACGTCACCCGCGTGGTCGGGGCCGAGGCGCTGTGCGCCGCGCGCGCGCTGGACCTGCGCGCGCCGCTGCGGCCTGCTGCCGGCACCGGTGCGGCGCACGCGACGCTGCGGCGCCACATCGCGCCCATGACCGGCGACCGGGAGCTCGCCCCCGACCTCGAGCGGGCCGCGGCGCTGGTCACCGAGGGCGTGCTGGTCGCGAGCGCCGAGGCCGCGCTCGGCGCAGCGCTGCGCTGAAGCGCCCGGCGTGCCCTGAAGCGCCCGGAGTGCCCTTGATCGCCCGGCGTGCCCGGGACGGCGGGGCCGCCCGGATCGGGTCGGGGCAGCGCGGCACGGCGGGGTGGCGGGCAGCGGCCCTGCCGTGGTGTCATCCGCCGTGGTGTCCGCTGACGTGGCCGAGCCAGGAGCGAGCATGTCATCCAGCCGCGTGATCACCGCCCCACGAGGGACGCAGCGCTCGTGTCGGGGCTGGTCCCAGGAGGCCGCCCTGCGGATGCTGTGCAACAACCTCGACCCCGAGGTCGCCGAGCAGCCCGAGGACCTGATCGTCTACGGCGGGTCGGGGCGGGCGGCGCGCTCGTGGGAGGCCTTCGACGCGATCGTGGCCGCGCTGGGTGATCTCGGCGACGAGGAGACGCTGCTGGTGCAGTCCGGCAAGCCCGTCGGGGTGTTCCGCACCCACGCATGGGCCCCACGGGTGCTGATCGCCAACTCGCTGCTGGTGCCCGACTGGGCCACGCCGGCGGAGTTCACCCGCCACGAGCAGGCGGGCCTGACGATGTACGGGCAGATGACCGCCGGCAGCTGGATCTACATCGGCACCCAGGGGATCCTGCAGGGCACCTACGAGACGTTCGCCGAGGTCGCCGCCCAGCGCTTCGACGGGTCGCTGCGCGGCACGATCACGCTGACCGCCGGGCTCGGCGGCATGGGCGGTGCCCAGCCGCTGGCGATCACCATGAACGCTGGCGTGGCGCTGTGCGTCGAGATCGACCCGGCGCGCATCGAGCGGCGCCAGGCCCACGGCTACCTCGACGAGATCGCGCCCGACCTGGACACTGCGGTGCGCCGCGCCCAGGAGGCGAGGGACGCCGGCGAGGCCGTCTCGATCGGGGTGTGCGGCAACGCCGCCGAGGTCGTGCCGCGCCTGGCCGATCTCGGCTTCCCCGCCGACGTGGTCACCGACCAGACCTCGGCCCACGACCTGCTCACCTACATCCCCGCCGGCCTCGAGCTCAAGGCCGCGCTCGACCTGCGCGCCGAGGATCCGCAGGACTTCCGGCAGCGTGCCCGCGAGAGCATCGTCGCCCACGTGCGCGGGATGCTCGCGTTCCTCGACGCCGGCGCGGAGGTGTTCGACTACGGCAACGGGCTGCGCGCCGAGGCCCAGCTCGGCGGCGAGCCGCGCGCCTTCGACTACCCGGGCTTCGTGCCGGCCTATATCCGCCCGCAGTTCTGTGAGGGGCGCGGACCGTTCCGCTGGGCGGTGCTCTCGGGCGACCCGGCCGACCTCGCCGCCACCGACGAGGCCGCCCTCGCCGAGTTCGCCGACGACGAGCGCCTGGTCCGCTGGCTCGCGCAGGCCCGCGAGAAGGTCTCGTTCCAGGGGCTGCCGGCGCGGATCTGCTGGCTCGGCTACCGCGAGCGCGACCGCCTGGGGCGCCGCTTCAACGAGCTGGTGGCCTCGGGGGCGGTGTCCGCGCCGATCGTGATCGGCCGCGACCACCTGGACAGCGGCTCGGTCGCCAGCCCCTACCGCGAGACCGAGGCGATGGCGGATGGCAGCGACGCGATCGGCGACTGGCCGATCCTCAACGCGCTGCTGACCACCGCCAGCGGCGCCTCGTGGGTCAGCGTGCACCACGGTGGCGGGGTCGGCATCGGGCGGTCGCTGCACGCCGGCATGGTCGTGGTCGCCGACGGGACCGACCTCGCCGCGCAGAAGCTGTCGCGGGTGCTGACCAACGACCCGGGCAGCGGGGTGATGCGCCACGCCGACGCGGGCTACGGCCGGGCGCTGGCCGTCGCCCGCGAGCGCGGCCTGTCGCTGCCGATGGAGGACCCATGAGCCACCACGACGACACCGCGGCGTTCCGGGCGCGGTTCGACGCGCTCGCCGCGATCGGCCGCGACCCGGCCACCGGCGGGTGCAACCGGCTGGCGTGGACCGCCGCCGACGCGCAGGCCGGCGCCTGGTTCGCCGAGCAGGCCGCCGCGCTCGGCCTGCACGTCGAGCGCGACGCCAACGGCAACCGGTGGGCCTGGTGGCTGCCCGACGGCGTCTCCGGCCCGGACGCCGTGCCCGAGCGCTCGGCGGTGGCGACCGGCAGCCACCTCGACACCGTGCGCGACGGCGGCGCCTTCGATGGGGCGCTCGGCGTGGTCACCGCGTTCGGTGCGCTCGCGTCTCTCCAGGCCGAGGGCGCGCGCCCGCGGCGCCCGGTGGCCGTGGTCGCCTGGGCCGACGAGGAGGGCGCGCGCTACGGCACGCCGTGCCTGGGCAGCAAGCTCGCCGCCGGGATGCTCGACCCCGTCGAGGTGGCCGAGCGCACCGACGCCGACGGGGTGGCCCTTGCTGACGCGATCGCCGACGCCGGCCTCGACCCCGACCGGCTCGGCCCCGACCCCGACCGGCTCGCCCGGCTCGCGGCCTACCTCGAGCTGCACGTCGAGCAGGGCCGCGGGCTGGTGTTCGCCGACGCGCCGGTGGGCGTGGGCACCGGGGTGTGGCCCCACGGGCGCTGGCGGCTGACCGCGCACGGCGAGACCAACCACGCCGGCACCACCCGCATGGCCGATCGGCGCGACCCGATGCATGTGCTCGCCGAGCTGATCGCCGCCGCGCGCGAGGAGGCGGTGGCGCGCGACGCGCTGGCCACCGTCGGGCGCGTGCGCGTCCACCCGAACGGCCCCAACGCCGTGCCCGGTCGGGTCACGGCCTGGCTCGACGCGCGCGGCGCCGACGCCGACACCGTCCGGTCCACGGTCGAGGCCGTCGGTGACCGCGCCGAGGCGGCCGCGCAGCACACGGCGACCAGCGTCGAGGTCACCGCCGAGGCGTGGTCGCAGGGGGTGGCCTTCGACGCGGAGCTGCACCGCACCCTGGCGCGCGCCACCGCCGCGGTCACCGGCAGGAAGGCGCCCGAGCTGGCCACCGCCGCCGGCCACGACGCCGCGATCCTCGCCCCGCAGGTGCCCGCCGGGATGCTCTACGTGCGCAACCCCACCGGGGTCAGCCACAGCCCCGCCGAGCACGCCGAGGTCGCCGACTGCGTCACCGGCCAGCGCGCGCTGGCCGCCGCGCTGGGAGAGCTTGCGACATGAGCCGCTTCCACGCCGAGCTCGCCCTCGTCGACGACGTCGTGCAGCACGACGTCAGCATCGACTGCCACGGTGAGCGGATCGTGGCGGTGATGCCGCGATCCGCACCCGCACCCGAGGCCACCCGCCTGCGCGGGCTGGTGGTGCCCGGGCTGGCCAACGCCCACTCCCACGCGTTCCACCGCGCTCTGCGGGCCCGCACCCAGCAGGGGGCCGGTGACTTCTGGGAGTGGCGCGAGGCGATGTTCGCCGTCGCCGGCGCGCTCGACCCGGAGCGCTACCACCGGCTGGCGCGCGCGGTGTACGCCGAGATGGCCCAGGCCGGCATCACCGCGGTCGCCGAGTTCCACTACCTGCACCACCGCCCCGACGGCACGCGCTACGCCGATCCCAACGCGATGGGTGAGGCCCTGGTCGCCGCCGCCGCCGAGGCCGGTGTGCGTCTGACGCTGCTGGATGGCTGCTATCTGCGCGGCGGGTTCGCACAGCCCGGGCTGGAGGGCGCACAGCGACGGTTCGGCGACGCTGACGTCGAGGCCTGGGCCGCCCGGGCCGATGACCTGCGCGAGCGTCCCGGCCTGCGGCGCGGCGCGGCGATCCACAGCGTCCGCGCGGTCCCGCCGCAGGCCCAGGAGGCCGTCGCCGCGTGGGCCGGCGAGCGTGGCGCCCCGCTGCACGTCCACGTCTCCGAGCAGCCCGCCGAGAACGCCGCCTGCCACGAGACCACCGGACGCACGCCCACCGAGGTGCTCGCCGACGCCGGCGTCCTCGGGCCGCGCACCACCGCGGTCCACGCCACGCACCTGACCGACCACGACCTCACGCTCCTCGGCGGGACCACCACAGCCGTCTGCCTGTGCCCCACCACCGAGCGCGAGCTGGCCGACGGGATCGGCCCCGCCAGCGAGCTGGCGGCCGCAGGGTCGCCGCTGTGCGTGGGCAGCGACAGCCACGCGGTGGTCGACCTGCTGGAGGAGGCCCGCGCCATCGAGCTCGACCAGCGCCTGGCGACGCTCGCACGCGGCCACCACACGCCGCACGCCCTGCTGGCGGCGGCCACCACGCAGGGCCAGACCCGCCTGGGCTGGGACGTGGCGCTGCAGCCCGGCTCGCTGGCCGACCTCACCGCGATCGACCTGGCCAGCCCGCGCACCGCCGGGGCCACCGCCGCCACCGCCGTGGCCCACGCGGTGTTCGCCGCCACCGCCAGCGACATCACCGACGTGATCGTCGGCGGCCGCGCCATCGTCGCCGAGGGACGCCACCTCACCATCGACGTGCCGGGCGCGCTGGCCGCAGCGCTCGCCGAGGTCGAGGAGGCCACCCGGTGAGGGGCAGGGGAGGGGTGCGCCCATGAGCACGCCGGTCGACACGCTGCTGATCCACGCCGGCGAGCTGCTCACCGCGCGCGGTGGCTCGCACGGGGTGCGCGCCGCGGGGCTGGAGGACCCCGAGCTCATCAGCGACGGCGCGGTGGCGCTGCGCGGAGGACGCATCGCCGCCGTGGGCGACACGACCACGCTGCTCGCCGACTGCGCGCCCGCCGAGACCGTCGACGTCGAGGGCCGGCTGGTCACCCCCGGGTTCGTCGACAGCCACGTGCATCTGCTCCACGGCGGCTCGCGCCATGCCGAGTACGACCGCAGGATCCGCGGCCTGCCGCCGAGTGCCGACCAGCCCGCTGGCATCGCCGGGACCATGGCCCACACCGCCGCGACCTCGGACGCCGACCTGCTCGCGCGCGCCCGGGGCGACCTCCACGTGATGCTCGCCCACGGCACCACCACCACCGAGGCCAAGACCGGCTACGGCGACGGCATCGCCGAGGAGCTGCGGCTGCTGGCGCTGTCCTCAGCGCTCGACCACCCGGTGACGGTCGTGCCGACCTTCCTCGGTGCGCACGCGCTGCCGCCGTCGCACGCCGAGGACCGGGAGGGGTTCCTCGACGCGGTGGTGGCAGCGGTGCCCGAGGTCGTCGGTCAGGCGGCGTTCGTCGACGTGTTCTGCGACCCCCTCGGGTTCACCCCCGCCGAGTGCGAGCGCGTGCTGGCCGCCGCCCAGCAGGCCGGCCTGGCCCGCAAGGTCCACGCCGACCAGACCGCCGACGTCGGCGCGACCAGCCTGGCCGCACGCTACGGCGCCACCTCGATCGACCACGTCGACTTCGCCGACGAGGACGCCATCGCCGCGCTGGCGCAGGCCGGCTCGGTCGCGGTGCTGCTGCCCGGGGTCGCCCACCACCTCGGCGAGCTCACCCCCGACCGGTCGGGGACGGTCGCCAAGCCACACCTGCCAGCCCAGGCCGAGCGGCTGATCGACTCGGGCGCCACCGTGGCGCTGTCGACTGACTTCAACCCGGGCACCTCGCCGACGCCGTCGATGCAGGCGGTGCTGGAGCTCGCGGTGCGGCTGCTGCGCCTGTCGGCGCCAGCCGCGTGGCACATGGCCACCATCAACGGCGCGCACGCGCTGGGGGTCGCTGACACGCGGGGGAGCCTGGAGCCCGGCAAGGCAGCCGATGTCGTCGTGTGGGACGTGGCCTCGCACCAGCAGGTCACCCACCGGTTCGGCACCAACCTGGTGCTCACGGTGTACGCCGATGGCGCGCCGGTCGTGGGCCGGCGGGATCCCTAGACGGTCGTCAGCGGCCGGCGGCGGGTGGCGGCTGCGCGTCCGCGTCGGGATCGTGGATGCGGCGCGCACGGCTCATGCGCGCCCCGCGCGGCTCGGCGCTGCGGCGCGCCGCGCGCTCGGCGTCGCGGCGTCGGCGGTCCTCCTCGAGCCGTGCCTGCTCGACGCGCAGCCGCTCGCGGCGTCGCACCGCGTAGACCAGCGCGGTCGCCACGGCCAGCGCCCACGCCACCGCGTAGACCACCAGCACCATGCCGCTGCCACCCGCCACCCACAGGGGCAGCGCGACCATGCCGAGCGCTGCGCCCACACCGATGAACGTGAACAGCGGGATCAGGACGACCCCCATGCGGCCAGGATCCTGGCCGGGCTGCTGGTGGTCGAGGTAGAGCTCCTGGGACCGCTGGAAGATCTGCCCGAGCCCGTAGCGCCCGTCCATGTCCATCGCCACCTCCACACCGTCTCCGTCCAAGGATAGGCGGCGTGGGCCAGGTGCGGTCGCCGAGGCGACCCTGCACCACGCAAGGGCCGCCGTCCCGTGCCGACAGGGACCGAGGACCGAGTCGAGCCGACGCGCTCTGGCTACGCTGCGTCACGAGTAACGTGAGCAGCGTGACACCCGCGGGGCGCCGGGCACCTGGCCGCGAGGGGAGGGGGACATGGCAGTGCACTTCGGTGGCTTCGCCACCGCCGGCGCGGCGGAGCTGCGCGCCATGCAGGACACCGATGGCATCCCCGAGACCGGCGCCGCCGAGGCCGGGCGCGAGCACGAGGGCGCGACCGGGCCCTCGGTCGCCGAGGCGGCCACCAAGCAGGCGCTGCTGTGGATCAGCCGCTCGATCGAGTCCCTGGCGGCGCGCGTCATGGCGCTGGAGGCTCCCGCTGCGGTCCTCGCGCTGTTCGAGAGCCCCGAGTACTTCGCCCACGAGCGCCGTCGCTACGCCCGCCTCGCCGAGCAGGCCACGGTGCTCGTGGGCTTTGGCACCGATCGCGGCGCGCCCATGGATCTGCCCGCTGGCGTGCACGGCATCCCTCTGGAGGCCAGCGAGCCGCTGGCCGGGGAGTGGGTGGTGCTGCTGGCCTCGCCGTTGGGCTGCGCCGGCCTGGTGGGTATGGATCTCGAGGACGTGACGGCGGCGGCCAGCCTCGAGCGGGGCCGGCTGTTTCGCCCCGACCTGTCGGCCGATCCGGCCTGGGTCGCCGACCATGTGGCCCGCATCGAGTCGCTGACGGGGGAGCGGATGCCCGCCGCGCCCTGGCGGCGGCTGCGCGACCTGGCGGACGAGGCCGCCCGCGCCGAGGTCGCACCGCGCGAGCGGCTGCTGCGCGAGACGCT
>PWER01000149.1 GCA_003553565.1 Nitriliruptoria bacterium | reverse complement strand
GCTCGCCGAGGGTGGTGGGCTCGCCGCCGTCCTCCTCGCCGCCGAGCTGCTGGTCGAGGTGCAGCAGGCACGCGGTCTCGGCCGCGGCGCGGCGCTGGTGCACCTCCTCGGCGTCCACGCCGAGCTCCTCAGCCAGCTCGGCGGTGCTGGGGTGGCGCCCGAGACGGCGCTGCAGCGCCTCATCGGCCTCCGACAGCTCGCGGGCGTTGCGCCGCACACCACGGCTGGCCCAGTCGCGCGAGCGCGTCGAGTCCAGCACCGCTCCGCGGATGCGGATGGCCGCGAAGCGTGCGAAGGGGATGCCGGTCGCGGCGTCGAAGCGGTTGGCGGCCTCGACCAGGCCCAGCGCCCCGGCGTTCCACAGCTCCTGGCGGTCCACGTGGCGCGGGAACCGCGCGGAGACCTCGTTGACGATGTGCTGGATCAGGTAGAGGTGCTCGCGGGCGAGCTCATCCTCGGTGAGCGCAGCCGTCGCGGCGACATCCGCGTCGGTGCGTTCCTGGCCGGAGTGCGCGGTCGGGGAAGCCATCGTCTGCTCCTTGTGCGGTGCCCGTGTCCGGGGTCGCCCCCGGGTGCCCGTTCGTCCAGGGGAACGGCACGTAGGGGCGTGCACTTGAGCAGAAATCCCAGGTCGAGGGCTTAAGTGCCCCGATCGAGGGTCGCGAGGGGCGGAGAAGTGCGCTGAGCGCACGGAAGTGGTGCGTCGCCGCTGCTCACCGCACCGCCCGCCAGCGGCTCACTGGTCCGGTGGTGGCTTGTCGCCGCGGGGCGTGCCGGGTCGGGGCGGTGGTCGCCCGCCGGCGCCGGGGCCCTGCTCTGCCAGCTTGCGGGCGGCATCGGCGGAGGTGACCGCGCCGGCGTTCTCGCGCACGATCTGGTCGTACACCTCTTGGCGGTGGATCGTCACCGAGCGCGGGGCATCCACCCCGATGCGCACCTGGTCCTGGCGCACCTCGAGGACGGTGATGGTGACCTCGTGGCCGACCACGACGGACTCGCCGGGTCGCCGGGTCAGCACGAGCATGAGGGCTCCTTGGCGGCTACCACTCGATCGGGAGGGTGGCGCGCAGGGGCTGCTCGTCGTCCAGGACGACCTGACGGCCCCGCAGGCTCTGCGCGTTCAGCACGAACGGCGCCCGCAGGTTCGCCCAAGCGGTTCGAGCGGTCCCGTCGACCGTGATCGCGCACACCACGATGGCGTCCTCGGGGCGCTCCAGCGCGAGCGCCTCGCGGTCGCCCTCGGGCAGGTCGAAGGTGTAGTCGGGGAAGAACAGCCACGGCTCGGTGACCAGCAGCGCCACGCCGTCCTCGTCGAGGCTCTCCAGCACCTGGAAGGCGCTCTCGGCATGCGGCTGGGTGAGCCGGAACCGCCGCGACTCGCGGAACCCGGGGATGCCCTCGTCGAAGGACAGCACCGCGTCGTGGTGCGCCTCCATCGTCGATGCGTCTCCGTGAGCGGCGTCGGGCATGGTCTCCCCGTCGATGGCGGTGCGGTGGCCCCGCGCGCTGGGCCAAGCGTAGCGGAGCGGCGGCGTGGCCCCGTCGAGGCCTCGCGGCACGGCTGCGGCTCCTGGCAGGGCGTGGTGCGGTGCGGTCAGCGGATGAAGTCCATGAGCGAGGGTTGCAGCACGCGCGCCATCGAGCCGAGCGTGGCCTCGAAGGCCACCTCCTGGGTCTGCAGCTCCATGATCGCCTCGGCGAGGTTGACGTCCTCCACGTCCGAGCGCTCCTTCTGCACCGCGAGCAGGTCGCGCTCGCTGCGGTCCAGCGCGCTCATGACGCGGCTGTGGGCCACCCCGACGCTGGACTGGGCGCTCTGCAGGCGGTCCTGGGCGTCGTCGACCTCGGCGATCTTGTCCGAGACGTCGCTGACGTTGCCCTCGCGCACGTCGGCAGCGAGATCGTGGAGCAGCGAGAAGGTGTTGTCGGTGTTGTCCTCGAGATCGTCTGGATCCTTGGCGAAGACCTCGGCGGCGGTGATGTTGGATCGCACCTTGTCATCGGGGCCGATCTTGCGGTCGATCCGATGGTCCCCGTCGCCTCTGAAGTTGATCAGCAGCGTGTCGTCGTCTTCCTCGGACTCCACTGCCGGGCCGTCGGTGTAGCCCGCGAACAGCGCCTTGCCGGCATGCTTGGTCCTGGCGAGGCTCTCCAGCTCGTCGTTGATCTCGTCGATCTCGGCGGCGATCGCCTCGCGCTCGGTCTGGTCGTTGGTGCCCTTGGCGGCCTGCACGGCCAGGTCACGCGCGCGGTGGAGGCGCTCGTTCATCGACTGCAGCGTCGAGTCGGTGATCTCCAGGCGGCTCTCGGCGTCCTGGGCGTTGCGCTGCTGCTGGGTGCGGGCGTGCTCATCGGCGCGCAGCACCAGCGACTGGTTGGCCCGCGCGGGGTCGTCCGAGGGCACCTGCCACGACTTGCCGGTGGACACGCGCGTGCTGGCCTCCTCGTGCTCGCCGAGCCGCGTCTGGAGGCGGTTGAGGGTGCTGTGGACCAGTGAGTCCTGTGTCACGCGCATGGCTGCTCCCCTCGGCGGCTAGCGGCCGACCACGCCGGTGCGGTTGATCAGCACGTCCAGCGCCTCGTCGATCGTGGAGGTCACGCGCGAGGCGGCTTCGAAGGCGCGTTGGTGGGCCATGAGATCGACCATCTCCTCGTCGATGGACACGCCGTGCTCGCCGCGCCGCGCCTCGTCGGCGACCGCGGCCTGCGAGGCCTGGTTGTCGGCGTTGCGTCGCTGGCCCGACACCGTCGAGGCCAGCCCGCCGACCAGCTCGCGCAGCTGCTGGTCGATGGTCGTGTCGTGGTCGTCGAAGGGCTCGTCGCGCAGGTCGGCCAGCGCCTGGGCGTTGCGCCCGTCCTGGGGGCTGCCCTCCTCGCGCTCAGCAGCAGCGATGTCGCTGGGCTCGAGCTCGCCGGCCACCGCCAGCCCCGCGGCGCCCTCGCCGGTGAGCAGGTCATCGCCGGGCTCGCCGTTCGACTCCTCTGGGTCCTCTGGGGTCGTGTAGCCCTGCTGGTGCTGCTCGTTGAGCTGCTCGGCGAACTCGTTAGCGAGCTCGTCCAGCTCGCCGCGCAGGCCCGCCAGGCTCGCGTAGCCCTCGTCGTCCTGTCCCAGGGCCGCCTGGAGCCCGCCGAGGCGCCCGCCCGTCTCCACGTCCTGGCCCGAGGCCAGGTGCTCGATCGTGCCGTCGTCCTCGTCGATCTCCAGCTCGTTGACCCGCGAGCCCTCGACCAGCGTCAGCCCGCCGACGGTCACCCGGTGGGAGCCGTCGTCGGTGTCGG
>PWER01000034.1 GCA_003553565.1 Nitriliruptoria bacterium | reverse complement strand
GGCGTGGTGGTCTGGCGAGGGCGCGCTGGGACGCTCGCCCTCGTGTGTGGGCTCCACGCGCGCCACCCCCTGCCGGTCAAAGGCCGAGGGCCATCCTACGAGACGGATTCGCCACACGAGCGGGGGTGCGGCAGGGGCCGTGGGGTCGAGGGCGCAGCGGCCGCGCAGGTGAGTACACGGCCGCTGCGCTCACGTGGTGTCCCGTGGTGTAGTATCTGATGTTATAGCATCAACGTGGATACATTGCCTGATGACCCCACTTCCCGAGCCCGTCCGCCGCTTCCTGGACGCTCCCGCGCCAGGGCCGATGCTCGGGCTGCTCACCGGACGGCGGCGCCTGGGCAAGACCACGCTGCTGGCGGGAGCCTGCCAGCAGCGCGGCGGGCTGCTGTGGGAGGCGGCGCCGTTGACCTCCCAACCGCTGCTGGACGACCTCGCGGCGGCGCTGGGCCGCCACCGCGGCGGCGCGCCGGTGCCCCTGCCCGACTGGCGCGCGGCGGTGGCACAGCTGTTCGCCCTCGGCGCCGAGCAGCCCACCCCGGTGGTCCTCGACGACGCCCACCACCTGATCGCGGCCGAGCCGTCGCTGCCCGCGCTGCTCGCCGAGGCCCTCGACGCCGCCGACGCCGCGGCCGACGCGCCCCGCCCGCGGGTGATCCTGTGCGGGTCGGGCCTGTCGACGCTGCGCGCGCTCACCGCCCGCGGCGGCGCGCTGCGCGGGCGGGCGCGGCTGCGCTACGCCGCCGAGCCCGCCGACGCCCGTGTGGCCCGCACATGGCTGCCCGCCCCCGACGACCTCCCGCTGGCCGCCCGCGTGCACGCGATCCTCGGTGGCGTGCGCGGCCACCACACCAGCCTCGTGGCCGACGACCTGCCCGAGACCGCCGAGGACTTCGACCGCTGGGTCACCACCCGGGTGCTGCACCCCTCGGCGGCGCTGCACCAGGAGGTCGAGGCGCTGCTCGCCGACGACCCCGCCCTGGCCGCCAACCTGGCGCTGCACCGCAGCGTGCTCGCCGCGATCGCCACCGGCGCCGAGCGCACCGGCGCGATCGCGCAGCGCCTCGCCAAGCCCACCGCCAACGTCGCCCCGCTGCTGCAGCGCCTGGTCGAGGCCGGGCTCGTTGACCGCGAGGACGACCCGCTGCGCGCCCAGCGCCCCAGCTACGTCGTCGCCGACCCATTGGTGCGCTTCCACTTCGCCGTGCTGGCCCCGCACCGCGCGCTGCTGCACGCCGGTGCTGTCGCTTCGGCCTGGCGTGACCACCTCTCCGAGGTCTTCGACGCGCGGGTGCGCCAGCCGGCGCTGGCCGCCGGCCTGCGGGCCTGGGCGCGTCGCCACGCCGAGGCCGCGACACTTGGCGGCGGCGGGCCCTACCTCGGCCGAGGTCGCGCACCGGGCGCCGCCGACCCGCCGCTGGACCTGGTGGTGGCTCGCGACACCGCCGGGACCGGCGACGACGAGGCCACCCCGCCCGCCGAGCGCGAGGTCGCCGCGCTGGGCCGCACGATCCTCGGGACGGCGGCACACGCGCACCTGCGCAGCCTGGAGCAGGCGCGCGCCGATCTCGGCCGTCGCGCCCAGGCGGCGACGCTGGTGGTGGGCTGCGAGGACGCCGAGGTCGACCTGCGCGCCGAGGCCGACCGCCGCGGCGACGTCGCCCTGGTCGACCTGGCCCGGCTCCACCACGGCACGTGAGCGCGCGGAGAGAGCACCTCGGCGCACGTGTGCGGTCGGCGCGGTGGGAACGCTGACCGCCGACCCGAGCCGAGTAGACCCGACTCGACGCGAGCTCACGAACCGACGTCACGAGGAGCCATCCATGCGAGCCATCGCCCTGCGCGCCTACGGCGGCGCCGAGGCGCTCGAGCACACCGAGCTGCCCGACCCGATCGCCCCACCCGACGGTGTGGTCGTGCGCACCCACGCCGCCGGGGTCAACCCGGTGGACTGGAAGATCCGCGAGGGCTACCTCGACGCGATCTTCCCCAGCCACTTCCCACTGGTGCCCGGCTGGGATGTGGCCGGCGTCGTCGAGTCGGTCGGCCCGGGGGTGCCCGAGCACGCCGTCGGCGACCGGGTCATCGGCTACGTGCGCAACGACCACATCCAGCACGGCACCTACGCCGAGCGGGTCGTCGCCCGACCTCGGCACTTGGCACGCGCGCCCGAGCGCCTCGACCTGGCCGATGCTGCCGGGCTGCCCCTGGCCGGCCTGACCGCCTGGCAGGGGCTGCAGCGGATCGGCGTCGGCGCCGGCGACCGGGTGGTGGTGCACGGCGCCGCCGGCGGCGTCGGGGTGTTCGCGGTGCAGCTGGCCCGCATCCTCGGCGCGCAGGTGTGGGGCACCGCCAGTCCGGCCAACCACGACTTCCTGCGCGAGCTCGGTGCCACCCCGCTCGCCTACGGCGAGGGGCTGACCACCCGCCTGCACGAGGCCACCGGCGGCGGGCTCGAGGCCGCCTACGACGCGGCCGGCACCGACGAGGCCTTCGCCGCCTCCGTCGCGCTGCTTGACGACCCGCAGCGCCTGGTGACCGTCACCGACCCCGCCAAGGCCGCCGAGGTCGGGGCGAGCTACTGGTTCGTGCGCCCCGACCGCGAGGGTCTGGCGCAGCTGGTGTCGTTGGTTGACGAGGGGCGCCTGCAGGTGCCGGTGGCGCGCCGCTACCCGTTGGTCGAGGCTGCTGCCGCCCACCGCGACAGCGAGGCCGGGCACGTGCGCGGCAAGCTCGTGCTTACCACCGACGAGGGCTGACCCCGACGCCGGGCAGCGCTGGGCGCTGCCGGTGCGGGTGGCGCTGCGACAGCGAAGGGGCCCGGCGCCTGACGGCGCCGGGCCCCTTCGTGCTACCGGTGGGCTACCGGAGGATGGCTAGGCAGTCGGGGTGCGGCGCAGCCGCCAAGCGGCGCCACCGCCCACTGCGCCAAGGCCCAGGGCGAGCATGGCCATCAGCGCCGGCGAGGCGGTGGTGGCATCGGTCAGGCCACCGCCCCCAGCGTCTACACGCTCGGGCGTGACGATGGTGCCGTCGTCGTCCCGCTCGACCTCGGCCTCGTCGGCTGGGGTGTCCTCCGGCGGAGCGTCGTCGGCGGGAGCGTCCGGAGTGTCGTCCTCCTCTGGCTCCTCGACCTCCTCAGTGCCGTTCTCTTCCTCGCCGTTCTCTTCCTCGCCGTTCTCTTCCTCGCCGTTCTCTTCTTGGCCGTCGGTGCCGTTGTCGTCGTTGCCGTTGTCGTCGTTGCCGTTGTCGTCGTTGCCGTTGTCGTAGTTGCCGTTGT
>PWER01000007.1 GCA_003553565.1 Nitriliruptoria bacterium | reverse complement strand
GGGACGTACAGCGTCTGAGCAGTCCGTTTGTAGAGTTACTACAAAAAGCCCACAGCCCACAGCCCACCCGGTCGGAATCTCCGAGCGATCGGCGATCTCGATTTGCCTGAGAGCCGCCGTACGCGGCTCGAAGGCCGCCGATCGCGCACCCTCGCCGGATGGCGAGGAGTCTTCTGCGGTGGCGGTCGCGGTGGCGGTGAGGAGGAGGCCCGACGAGCGAGCGGCAGCTCCACGCGCAGCGAGGAGCCACCCGGCTGACGACGGCGGGTGGTCGGCATGAGCTGGGACGGGCGGCGTGATCGAGCCGGCGGAGCCGGCGATAGGCAGGGCAGCGGTGGCGGTTCTCGGCCCTCCAAGAACAACCGTCCAGCCGCCACAGAGACCGTCAGCCGCCGGATTCGCTCACTCGAACCCCACGAGATGCCCAGCGGCACCGCCCGCCGTCCGATCAGCGTGAGCGAGGGCACCGGACTGCGCGAGGAGGCCGTCATGATCGACACCGCCGACGGCATGCAGCCACTGGACCGGGTGACGAACCCGGACCCAGACGCAGAACGGCAGGCTCGGCCGGTCTATGCGGTCGTTAACGAGTGGCGGGACTGGTTCGACGGCTACCGGAACGCACACATCGAGTACACAGACCCAGACGGGGAAACCGTACGTACAGCCCTTGAGAACAGCTATCAGCCGGAGTACGGGAAACGCTACTACGCGAAGCTGAAGGGGTTCGAGCGAGAGGCAGAACGGCAGTGGCAGGGCCTGACGACGGTGATGCTGACGTTCTCGGCGACGAACCAGAACGCGAACGGAAACCGGAGGTGCCCGGCCGACCATATGCGCGGTATCGCAGATGGTTGGTCGGCCAGTAGAAAGGCTCTGCACCGCGTTCTCGATGGTTTCACGTGGGAGTATGCTCGGGTGTGGGAGCCTCACCAGTCCGGCTACGGGCACCTGCACGTCGCGGTCTTCGTCGAGGACCCAGCCGACGCGATCTCGGCCGAGCGGTTCCGGCCAGTGATGCGGAGCCACGTGGAGAACACCGGCCCGGCTGGATCGGAGGCTCACGGCCTGACGACGCCGGGAATGGGCGATGCGGTTTCAGTCAATCACGACGTACAGAACCTCGGCACCTACATCAGCGAGTACATCGGAATCTTCGGGGAAGACCCCACCGAGCGGCCGGTTTCCGAGCAGATGTTCTATGCGACGTGCTGGGCGACAGGCACCCGCCGGGTGGACTTCAGCAACGGGGCGCACGAACTCATGGCCATGGACCGATTTCGGCAGGATACGGGCCTGACACCGGAGGATAGAGGTGGGGGCTGCTTCAGCCAGTGGCGGGAGAACGGCGAGACAACAGAGACGGCCACAGACGGCGACTCAGCGGGTTCGTGGTCAGTGGACAGTATCTGTACCGTTACCAGCCGCTCCCCGACGTACAGCGATCCGACAGCGGGCGGGCAGCGGCTCGCAGCTATCGACGGCAGGCCCGATATGGACCCACCGGCCCACAGGCAGTGATCGGCCGGTAGGTAGGAGTGAGTAAGGGGGCCCCCCTTTACCCCCCCTTCGGGGGGGTTCGGGGGGTCCCCTTGCTTACCCCATCGTCTCGATCCGGCGGTTCGTTGGTAAGATCGAACCGGTCACGGTTCTGGTAGGTCAGTCACATCTATACGCTACGTATACCGCTGATCGAGAGTATACGCTGTGTATAGATCGCCAGACAGCGGCGGGGTCAGACGGTAGCGCCGATCTTACCAACGTAGGTTGGAGCGGTAGAATTAAGTCATCGGCTCAGAGACAGGTAGTCAAAGCTACGTAACGTGAGAAATCGGTTGGGAGAGACCCCAACACGCCTTAGGACAGTGTGTTGCTTCTCCCGCCGTCCGCTTAAATCTAGGCATACAGCGAGACGGCCGGATTCGGCAGGTACAGCACTTGGCGGTGTCGTTTATAGAGTTACTACAATCGCCCGACAGCTTCGGGGCCAAGGCTCCGAGCGGTCCCCGATCTCGATTTGCCTGAGCAGCGGCGTACCCGCTGCGAAGGCCGGGGACCGCGCACCCTCGCCGGACGGCGAGGAGTCTTCTGCGGTGGCGGTCGCGGTCGCGATCGCGTCGAGGAGGAGGCCCGAGGAGCGAGCGGCAGCTCCACGCGCAGCGACGAGCCACCCGGCTGACGACGGCGGGGGGTTGGCATGAGCTTCGACGGCCGCCGTGATCCGGCAGGCTCCGCTGACGACGGCGGTTCTCGGCCCTCCATGAACAACCGTCCAGCCGGCGCAGAGACCGTCAGCCGCCGGATTCCGAAACTGGAGCCTCACGAACTCCCCAGCGGCACCGCCCGCCGCCCGATCAGCGTGGAACCGGACACCGGCCTGCGCGAGGAGGCCGCTCTCATCGAGACGGCGGACGGCATGAAGCCACTGGACCGGGTGGCGAACCCGGACCCAGACGCAGAACGGCAGGCTCGGCCGGTCTACGCGGTCGTTAACGAGTGGCGGGACTGGTTCGACGGCTACCGGAACGCCCACATCGAGTACACGGACCCAGACGGCGAAACCGTACGTACACGGCTTGAGAACAGCTATCAGCCGGAGTACGGGAAACGCTACTACGGGAAGCTGAAGGGGTTCGAGCGAGAGGCAGAACGGCACTGGGAAGGCCTGACGACGGTGATGCTGACGTTTTCAGCGACGAACCAGAACGCCGAGGGGAACCGACGCTGTCCGGCCGACCATATGCGCGGTATCGCTGATGGCTGGTCGGCCAGTAGAAAGGCGCTGCACCGCGTTCTCGATGGTTTCACGTGGGAGTACGCGAGGGTGTGGGAGCCACACCAGAGCGGGTACGGCCACCTGCACGTCGCGGTCTTCGTCGAGGACCCGGCCGACGAGATCGGCCCCGAGATGTTCCGGCCGGTGATGCAGTCCTATGTGGGCAGGGTCGATCCAGCGGGATCGGCCGCACACGGCCTGAACGCCGTGGGCATGGGCGATGCAGTCAGCGTGAACCACGACGTGCAGAACCTCGGCACGTACATCAGCGAGTACATCGGAATCTTCGGGGAAGACCCCACCGAGCGGCCGGTTTCCGAGCAGATGTTCTACGCGACGTGCTGGGCGACTGGGACCCGGCGGGTGTACTTCAGCAACGGGGCGCACGAACTGATGGCGATGGACCGGTTCCGGCAGGAGACGGGCCTGACGCCGGAGGATCGCGGGGGCGACTGCTTCGACCAGTGGCGCAGTGGCGAGACGGACGCAGACGGCTCGTCAGCGGG
>PWER01000001.1 GCA_003553565.1 Nitriliruptoria bacterium | reverse complement strand
CGTCAGCGGTCCGCGTGATCTGGTCGCCCGACTTCTGGAAGGGCGCGGCATCGGTGGTGTGCTCATCCCCTGTAGGGGCGAACGAGGTGATGTAGAAGTCCGCTGCAGCAAGACCGCTCGCGGTGATGTCCTGGTCGAACGTGTAGTTCACCGACACCTGGGTGGCGGTCTGCACGTTCAGCTCTGCGTCTGCCAGACGCGGGGCGTCGGACTCGGCCGGGTCAGGCACCTCGGGGGTCGCCGCGGCCTCGGCCGCGTCGAGCACCGCGTCGGAGACGGCATCCGTGCCGCCCAGGGCCAGCACGACCTCGATGACGCCAGCGCCAGCCTCAAGGAAGGCCTGGCTCTCGTCGGTCAGGTCGTCCAGGACATCATTGATCGGGACCAGCGGGCGACCCTCGACCGAGCCGTGCGGGCCACCGGCCAGCGCGTCAGCCGGGATGTTCTCGCCCTCGAACTCGGGACCGAAGCCGGTCGCGAGCATCACGCCGCCCGGGCCGTCGGTCTCGCCGGCGTCCTCGGCGTTGAAGTTGTTGGTGTTCTCGACGAGGAACTCGTTGAGCATCTTGGCAGTGTCGAAGCGGTTGGCACCGTCGAACTGCGCCACGCTGTCCTCGCCGGTGACATCCTCGATCTCATCGACGACGTCGGGCGACACGGCGTCGTCGCCACCCATGACGACCACGCTGTTGATGTCCAGGTCGTCGAGCACCTCGGAGGTGCGCTCGGGCAGCTCGTCGACGTTGGTCAGCAGCAGCGGGTGCGGACCCCAGTGGGCCAGCGGGCCGGCGGCCAGCGCGTCGGTGGCTTCGAAGCCAGTGGCGACGATCGCGGTGACGTCGTCCTCCGCCGGGAAGTCCTCGCGGATGTCGTCGGTGTCGAACTCCTCGGCCATCAGGGCCGCGGTGTCGAACCGGTCGTCACCCTCGAAGCGGTTGATGACGTAGTCGTCGCTCTCGAGCTGGTCCTGGAGGTCAGCGCTGACGGCCTCCTCGCCACCGGCGATGTGCACGGTGTCGGGGTCGAGCTCGGTGAGCGCCTCGTCCGTGAAGGTGGTCACGTCCTCCAGCACGTCGTTGACGAGCAGGATCGGCGCGTCAACCACGCCACCGACGCCGCTCGCTGCGAGCGCGTCCGGGTAGTTGAAGCCGGCGGCGATGATGACGTCGTCGGCGCCGTCGGGATAGGTCTTAGTCGCGATCTGGGCAGCGGTGTCGAAGCGGTTCTCGCCCTCGATCCGGTCGCCCAGGTGCTCATCTGCCTGTACGGGTGCGACAAGCACCATGGACGCCGCCACCGCGAGCGCCGAGGCGCCCGCAATAGCGCGCCAAGGTGCGCGCAGTACTGATGATGTACTCATTGGTCCTCCTGTAGCCATGGCTCCACTGACGGTCTTCCCCGTCGCTCCGGTGTTGCCGTTACGCCGGGTTCCTGCAGTGGTGGGTCGGTCTTCCCTAGGGAGGGGACGCCCGCCATCGGCCCCGCGTTACGGAGCCGCAAGGCTCAAGCAAGCACAGGGCACTGCCGGGTGTCCACTGTCCAGGGCGACTGTCGGATCCTGCCCGCGCGCAGCGAGCCGGGACCCATCGACCAACGCGAACACTAGCAGGGATCCCAGATGGCAGGCGAGGGGCCAACCGGGCAAACGCGGCCACGGCGTCACAGCGCGGGGGCTTTCATGCGGTTGGCGCACGGTTGCGGTGGTGGGCTCGCGCGGCGCAAGGGTGATCAGCGGGCGATCCGTTGTGTTGGCAGCAAATCCGGGGGGTTGCTGTGCGGCGGGGCGAGGCGTGCGCAGCGGGTCGGTTCGGGGCCCTGCTGTGACCTGCCGAAGGCGCCGATTGCCGTGCAGGGGCCAGGATTCGGCCTGGCGGCGCGTGGCCGGCAGGTGCCGGCGGGCCTCGGGTGGCGGGGTGGGTGCGCGGACGGACGGGTTCGGCACGGCCGTTCGGACGGGTGGGTCCCGCGGTTGGGTGCCGCGATGGGACCTGCGACCCGGGATTTGGGCGTCGTTGGGGGCTTACCCGCCGAGCCGGCAGGCAGTGTGCGCTACGCGCGCGGTCGTAGGCCCTGGTGGGTGCGGGTGCGGCGGGTGCGGTGGCGGGCCCGGCGGGTGCCGCGGCGAGTGCGGGTGCGGCGGGTGACCTCGGCCACGGCTGCCGCAGCGGCCAGCGGCACCACCCCGGCAGCGGTCAGCAGCGGTGCGGCGCCGGCGACCGGCAGGGCCGCGCCGGCCAGCAGCTGGCCCGCGCCCACGCCGAGCAGCGTGGCGGCCAGGTACAGCGCGAAGCCCTCGCTGCGCCGCCCGGCGGGCACGCGGCGCTGCAGCAGGATCGACCCGAGCGCGTTCAGCGGGGCGATCGGCGCGCCCGCGAGCGCCAGCAGCGCGCCGAGCACCAGCAGGCTCTCGGTGGCCCCACTGGCCAGCAACGGCACCGCCAGCACGGCGAGCAGCAGCGCGGCGGTCGGCCCGGGGGTGGCGGCGAGGTCGCGGCGGCGCATGGCGATCAGCCCGCCCACCGCGCTGCCGCCGGCCAGCAGCGCCAGCAGCGGGCCGGCGAGCTCGGGGTCGCGGGCGACCTCGGCCAGCCGAGCCGGCAAGGCGCCCTCCAGCACGCCGAGGGCGATCCCGAGGCTCGCGGCGATGCTGATCACTGGCCAGGTGCCCGGGGTGCGCCACGCGGCCTGACCGGGGCGGGTCTCCGGTGGCTGAAGGCGCGGCACGCGGGTGAGCAGCGCGGCAGAGGCCGCCGCGCTGGCGGCCATGACGACCAGCACCGCGCTGGGATCCAGCACCAGGGCGAGCACGCCCGCAAGCGCCGGGCCGGTGACGAAGGCGACCTCGACGAACACCGCCTCGACGGTCAGGGCGCGCGGCAGCTGCTCGCCGGGCACCACCGCGGACAGCAGCGTGCGAAAGCCCCCGTTGACCCCCGCCAGCGACGCGCCCAGCGCAGCGGCGAGCACGAACAGCACTGGGGTGGGGACTTGCAGGGCGGTGGCGGCGGCCAGCGCAGTGATGGCGGCAGCGCCGGTGAGCGTGGCCCGCTGCAGCCCGGCGCGCAGCTCGCCGCGGTCCAGCCGCCGCCCCCGCCACGGGGCGGCCAGCCCGTTGGCGGCGGTGGCGGTGCCCGCCAGCGCCGCGCCGGTGGCAAGCGACCCGGTGGCGGCCTCGCCAGCCAGCACCAGGGCGAGCAGGATCATGGTCACCGGCAGCCGCGCGGCGAACGACGCGGCGGTCCACCACGGCCACCCGGGGGTGTGCAGCAAGCTGGTGAGCACGCCGGTGGTGGTCATCACCGGGAGTGTGCCGGGCAGGGGTGGGAGCCGCTGCGGGGCAGGCG
>PWER01000004.1 GCA_003553565.1 Nitriliruptoria bacterium | reverse complement strand
CGGCCGGCGGCGGCCAGCGGGCCGCCGCCGGCCGCCGCGGGCGCTACCGTTCCGACGGTGAGCGCCCACGCCTCCAGGACCCATCGCGCCCCGCTGACCGCACCCGGGCCCCGGCTCGTGGTGCGCCCGGTGCGACCCGCCGAGCACCGGACGGTCGCAGCGCTGCGCGAGCGCGCCTACGCCCACGAGCTCGGCGAGCGCCTTCGCGAGGGCTACCGCGCCGAGCTGCGCGACGTGGCGCGCCACGCAGCGGTCGCCGACGTCCTGGTGGCCGTCGACGCCGAGGATCGGCCCGTGGGCACCGTCACCTTCATCGCTGAGCACGACCACCCGCTGTCCGAGCACGCCGACCCGGAGGCGGCGAGCTTCCGCTTCCTCGCCGTCGACCCGGACCAGCAGGGCCGAGGCGCCGCCCAGATGCTGGTGCGCGCCTGCGTGGAGCGGGCTCGCGAGCAGGGCGTGGCGCGTCTGGTGCTGCACGTGCTCGCCGACAACGTGCGGGCCGCCCGCCTCTACGCGCACCTCGGGTTCGCGCGTGCCGGCGACCTCGACTGGGAGCCGTTCCCGGGGCTGGTGCTCGAGGGGTGGCGCCTGCCGCTGCGGTAGGGTGCGAGCGGTGATCAACCTCGACCATGCGGCCACCACGCCGCTCGAGCCAGCCGTGCTCGAGGCGATGCGCCCGTGGCTGACCGAGTCGCACGGCAACCCCTCCAGCCAGCACGCCCTCGGCCAAGCCGCGCGCGCCGGGGTGGAGCGTGCCCGCGAGCAGGTCGCGCAGGCTCTCGCGGTCGACCCGCTTGAGGTGATCTTCACCTCCGGGGGCACCGAGGCCGACAACGCCGGGGTGAAGGGGCTGGCGTGGGCGGCGCGCGCGGCCGGCCGCGGCCAGCACGTGGTCACCACCGCGCTCGAGCACCACGCCGTCCTGGAGGCCTGCGAGTGGCTGGCCACCCACCAGGGCTTCGCGCTGACCGTCGTGCCGCCCGAGCGCGACGGCATCGTCGATCCGCAGCGACTCCTCGACGCCGTCACCGACGACACCGTGCTGGTGGCGGCGATGGCTGCCAACAACGAGGTCGGCACGCTCCAGCCGATCGCCGAGATCGGACCGGCGCTCGCCGAGCGCGGCGTCGCCCTGCACGTCGACGCCGTCCAGGCCTTCGGCCGGTCCCCGGTCGACATCGGCGCGTGGCAGGCGACCTCGGTGGCGCTGACTGCCCACAAGATCAACGGGCCCAAGGGCGTCGGCGTGTGGGTGCTGCGCCGCGGCGCTGCGGCCACACCGCTCAGCCACGGCGGCGGGCAGGAGCGCGGGGTGCGCTCGGGGACGCTGGCGGTCCCGCTGATCGCAGGCTGCGGGGAGGCGATCGCCCGCACCGCTGCCCGCGCCGAGGACGAGATCCCGCGGCTGCGGAGGCTCCGCGACCGGCTGCTCACCGGGCTCGAGCGCGCCGGCGGCGTCCGGTTGAACGGCTGCCGGGATCGCCGGCTGCCCCACAACGCCCACGTCGCGGTGGACGGCGTCGATGGCGAGGCGCTGCTGCTGGCGCTGGACGCCGCCGGGGTGGCCGCCTCCACGGGGTCGGCGTGCCAGTCGGGCGCGGCCGAGCCGAGCCACGTGCTCGCCGCGATGGGCGCCCCGCTCGAGGGCACCGGCCACCTGCGCCTGACCTGCGGCCTCGACACGTCCGAGGACGACGTCGACACGGCAGCCACGGCCTTCGCGGCGGCGGTGGACCGGCTGCGCGGCGCCGGCGGCGGGTTCGCCTAGGCACACGCCGCGGCCCCCACGCCCTGCCCTCCCTCTGACCCACCCCCTGCCTCCCCCTGCCTCTCCCTGCCTCTCATCCGGTGTGTCGTGGTGCCGTCGATCGCCGAGGCGGGTGGGACACGGCATCCGAGCGCTCACCCAGGTGTGTCGCCGACACCTCGGCAGGCGATGGCCTCACGACACAGCGCCAGGCAAGCTGCCGCACCGGCCCGGGCCGGTCGCGCTCCGCCGCTCGGTACGGTGGCCGCATGCGCGTGCTCGTGGCCTTGTCCGGCGGCGTCGACTCGTCGATGTCCGCGGCACTGCTCGTCGAGGCCGGCTACGACGTCACCGGGGTGCACCTCAAGATGGCCGACACCCCCTCGGGGCTGCCCGGCCACGGCTGCTGCACCCTCGACGACGCCCGCGACGCCCGCCGCGTCGCCGATGCGCTCGGCATCCCCTTCTACGTGTGGGACCTCTCGGAGCCGTTCCAGGAGCGCGTGGTCGACGACTTCGTCGCCGAGTACGCCGCCGGGCGCACCCCCAACCCCTGCATCCGCTGCAACGAGCGCGTGAAGTACACCGCGCTGCTGACCCGCGCCCGCGCCGTGGGCTTCGAGGCGCTGGCGACCGGCCACCACGTCCGCCTGCGCCGTGATCCGTCATCGGGACGCGTGCGCCTGCTGCGCGCCGCTGATCCCGGCAAGGACCAGACCTACGTGCTCTACATGGCCGGCCAGGAGCAGCTGACCCACACGCTCTGGCCGGCGGGCGAGCACCACAAGCACGAGCTGCGCGCGATGGCCGAGCAGCGCGGCCTCGTGACCGCCAGCAAGCCCGACAGCAACGACATCTGCTTCGTGCCCGACGGCGACGTCGGTGGGTTCCTCGCCGAGCAGCTCGGCGCGCGCCCCGGGCGCATCGTCGGCCCCGACGGCGAGGATCTCGGCCGGCACCAGGGCTCCTACCGCTTCACGATCGGCCAGCGACGCGGCCTCGGGCTGGCAGGGCGCGACGAGCCCCTCTACGTGACCGGGATCGACGGCTCCACCGTGCACGTCGGGCCGCGGCGGATGCTGGCGACCACCAGCCTCGAGGCGCACGGCGCCGCCTGGGTGGCCGGCGAGCCGCCCGCCGACGACGCCACGCTGACCGCCCAGGTGCGCTACCGCGGCCAGCCGCTGCCGTGCGCGGTGGACGACCTCGGGCGCGGGCGCATCCGCGTGGACTTCACCGACGAGCCGCCGGTCGGCGTCGCTCCCGGGCAGGCGGTGGCCATCTACCGCGGCGAGGAGTGCCTCGGCGGGGCCACGATCCGCTGACCCACCCCCGCCTACACTCGCCGCCATGGTCGACGACGCCACCCGCGCCCGCGCCGCCCGCGCCGGCGACGCCGCCCGCGCCGGCGACGCCGCCCGCGCCGCCGACGCCGCGACCCGGCAGCGCGTCGCGGCGCTGCGCACCGCGATCGAGCACCACCGCTACCGCTACTACGTGCTCGACGACCCCGAGGTCAGCGACGCCGAGTTCGACCGGCTGATCGGCGAGCTGCGCGCGCTCGAGGAGGCCCACCCCGAGCTCGACCATCCCGACTCGCCCACCCACAAGGTCGGCGCGCCTCCCGACCCGGCGTTCACGCCGGTGGCGCACCGCGAGCGCATGCTGTCGCTGGACAACGTGTTCGAGGCCGCCGAGCTCGACGCCTGGTTCGACCGGGTCGAGCGCGGCCTCGACGGGGCCCAGCCCACCTACACCGCCGAGCTCAAGGTCGACGGGGTGGCGATCAGCCTCTCCTACGTCGACGGCTGGTTCGCGCGCGCCGTGACCCGCGGCGACGGGCGCACCGGCGAGGACATCACCGCCGGCGCGCGCACCATCGAGGCGATCCCCGCGGTCCTGGACCTCCGCGACCCGCCCGCCCTGCTGGAGGTGCGCGGGGAGGTGTACTTCCCCGTCGCTGCGTTCGAGGAGATGAACCGCGCCCGCGAGCAGGCGGGCCAGGAGCGCTTCGCCAACCCGCGCAACGCCGCCAGCGGGGCGCTGCGCCAGAAGGACCCGCGCGTGACCGCCACCCGTCCGCTGTCGATGGTGTGCCATGGTCGCGGCGTCATCGAGGGGGTCACGCTGCCCGACCACCCGGCGTTCCTCGCGCTCCTCGCTGACGCGGGCCTGCCGGTCGCCCACGAGACGCGGACAGGGCTCGATCGCCGCGCCGTCCACGACTTCGTCGCCCACTGGGCGGAGCACCGCCACGACCCCGACTACGAGATCGACGGCGCGGTGGTCAAGGTCGAGTCGTTCGCCCAGCAGCGCCAGCTCGGGGCGACGTCGGCGGCCCCGCGCTGGGCGATCGCCGTGAAGTACCCGCCCGAGGAGCGGGAGACGCGGCTGCGCGACATCGCGGTCAACATCGGCCGCACCGGCAAGGCCAACCCCTATGCCGTGCTCGAGCCGGTGCTCGTGTCCGGCTCGACGGTGTCCACCGCCACGCTGCACAACGAGGACCAGGTGGCGCTGAAGGACGTGCGCCCGGGCGACGTGGTGATCGCGCGCAAGGCCGGCGACGTCATCCCCGAGGTCGTCGGGGCGGTCACCAGCAAGCGCCCGCCCGAGGTCGCGGAGGCCGGACCCTGGCGGTTCCCCACCGAGTGCCCGTTCTGCGCCTCGCCGATCGAGCGGCTCGAGGGCGAGGCCGCGAGCTACTGCACCAACCTCGACTGCCCCAGCCGCAAGCTCGAGGCGCTCGAGCACTTCGCCTCACGCGGGGCGATGGACATCGACGGGTTCGGCTCCGAGACCGCGCGGCTGCTGCTCGACCTCGGCATGGTCGGACAGTTCGCCGACGTGTACCACCTCGACCGCGACGCGCTGCTGGCGCTCGAGGGGTGGGGCGAGAAGAAGACCGACAACCTGCTCGCTGCCATCGAGGCCTCCAAGGAGCAGCCGCTGGAGCGGCTGCTGTTCGCCCTGGGCATCCCGCATGTGGGCGGCACGGTCGCTGGGCTGCTGGCCCGGCACTTCGGGGACCTCGACACCCTGCGGCAGGCCAGCGAGGAGGAGATCGGCGCCGTCGACGGCGTCGGACCGGTCATCGCCCAGGCGGTGCGCCAGTTCTTCGACAACCCGCGCACCGCCGAGCAGGTCGACCGCCTCGTCGCGGCCGGCGTGCGCACCGACACCGATCTTGGCGCCGGCACGGCCGAGCGGACCCTCGAGGGGTGGACGGTGGTGATCACCGGCAGCCTCGAGGGCTCCACCCGCGACGAGGCCAAGCAGGCCGTGGTCGACCGTGGCGGCAAGGTGACCAGCAGCGTCTCGAAGAGCACCAGCGTGGTCGTGGTCGGCGACAGCCCGGGCAGCAAGGCCGACAAGGCCCGCGAGCTCGGCGTGCCCGTCGTCGACGAGGACGGCTTCGCCGCGCTGCTGGCCACCGGCGCGCTGCCCGAGGGCGCCACCGACGGCCCAGCCGCTGCCCCGGCCGACGAGGGGTGAACCGGTGCCGGGCTGCTGGCACGTCGCGGCCGCCGCGCGCTAGCGTGACCGCGTCCGGCAGGCACCCGCGCACAGGAGCACCCCCCGTGGCGTTGAGCGAACAGCAGGTCCGCCATGTCGCGCGGCTGGCGCGGCTCGCGCTGAGCGACGAGGAGGTCGCCGCCTTCCGCACCCAGCTCGCCGAGATCCTCGACTACGCCGAGCAGGTCGGCGAGGTCGCCACGCAGGACGTGCCGCCGATGACCCATCCGGCGCGCCCGGCCAACGTGCTCCGCGACGACGAGCCCGTCGACGGGCTGGCCCCCGACGAGGCCCTCGCGCCCGCCCCGGCCGCGGAGGACGGCCGGTTCCGCGTGCCCCGCATCGTCGGCGACGAGAGCGCCGCCGGGCCTGCACCCGCCGACGACGGGGCCTGGACCAGCACCGGGGAGGAGCGCCCGTGACCGCGCTGCACCAGCTGTCGGCCCACGAGCTGCTGGCACGCCAGGACGCCGCCGAGGTCACCGCGCGCGAGATCGTCGACGACCACCTCGCCCGGATCGCGGCCACCGACAGCGACGTGGGGGCCTTCCTGCGGGTCACCGCTGATCAGGCGCGCGCTCACGCCGACGACATCGACCGGCGTCGCGCCGCCGGGGAGCCCGTCGGCGCGCTGGCCGGCGTGCCGCTGGCGCTGAAGGACATCCTCGCCACCCGCGGCGTGCCCACCACGTGCGCCTCCCGGATGCTCGAGGGCTACGAGCCGCCCTACGACGCCACCGTGGTGGAGCTGCTGCGCGAGGCCGACGCCGTGGTGGTCGGCAAGACCAACCTCGACGAGTTCGCGATGGGCTCGTCCTGCGAGAACTCGGCCTTCTGGCCCACGCGCAACCCCTGGGACCTCTCGCGGGTGCCCGGGGGGTCCTCGGGCGGCTCTGCTGCGGCGGTGGCAGCACAGCACGCACCACTGGGCATCGGCACCGACACCGGCGGCTCCATCCGCCAGCCGGCGACGCTGACCGGCACCGTCGGGGTCAAGCCGACCTACGGCCGGGTGAGCCGCTTCGGGCTGATCGCGTTCGCCTCGTCGCTGGACCAGGTCGGTCCGTTCGCGCGCTCGGTGCCCGACGCGGCGCTGCTGCTGTCGGCCATCGCCCGCCCCGACCCGCGCGACTCGACCTCGATCCGCAAGCCGCTGGACGATCCGCAGGCGCAGCTCGACGTCGGCGCCGCCGGCCTGCGGGTAGGGGTGGTCCGCGAGTTCATGGAGGGCGAGGGCCTCGACCCGCAGGTGCGCGAGGCCTGCCAGCAGGCCGTGGACCGCCTCACCGACCTCGGCGCCGAGGTGGTGGACGTCTCGCTGCCCCACGCGCCCTACGGCCTGCCCGCCTACTACCTCATCAACCCCAGCGAGGCCTCCAGCAACCTCGCCCGCTACGACGGCGTGCGCTACGGGCTGCGCGTGGACGGGCCCACCACCGAGGCGATGATGGCCGCCACCCGCGACGCCGGCTTCGGCGCCGAGGTCAAGCGCCGCATCATGATCGGCACGTTCGCGCTGTCGGCGGGCTACTTCGACGCCTACTACGCCCAGGCGCAGCGGGTGCGCACGCTGATCGCCCGCGACTTCGAGGCGGCCTTCGCCAGCTGCGACGTGCTGGTCGGGCCCACCGCGCCGACCACCGCGTTCCCGCTCGGCGACAAGACCGACGACCCCCTGGCGATGTACCTCAACGACGTCTACGCGGTGCCGGCCAGCCTGGCGGGCACGCCGGCGCTGTCGCTGCCGGTGGGCACCGACGCCGGCGGCCTACCGATCGGGCTGCAGCTGATGGGCCCGCTGCTGGGCGAGGCCACGCTGCTGCGCGCCGCCCGGGCGCTGGAGGTCGACCTCGGACTCGACCTGACGCCCCGGGGCGCGCAGGCCGTCGGCGCCACCGGGTGAGCCCTCGGCACGGCACGAACAGGAGCAGGGGATGAGCGCTGCCACCGCCACCGACTGGGAGCTCGTCGTCGGCCTCGAGGTCCACGTCGAGCTGTCCACGCGCACCAAGATGTTCTGCGCCTGCCCCACCGACTTCGGCGGCGCGCCCAACACCCGCGTGTGCCCGGTGTGCCTGGGCCAGCCCGGCAGCCTGCCGGTGGCCAACCGCGGCGCCGTCGAGAGCGCGATCCGCCTGGGCCTCGCCCTCGGCTCCGAGATCGCGCCGACCAGCCAGTTCCACCGCAAGAACTACTTCTATCCCGACATGCCCAAGAACTATCAGATCTCCCAGTACGACGTGCCGCTGTGCTCCGGCGGCGTGCTGGAGGTCCCCGACGGGCAGGGCGGCAGCAAGCGCGTGGGCATCACGCGGGTGCACATGGAGGAGGACACCGGCAAGAGCCTCCACGTGGGTGGCTCGGGGCGCATCCACGGCGCCGACCACTCGCTGGTCGACTACAACCGCGCGGGCATCCCGCTGCTGGAGATCGTCTCCGAGCCCGACCTGCGCTCGGCGGAGGAGGCGCGGGCCTACCTCGCCGAGCTGCGCGCGATCGTGCTGGCGCTGGGCATCAGCGACGCGCGCCTCGAGGAGGGGGCGATGCGCTGCGACGCCAACGTCAGCGTCCGCCCGCGCGGCGGCGAGCCGGGCACCCGCTGCGAGATCAAGAACCTCAACAGCCTGCGCAGCCTCGGCCGCGCCATCGAGCACGAGGCCGAGCGCCAGGTCGCGCTGATCACGGCGGGCGAGGCGGTCCAGCAGCAGACACGCCACTGGGACGAGGACGCCGGCCGCACCCAGCTGCTGCGCACCAAGGAGGCCACCGAGGACTACCGCTACTTCCCCGACCCCGACCTCGTCCCGCTCGAGCCCGACCAGACCTGGATCGACCAGCTCGCCGCCGACCTGCCCGAGCTGCCGGCGGCCACGCGCACCCGCCTCGCCGAGCTCGGGGTGCCGGCCGAGGCCGCCCGCACGATCGTCGCCGCCGGCCTGACGCCGGTGCTCGACGCCGCGCTGGGCGAGGGCGCCGACCCGGTCGAGGCGGCGAACTGGCTCACCAACGAGGTGGCCGGCTGGGCCGGTGAGCGGGGCCTGGAGCCGGCCGAGGTGCCGCTGGCCGGGGCTGACCTCGCCGAGCTCATCGCGCTGGTCGCCGAGGGCACCCTGTCCAAGAAGCTCGCCCGCGAGGTCCTCGAGGGCACGCTGGCCGGCGAGGGCAGCCCGCGGCGGGTCGCCAGCGACCGCGGCCTGGAGCAGATCAGCGACACGGGCGCGTTGGAGGCGGTCGTCGACCAGGTCATCGCCGAGCAGCCCGACGCGGCCCAGAAGGTCCGCGACGGCAACGACAAGGCGATCGGCGCCCTGGTCGGCGCGGTCATGAAGGCCACCCAGGGCAAGGCCAACCCGCAGCTGGTCAACGAGCTGCTGCGCTCCCGGCTCTCGGGCTGATGGCGGCGCGCCACGGCGGGTGCGCCGCTGACGCGGCGCGCCACGGCGGGTGCGCCGCCGTTGCCCGCGTCGACGCGCCCGTGGCCGCGAGCGGTACCGTGGCGCCGTCGTGACCCTGCGGTCGGCACGCGATCTGCGCGGGCGGGCCCTCCACCGGTGACAGGCGAAGGCGTCGACGCGTCGATGACACGAAGTCCCACCCTCACCGAGGCCCCCGACCCAGCGCGGCTGCGGGCCGAGCCCGCCACCGATGACCCGCTGGGCGGCGTCGGCAGCGCCATCGATGCCCTGCTCGCCGCGTTCGTGCCCGCGCGGGTCGCCGAGCTGCGGGCGCTGGATCCCGCACTGGGCCCGCTCGGCGACGAGCTCGCCGCCTTCGTGGCGTCCGGCAAGCGCCTGCGCCCGGCCTTCGTGTACTGGGGACACCGCGCCGCCGGCGCGGACCACGACGAGGGCGTGTGGCACGTGGCGGCGGGCGTGGAGCTGCTCCACGCCTTCGCGCTGGTCCACGACGACGTCATGGACCGCGGCGACGAGCGGCGCGGCCGGCCCACCGTCCACCGAGCCCTCGCCGGACAGCACGACGCCGAGGCCCTCGAAGGCGACCGGGACTGGTTCGGCATCGGGGGCGCGGTGCTCGCCGGCGACCTGCTGTTCGTGTGGGCCGACCGGCTGCTGGACGAGGCGCCGATGGATGCCGCGGCCCTGGATCGCGCCCGGCGCGTGTTCTCCGACCTGCGGGTCGAGGTCATGGCGGGGCAGTACCTCGACCTGCGCCTGGCCGATCTGCCCGCGGCCGACCAGGACGACGCCCTGCGCGTGGCGCTGCTGAAGTCCGGGCGCTACACGGTCACGCGCCCGCTGCAGCTGGGTGCGGCGCTGGCGGGCTCGCACGAGGGCCTCGATGCGGCGCTGGAGGCCTACGGCGACGCCGTCGGCGTCGCCTTCCAGCTGCGCGACGACCTGCTCGGGGTGTTCGGCGACCCCGACGTCACCGGCAAGGGCGTCGCCGACGACCTGCGTGAGGGCAAGCGCACGCTGCTGGTCCTGCGCGCGCTCGAGCAGGCTGACCCCCGCGACCGCGACCGGCTCGCGGCAGGCCTCGGCGATCCCGACCTCGACGAGGAGGGTGCCGCCGAGCTGCGCCGCATCATCGCCGACTCGGGTGCGCGGGACGCCGTCGAGCAGCTGGTGCAGCAGCGCCGCGAGCGCGCCCACGCCGCAGTCGCCTCGGTCTCCGAGCCCGCACGCACCGCGCTCGCCGCGCTCGCCGAGCGCGCGGTGTGCCGGGACCGCTAGAGCCCGCGAGCAGCCATCGCCGTCGCACGCCTGCCGAGGAGGATCGACATGACGAGCACCCACGCGCCCACCGGCCCGGCCGGGGCCCCCACCGGCGGCCGTCGCGTCGTCGTGGTCGGCGCCGGCCTCGGCGGCCTGTCCGCAGCGGTGCGCCTGGCCGCCGACGGCGCCGACGTGACGCTGGTGGAGCGCGAGGACCAGCCCGGAGGGCGGGCCGGCCGCGTCGAGCGCGGCGGCTTCCAGTTCGACACCGGCCCGCAGATCATGACCATGCCGGAGCTGGTCGCCGACGTGTTCGCCGCTGCCGGCGAGGACATGAGCGACCACCTCACCATGCACCGCCTCGACCCGGCCTACCGCGCGGTGTTCCACGACGGCAGCGAGCTGTCGGTGCGCGGCACTGTCGAGCAGATGACCGACGAGGTGCGCGCGATCATCGGCGCCGAGGAGGCCGACCGCTTCGTGGCCTTCACCCGTCACCTGCGCGAGCTCTACGACACCGAGCTGCCCGACTTCATCGACGCGAACTTCGACAGCGTGCTCGACATGGCCAAGCCCGGGCCGCTGCTCAAGCTCGCCCGCCTCGGTGGCCTGCGGCGCCTCTACCCGCTGGTGGCCAGCCACCTCACCGACTGGCGGCTGCGGCGCCTGTTCACCTTCCAGGCGATGTACGCCGGCATGAGCCCCTACGAGGCCCTGGGCATCTACGCGGTCATCGCCTACATGGACTCGGTGCGCGGCGTGTACAGCGTCGACGGGGGCATCCACGCGGTCAGCACCGCGCTGGCCGACCTCGCGCGACGCGCCGGCGTCGACGTGCGCCTGTCCACCCCGGTGGAGCGCGTCGACGTGCGCGAGGGCCGGGCGCGCGGCGTGGTCACCGCCGGGGGCGAGCACATCCCCGCTGACGCCGTCGTGCTCAACCCCGACCTGCCGATCGCCTACCGCGACCTGCTGCCCGAGGAGGCCACGCCGCGGCGGGTGCGCAAGCTGACCTACTCCCCCTCGTGCGTGGTGGTCCACCTCGGCCTCGACCGCCACCCCGAGGGCGCGGAGCATCACAACATCCACTTCGCCGAGGACTACAAGGCCAGCTTCGACGACCTGCTGGGCGGCAGGCTGCAGCGCGACCCCTCCTGGTTCCTGACGGTGTCGACGCTGGGGGAGCCCGACCTCGCCCCCGCGGGCGGTGCCGTGGGCTACGTGCTGGTGCCGGCTCCCAACCTGGAGGGTCCGGCGGGGCGCGAGCTCGACTGGGACGCCCACGCGCCACGCGAGATCGAGCAGGCCATCGACCGGATGGAGGCCGCCGGGTACGGGCCGGTGCGCGCCGCGACCCAGGAGGCGTGGGCGGTCACCCCGCGCGACTGGGAGCGGCAGGGCATGGCGGCGGGCACGCCGTTCGCAGCCAGCCACCACCTGTTCCAGACGGGCCCGTTCCGCCCCCGCAACGTCGCCCCGAAGGTCGACGGCGTGGTCTTCGTGGGATCGGGCACCACCCCCGGGGTGGGCGTGCCGATGGTGCTCTACTCCGGCAAGCTCGCCGCCGAGCGCGTCGCCGACCAGTTGGGCGCCACCCGGCCCGGGGGCGCATGAGCGTCGAGCAGCTCGCCGGCGGGGCCACCACCGCGGGGGGCTATGCGCACCCCCCGCCCTCCCCGGAGCTCGTGGCCGATGCCCTCGAGGGTCGCGCGCGCACCCTCGAGGACTGCTACGAGGCCTGCCGGCGACTCCACGCCGCGCACGGTCGCACCTACTATCACGCGACCCGGTTCCTACCGGCCGAGCGGCGACCGCACGTCTGGGCGCTGTACGGCTTCGCCCGCTACGCCGACGACCTCGTCGACCACCTGGCCCTGGACTGGGACCCCGCGCAGCGGCGCGCCGCGCTGGAGTCGTGGAGCGCGGAGTTCCTGGACGCCCTGGCCTTCGGCCGCGCACCCGAGGACCCGGTGCTGCGGGCGATGGCCCACACCGTCGACGTGCTGGGCATCGCCCATGAGGACGTGCGCGCGTTCCTGCGGTCCATGGCCATGGACCTCACGGTCACCCGCTATCCGACCTACGCCGACCTCGTGGCCTACATGCACGGGTCGGCGGCGGTGATCGGCACGATGATGCTGCCGGTGCTGCGCGCCGACGCCGCGGCGGCCCGCCAGCCGGCCATGGACCTCGGGCTGGCCTTCCAGCTCACCAACTTCCTCCGTGACGTCGCCGAGGACTGGGACCGCGGGCGGATCTACCTGCCGCTCGAGGACCTCGAGCGCTTCGGCGTCTCCGAGTGGGACTTCCACGCCCGCCGCGTGGGTCCTCGGATGCGCCGCCTGCTCGCTTTCGAGGCCGCCCGCACCCGGGTGCTCTACCGGCGCGCGGAGCGCGGCTGGGCGCTGCTGCCGCCGCGCTCGCGCACCAGCATCCGCATCGCCCACCGCCTCTACGCCGGCATCCTCGACGACCTCGAGCGTCACGACTGGCAGGTCTTCCAGCGGCGCGCTGCCGTGCCACGCGGGCGCCGCCTGGCGATCACGCTTCGCGAGCTGGTCGCGCCCTCGTGTGGCCCGACGTGCGGCGACGTGCCAGCATGGACGTTCAAGCGACGGACACCCCAAGCGGCGACCGTCTCCCCGCGGGTGGCACCCGCAGCCGCGTCCCACACCGAGTAAGCGAGCGAAGGACAGCAGCGTGCCCCAGCCGTCTCCGCACTCACGCTCTGCGCACGACATGGGCGCCTCGTCCAACGGCGCAGCCCCGCACGGGCTCGGCGCCGCCGCCACCAACGGCAACGGCCACGGCAGGCCCCACACCAACGGCGGCCCCGTCGCCGACGGCGCGGCGTCGACCGCGCTGCACCACGTCGAGGACGAGGTGGTGGAGCTCGCCGACCTCCAGCCGGTCATGGCGCGGCGCACGCTCGGCCTGGTCACCGAGCGGCTGTTCGACGTCGTGGACGTGACCGACGCCTGCGCCGCGCTGGTCGCCGACAGCGGCATCCGCGAGGGCACGCTCACGGTGTTCAGCCGCCACACGACCTGCGCGGTGCGGATCAACGAGAAGGAGACGTGCTTCCTCGAGGATCTGCGCCTGTTCATGAAGAGCCTGGTCCCCGAAGGCGCCTACTACCGCCACGACGACTTCGAGATCCGCGACCCGGAGACCCTGGCCGGCCCGGCAGAGGACGAGCCGATCAACGGCCACAGCCACATCAAGCACATGCTGATGGGGGCGGCCTCGGAGAGCGTGCCGGTCTCGGGCGGCGCCATGGAGCTCGGCCAGTGGCAGCGGATCATGTTCATCGAGCTCGACCAGTCGCGCCCGCGCAAGGTCTGCGTGCAGGTCCAGGGCTGGCGCTGACGGTCTGGCAGCCGTAGGTCCCTGATCGGCCGCCACATGTCACAGACGGCGGCGATCAGCGGCACCTCGTGGGGTATCGTACCGGATGCCCGTACGGACAATGATCCTTCCGGGCCGTGCCCACGCCCCCGCGGGAGGTGCCGATGCCGCCGATGTGTGCTGGCCGAGCCGCTCTCGTGCGCGCTCGGCCGAGTGAGAGGGCCGGTGAGCCGGCGGGGATGCTGCCGGGCCTATGAGCACCGACGTGGGCACCTCGCAGCCCCAGCCGCCGCCGGCGGCTGCGCCGCGCGACGCGCCCCCTGCTGGCGAGGAGCCGCCCCGCGCTGAGCTGGACCCGCGGATCCGTCGGTGCGTGCTCTTCGGGCTCCTCGCGCTGGCCCAGGTCGCGGTGGTGCTGGCTGCGGCCGCTGCGGCGAGGGAGCAGCTGCTGGTCGCCCCGGCGGAGCACCTCGCCTGGGTCCTGGCCGCGCTCACGGCCAGCGTGCTCTCGACCCGGCTGCTGCACGACCGCCTCGTGGTGTCGCTGGCCTCGCCGGTCGTGGTGGCTGCGACCCTGGTGTTCGCCCCCGGTGTCGCGGCGCTGATCGGCGCACTCGGAACCGGATCCTGGCACCGCCCGACCTCCCGGGTCGGGGCGCTGGCCGAGGTCCTCAGGCGGGTGCGTGTGGGAGCCAGCGCTGCCGGCGCGGCCGTGGCCGCCGATCTGGCCGCCGGGCTCGGCCTGCGCGAGGACACCGAGGTGGTGCTGCTGACCGCCGTGGCGATGGCGGCCTTCCTCGGCCTCGACCTGGGGCTGCGGGTGCTGACCGCGATGGCGTGGCACGGGGGGCACGGCCGGGTCGCGCGCGCTGCCTGGTCCGCTGGCTCCGCCCGCGGGGCCCTCGTCGCGCGCGATGTCGCGCTGGCGGCGCTGCTGGCGATGATCGTGGTGGCCGCCTACGAGGTGCTCGGGCTGCTGGCGCTGGCCCTGCTGGCGCTGCCGTTGCTGCTGGGCTGGAGCGCCCTGCACTCCGCCCAGGAGGCCTCCGAGCGGGCCCAACAGCTCGACCGTCGCGTCCGCGAGCTCGAGGCGCTCCATCTCGCTGGGCGGGAGCTGCTCACCGCGCGGACCGAGGAGGCTGCCGCCGAGGTCGCCACGCGCTCCCTGCGGCGCGCGCTGGGTCGCGCGGACGTCGACGCGTTGCTCGAGCCGCCCTCCCAGCCCGCGGTCGGCCTGCGCCTGGTGCCCGTGCCCGAGGCGCCGCCGGCGGTGGTGCGCCTGCCCGGGGACCTCGACGACGCCGCGGAGACCGTGGCCCAGTCGATCGCGGGCGGCCTCGGCGCCACCATCCTGCGCCAGCGCCTGGAGCGCGAGCTCGCCGAGGTGCAGCGCGCCCGCGCCGACCTGGCCGGGCGCATCCTCGAGGAAGGGGTCCAGGAGCGCTCGCGCCTCGGCCTGGCGCTGCACGACGAGGTCATGCCGATGTTGAGCGGGGCGCAGATGGCCGCGGACAACGCGCGCTCCGCCCTGGAGACCGGCGACCACCAGCAGGCTGCGGTGCTGGCGGCCACGCTCCGCGACACGATCCAGGACACGGTGGCGCAGCTGCGCGCGGTGCTCTCCGAGATCCGGCGGCACGCCATCGTCCCGGGAGCGCTGCGCGAGCGGCTGGCTGGCGCCCTCGAGGAGCTGCAGGTGCAGGAGGGCGTGCGTGGCCGGCTCGAGGCGCCCGACCCGCTGCCGCCACTGCCGTTCCCCGTCGAGATCCTGCTGTGGGAGGCCACGCAGAGCTGCCTGGCCAACATCGCCGAGCACGCCGCGGCCGACGAGGCGGTGGTGCGCCTGACCGTGGGCGAGGCCGAGCTGCGCATGGAGATCGAGGACAACGGCTGCGGCTTCGACGGCTTCAACGGCGGCGACGACGGCCATGAGCGCGACGGGCTGGAGCTGCTGCGCCAGCGCATCGAGCTCGCCCGCGGCCGGTTCCTGGTCGAGAGCCGCCCCGAGGCCGGGACCCGGACCGTGGTGGAGGTGCCGCGATGAGCGAGCGACCGGCATGACGGGCGCCCAGCGCGGCGAGGCGGCTCACGGGCAGGGCGGCGAAGTGACTCGGATCGTCATCGCCGAGGACCACCGGGTGGTCGCCGACGGGATCGCCACGATGCTGTCGTTCGAGCCCGACATGGAGGTCGTCGCTATCGCCGAGTCCGGCGAGGAGGCCTTCGACGTCGTGCTGCGCGAGCAGCCCGACGTCGCGCTGGTCGACATCAACCTGCTGGGCCGTGACGGCCTCACCGTCATCCGCGAGATCGCCGAGCAGGAGCTGCCCACCCGCACCGTGGCCGTGACGATGTACACCGACGACGAGACCGTCAGCCGCGCCGTGGCCGCGGGGGTCAGCGGGTTCCTGCCCAAGAACGTGCGGCGCGAGGAGCTCGTCGACGCGGTCCGGGCCGTCGCTGTCGGCAAGGGCTTCCTGCACCCCGATGTCACCCGTCCGTTCCTGGATCGCGTGGGGCCGCTGACGCGGCAGGCAGGCATCGAGCCGCTGTCCCGCCGCGAGCAGCAGGTGCTCGAGGAGCTGGCGCGCGGAGGCTCCAGCCGCCAGATCGCTGCGGCGCTGGGCCTCGGCGAGGAGACCGTGAAGACCCATCTGACCCGGCTGTACGGCAAGCTGCAGGCACAGGACCGTGTGCAGGCGGTCGTCACGGCGATGCGCCACGGGCTGGTGCGCTGACGGCTGGGAAGGACGGGCCGGTGGGCCGAGTGGGGGTGCTCGAGCCACCGGCCCGTCCGGCACCGGTCGGGGCGGTGGGGGCGGGAGACCGACCACCCCGCGGTGCGTGCGGTGTGAGGGTGCAGTGTGACCGCCGTGGCGCGCGCCGCAAGGTGGCCCGGGCGTCTGACGGTACGAGGCGAGCGATCTGGCAGGTCGTACGAGGCGACCGATCTGGCAGGTCGTACGAGGCGACCGATCTGGATCCGCAGTTGACGGGAGGGTCGCGACGACGCACACTGGCGCCAGCGGTTGTGTAACCGCGGCAGACCCACGACCGAGGCCGACGCGAAGGAGCGCACGATGGGCGTCACCCGCCACGCGCTGCTCCTCATCGTGCTCGTAGGCCTCGGCCGGCGCCGGGTCTGACGCGCACGCGCGACCACAGACTCGGTGAACCTCCGGCCCTCGGCTCGGAGGTTTTTTCGTTGCCGCAGCACTGACCAGCGGACCCCCACACCCGACAGGAGCGCAGCCAGCATGGAGATCACGGGCGCACAGGCGGTCATCAAGTCGCTCGAGCACGCCGGCGTCGACGTGGTGTTCGGGCACCCCGGCGGGGCGATCCTCCCGGCGTACGACCCGATCATCGACTCGCCGGTGCGCCACGTCCTGGCGCGCCACGAGCAGGGCGCCGGCCACATGGCCGAGGGCTACGCGCACGCGACCGGTCGCGTCGGCGTGGCGGTGGCCACCTCGGGTCCGGGCGGGACCAACCTCGTCACGCCGCTGGCCGATGCGATGATGGACTCGATCCCGATGGTGGCCATCACCGGTCAGGTGCCGCGGGCCGCAGTCGGCGGGGACGCCTTCCAGGAGGCCGATCTGACGGGCATCACCCTGCCGATCACCAAGCACAACGAGATGGTCACCGATCCCGACCGGATCCCTGCGGCGATCGCCGAGGCCTTCCACATCGCCTCGACGGGGCGTCCCGGACCGGTCCTGCTGGACTTCCCCAAGGACGTGCTCAACGCGGTGCTGTCCACCTTCGAGTGGCCCGAGCGCGTGCACCTTCCCGGCTACAAGCCGACCGTGCGTGGCCACGGGAAGATGGTGCGCGAGGCGGCCTCGTCGATCCTGGCGAGCAAGCGGCCGGTCATCTACGCGGGAGGCGGCACCATCAAGGCCGGCGCGCAGGCGGAGGTCGCCGCGCTCGCCGAGCGCCTCGACCTGCCGGTGGTCACCACGCTGATGGCGCGGGGCGTGTTCCCCGACAGCCACCCGCTGGCGCTGGGCATGCCGGGGATGCACGGGCACTGGGCCGCGGTGACGGCGATGCAGCGCTCGGATCTGCTGATCGCGCTCGGCGCGCGCTTCGACGACCGCGTCACCGGGCGCCTCGACGCGTTCGCGCCCGACGCCGAGGTCATCCACGTCGACGTCGACCCGGCCGAGATCGGCAAGAACCGCCACGCCGACGTGCCGATCGTCGGTGACGCGAAGACGGTGACCGCCCAGATCCTCGAGGCCCTCGAGTCCCAGCTGGAGCGCACCGCGGCGCCGGACCTCACGCCGTGGTGGGAGACGCTGCGCACCTGGCAGGCCGAGCACCCCCTGCGCAACGATCAGCAGCCCGAGGGGCCGCTGAAGCCCCAGACGGTTATCGACGCGATCGGGCGCCGCAAGCGCGTCGGCGACATCGTCGTCACCGGTGTGGGCCAGCACCAGATGTGGGCCAGCCAGCACATCGCCTACGACGAGCCCCGCAGCTGGATCAACTCCGGTGGTCTGGGGACGATGGGCTTCTGCGTGCCCGCAGCCATCGGCGCCAAGGTCGGCCGGCCCGACGCCACGGTGCTCGCCGTCGACGGCGACGGCAGCTTCCAGATGACCCAGCAGGAGCTGGCCACCGCGCGCCTGGAGAACATCCCGGTGGTGTTCTGCATCATCAACAACGGCGCGCTGGGCATGGTCCGCCAGTGGCAGAACCTGTTCTACGACAACCGGTTCAGCCAGATCGACCTGACCTTCGACTGCCCCGACTTCGTCAAGCTCGCCGACGCCTTCGGGTGCGAGGGCCTGCGCTGCGACGCGCCCGAGGACGTGGAGGCCACCCTGGACAAGGCGCTGTCGGTGACCGACCGCCCGGTCATCATCGACTTCCGCGTCGATCAGACCGAGAACGTGTTCCCGATGGTCCCCGCGGGCGCCAGCAACGACGACATCATCGAGTCGGCTGCGGAGTGGGACGCCAGGGCCACGGCACCCGACAACCCCGACGGCGAGCTGCCGGAGTCGATGCGGGAGGGTGATGTCGTGTGACGACCCTCCGACCGCGGCTCGGTCGCGGCGCCAGCGCGACGCACGTCCCCACGACCTCAGGGAGCTCACGGTGAACACGACCACGCTGTCCGTCCTCGTCGAAGACAAGCCGGGTGTGCTGACCCGCGTGGCCGGCCTGTTCGCCCGGCGCGGGTTCAACATCGACTCGCTGGCCGTGGGCACCACCGAGGTGCCCGGCCTGTCGCGCATGACCATCGTGGTCGACTCCGAGACCCAATCGCTCGAGCAGGTCACCAAGCAGCTCAACAAGCTGGTGCACGTGCTCAAGATCGTCGAGCTCGACGGGGACGGCGGGTCGGTCGAGCGCGAGCTGGCGCTCATCAAGGTCGCTGCCGACGGCAGCAACCGCGGCGAGATCATGGACGTGGTGCAGGTGTTCCGCGCGTCGGTGGTCGATGTCGACAGCGACGCCCTCACCCTCGAGGCCACTGGCTCGGCCGACAAGATCGAGGCGATCATCCGCCTGCTGAGCCCCTACGGGATCCGCGAGCTGGTGCGCTCGGGGCGCATCGGCCTCGGGCGCGGCGCCCGCTCGGTCAGCGAGGGACGCGCGCTGCGCCTCGAGCGCTCGGCCTGACCCGCGGCTCGACCCGAGCGGCGGGGTCGCGGGCAGCCGTGCGGCCGGCGGGGTCGCGCGCCGCCGCGCGACCCCGGCGCCGGCGCACCCGGCGTGTGGAGCGCCGGGGCCGCATCTGGCCTAGCCTGCTCACCGATGCCGCCGGGACGGCTCCCGGCGGCCCTCCCCCGAGCTGCGAGGAGCCCCGATGGTCGACATGCTCTACGACGACGACGCAAGCCTCGACGTCCTGTCCGGGCGCACGGTGGCGGTGCTGGGCTACGGCTCCCAGGGCCACGCCCACGCCCGCAACCTGGCCGACTCCGGCGTGGATGTGGTGGTCGGGCTGTACCCGGGCTCGCGCAGCGCCGCGAAGGCCGAGGCAGCCGGCCTGACGGTGCTGCCCACCGCCGAGGCGGTCGCGCGCGGCGACCTGGTCGTGATGCTCCTGCCCGACACGCTGCAGCCCCGGATCTACGAGGCCGAGGTCGCCCCCGCGCTGCGCCCGGGCTCCACCCTGGTGTTCAGCCACGGGTTCAACATCCACTACGGGCAGATCACGCCGCCGGCCTCGGTGGACGTGGTGATGGTCGCGCCGAAGGGCCCTGGCCATCTGGTGCGCCGCACCTACACCGAGCACACCGGCGTCCCGGCGCTGTTCGCCGTGGAGCAGGACGCCACCGGCGAGGCCCGCGCGCGCACCCTGGCCTACGCCAAGGGCCTGGGCGGCACGCGCGCGGGAGTGCTGGAGACCACGTTCGCCGAGGAGACCGAGACCGACCTGTTCGGTGAGCAGGCCGTGCTGTGCGGCGGCACGGCGAGCCTGGTGCAGAAGGGGTTCGAGACCCTCGTCGAGGCCGGCTATCAGCCCGAGGTCGCCTACTTCGAGTGCATGCACGAGCTCAAGCTCATCGTCGACCTGCTCTACGAGGGCGGGCTCGAGTACATGCGCTACTCCATCTCCGACACCGCCGAGTACGGCGACTACCGCTCGGGCGAGCGGGTGGTCGACGAGAGCGTGCGGGCGCGCATGCGCGAGGTGCTCGCCGAGATCCAGGACGGGCGCTTCGCCCGCGACTGGATCCTCGAGAACCAGGCCAACCGCCCGGCGTTCAACGCGATGCGCCGGCGCCAGGCCGAGCATCCCATCGAGGAGGTCGGGCGCGAGCTGCGCGCCCAGATGCCGTGGCTGCGCCACGACGAGGCGTGAGCGTCGCAGCCGGCGCCGGGGCGCGCCAGCGCCAGCGTAGAGTGTGCGGCCACCCGCACCCCTCGGAGGAAGGTCATCCGCTGTGAGAGTCCTGATCGCAGATCCGCTGTCGGATGCGGGGATCGACGCCCTCGCCGAGCATCACGACGTGCATGTGCGCACCGACCTCGACCGCGAGGCGCTGCTGTCGGTGGTCGGGCAGTACGACGCCGTGGTGGTGCGCTCGGGCACCCGGCTGGACGCCGAGGTCATCGCCGCTGGGGAGTCGCTGAAGGTCATCGGCCGCGCCGGCATCGGGCTGGACAACGTCGACGTCGACGCGGCCACGGCGCACGGCGTCGTGGTGTGCAACGCCCCGCAGTCGAACGTGATCAGCGCTGCCGAGCACACCGTGGCGCTGCTGCTGTCCCTCGCCCGGGCCGTGCCGCGGGCCGACGCGAGCCTGCGCCGCGGGGAGTGGCGCCGCAAGGAGTTCGAGGGCTTGGAGCTCCACGGCAAGACGCTGGGCGTGCTGGGCCTCGGACGGGTGGGGGTGCTGGTCGCCCAGCGCCTGTCGGCGTTCGGCATGCGCCTGATCGCCTACGACCCGTTCGTGGCCGTCGAGCGAGCCAGCCGCATCGGGGTCGAGCTCGTGGGCAGCATCGACGAGCTGTGCCAGCGCGCCGACGTCCTCTCGGTCCACCTGCCCAAGACCGCCGACACGCTGGGGATCGTGGGAGAGCAGCAGCTGCGGTCGCTGAAGCCCACCGGGCTGGTGGTCAACACCGCGCGCGGGGGGATCGTCGATGAGGAGGCGCTGCACCGGGCGCTGGACGAGGGCTGGATCGCCGGTGCGGGGCTGGACGTGTTCCCCGAGGAGCCGATCCAGCAGTCGCCGCTGTTCGCGCTCGACAACATCGTGGTCACCCCCCACCTGGGCGCTTCCACCACCGAGGCCCAGGACAAGGCTGGGGTGATGGTCGCCGAGGCCGTCAACCAGGCCCTGGCCGGGGAGATGGTGCCCACGGCGGTCAACCTCCAGGTCGGCGCGACGGTTCCCGAGGCCGTCAAGCCGTTCATGCCGCTGTCGGAGGCGCTGGGGCAGCTGCTCGGGGCGCTGCACAGCGGCCAGGCCGGCGAGGTCACGATCGAGTACGTCGGGAGGGTGGCCGACGAGGACACCCAGGCGCTGACGCTCGGCGCCCTCAAGGGGCTGCTGACCGGTGTGGTCAGCGAGCCCGTGACCTTCGTCAACGCGCCGATGCTGGCCGAGGAGCGCGGACTGCGGGTGCGCACCATCACCTCCTCGGAGTCGCGCGACTACGTGTCGGTGGTGCGCCTGACCGCCGGCGAGGCGGAGGTGGCCGGCACGCTGGTGGGCCGCACGGACCGCCCGCGCCTCATCGAGGTGTGGGGCTTCCCCATCGAGATGGAGCTGCGGCCCCACATGCTCTTGCTGCGCTACGCCGACCGGCCCGGGATGATGGGGCGGATCGGCCAGATCCTCGGGGAGTCGGGCGTCAACATCGCCTCGGCCCAGGTCGGGCGCCAGGAGCAGGGCGGGGAGGCGCTGATCGCCCTCACCGTCGACTCGCCCGTCCCCGACGACGTCGTCGAGCGGCTGCGTGCCAGCGTCGATGGGCGCGCCGGCCTCGCGGTCGACTTGCCTCCTGGCCTGGCTCAGCCCACGATCTCCTCCGGCACGCAGGCGTGAGCGACGTGCCGGGCCGACCCGCCTGCAGGCGTGCGCGCCCTGCAGGCGAGCACGAGGACCCGGTGGAACAGGAGCGAGCCCGATGAGCCAGACGTCGGTGCGGGTGGCGGTGGAGCCCTCCGGGGTCCGTGACTGGTTGCGCCAGGCGGTGCTGGACGCGGGCGCGGAGATCGTGCCCCCCGAGAAGGCCGAGGCGCTGGTGTGGACCGCGGCGGGCCCTGACGAGGGGCGCGACGGGCCGGCCCAGCTGCGCCGCCTGCTCGACCAGCACCAGCACCTGTCGTGGGTGCAGCTGCCGTGGGCTGGCGTGGAGGAGTACGCCGCCGCCGGCGTGCTCGACCACGACCGGCGGTGGACGTGCGGCAAGGGCGTGTACGCCGACCCCGTGGCCGAGCACGCCCTGGCGCTCGCGCTCGCCGGCCTGCGTGAGCTCGCCCGCTTCGCGCGGGCGCGGTCGTGGGGCGACCAGGCGGGCATCAGCCTGATGGGCGGGGCGACGACCATCTTCGGGGGCGGGGGGATCGCGCGCTCGCTGATCGCACTGCTGCAGCCGTTCGGCTGCCACATCACCGTGGTGCGGCGCGGCGACGCGCCGATCGAGGGGGCCGACCGGGTGCTGCCCTACGAGCAGCGCTACGAGGCGCTGCGCGGCGCTGATGTGGTGTTCCTGGCCCTCGCGCTCACCCCCGAGACCGAGCAGCTCATCGGTGAGGTGGAGCTCGAGCTGATGGAGCCCCATGCCTGGCTCGTCAACGTCGGGCGGGGCGCGCAGGTCGTCACCGCCGACCTCGTCACCGCCCTGCGCGGGGATGTGATCGGCGGCGCGGCGCTGGATGTGACCGACCCCGAGCCGCTGCCCGACGGCCATCCGCTGTGGGATCTGCCCAACTGCCTCGTCACGCCTCACACCGCCAACACCGAGGACATGGCCAAGCCGCTGCTCGGCGGCCGGATCACCGAGAACGTCCGGCGCTACGCCGCCGGCGAGCCGCTGCTCGGCATGGTCGACCCCGACGCGGGCTACTGACCCGCTCCGCACGCCGCGCGCGATCCGGCGGGGTCAGCCGGTCGGGGTCGGCCCTTGGGGGGTCGCGTGGTCGTCGTCAGGCGGTGGCGGGCACCTCGCGGGCGAGGATCCCCGCGGCCAGCAGCACGCTGCCGGCGGCCACCAGCCCGCACAGCGCGATCCCGCCGAGCGCGAACAGCACCGGCCCCAGCGGCGCGGCGACCACCGCCGACAGCACCCCCGCGGCAGCCAGCAGCGACAGCAGCCGCTCGCGCACCTCGCCGCCCAGGGCCACCGCCAGGGGGATCGCCGCGGTGATGGTCGCCTCGAACAGCAGGAACCAGCCCACCACCGCCACGACCGCGCCGAGCAGCGAGTCGCCGACCAGCCCCAGGCCGGCGTAGGCCACCGCCGAGCCCAGCAGCCCCAGCAGCACGCTGCGGCGCAGGCCGATCCGGTCGGCGAACGCGGTGACGGCGCCCTCCCCGGCGAGCTCTGCGACGACGACCACCAGCGTGAACGCCCCGATCGCGGCCACGGCCAGGCCGAAGTCGACCTCCAACCACCGCCCGTAGACCACGAACAGCAGCTCGGCGGCGAAGCGGAACAGCGCTGTGACCACCACCAGGGCCACCAGCGGACGGCGCAGCACCGCACGCATGCGCCCCGGCGTGGGTCGCGCGGGCGTGCGGGGCGCGTCCCCGGGCAGCAGCCACAGGACCGCCGCGATCCCTCCCAGGGCCAGCAGCAGCGGCGGGCCCATCATCGCCGGCCAGCCCACGCCGGCCACGAGCAGCCCCGCCGGGAACGCCAGCACCAGTCCCAGCCCCCAGGTCAGCTCGGTCGCCCCCAGCACGCGGCCGCGCCGCTCATGGGCCACGCGGGCGCCGAACCAGCCCTGCATCGGCAGGTCGTACAGCGGCTTCGCGGCGCCCATGACCACCAGCGATGCCGTCACCAGCAGGAAGGGGGTGGAGCCCACGCCGACGCCCTCGACACCGCCGGCCGCCAGCATCAGCGTCGCGCCGAGCACACTGGTGACCAGGGCCAGCAGCATGGTGCGCCGGTGGCCGATGCGCTCGATGAGGCGCGGCACGAGCGGCGCTCCCAGCGCGACCAGCGCGCGCAGGGCGAGCAGCAGGCCCATCACGGTCAGGCTGACGCCCAGCCCGCGCGCGATCTCGGGCAGGAACGGGTAGACGACCCGGAACCCGCCGTTGACCGCGGTCCGCGCGATCAGCGCGGCGACGAGGGCCGCGAGCACCGGGCGGGACGTCAGCGCGCGCATGGTTGGCTCACGGTGACCGTGACGGGCGGTGCGTGGCGCGCGGCCCCGCTCGCGCCACGAGCGGGGCGCTAGGCCTTCTTCCAGTTCAGGTAGTTGGGATCGTCGGCGCGCTCGGCCTGGATGGCGGCGGCGTCGGCGCGCACCCGCTCGCCGGTGCCCCCGGCGCTGGGCAGCCCGGCGCGACCCTCGCGCCCGGGCAGCGGCAGGCGGAACTGGCACAGGTCGCAGTTCGACAGGGCCTTGCCGTGCAGCGCCTCGTGGTAGCGGTCGGCCACGGCGTCGGCCACCTCGGGCTCGGGGCCGAAGCGGCCCGCGTCGACCACCGCCAGGCCGGTCTCCTCGCGCACGCCGTCGATCATGCCGTCGACGCGCTGCTCGAGGACGCCGGCCAGCAGCGACCACGAGAAGCGCGTCACGGTGGCGAACCCGGCGCCGTGCAGGCGGCGCGCGGCCTCATCGGCCTTGGGCCAGGTGACCCCGGCGTAGGCGATCTCGGCCCAGCGGTGGCCGCTGGTCTCGGCGAGGAACCGCGCGGCCTTGGCGAGCTCCCCGTTGGCGTCGGGGTCCGACGAGCCCGGTCCGGTCACCAGCAGCGCCTCGTCGGCGGGGACCTCACCGGACAGGCCGGCGCGCTCCCGGGCGTCGGTGAGGCGGCGGCGTGCGAGGTCCACCAGACGGGGATGCAGGCCCAGCACCGTGCCGTGGTGCAGCGGCAGCTCTGGCAGCTCCTCGCGCACCGGGTCGAGCTCCTCGGGCACATCGGTCTTGGTGTGCCCCGCCGCGAAGGCCAGGAACGGGAGGGTCACCAGCGCGTCGGCGCCCTCGCCGACCAGCGCCTTGGCGGCCTCCACCGGCGACGGGGGAGCGAGGTCGTGCTCCACCCAGCTGTAGCCGACGGGCACATCGAGGCGCTCGCGCACCAGATCGCACAGCGCCGCGATCTCGTCGATGGCGTCGGGGTTGCGCGTGCCGTGGCCGATGAGCAGCAGTGCGGTGGTCATGGCCGCCATCATGCCCTGCCGCGAGCGGCGTGACCCGTGGCGCCAGCGAGTCGAGTCGCTGGCGCGGCCGTCCTCGAGCGCGGCCTCGGCCGTGACCCGGTGCGCCGCGGCGTGCGGTCAGCGGATGGTGCGCAGGTGTGTCATCCTGCGCGCACGCTGCGTCGGGCCCTGCGCCCGCGTCACTGGCGACGGAGCGGGACCCCCGCGGCGACCGGTGTCATCGGCAGCCGACCTGCGAGGCCTGCGATGCTCGTGCCATCCGACCCGCAGGGATCCGGGCCCGGGCCCGGGCCACGGCCGGGCCTTGGCCCGAGCCCGCGCGCGTTCGTGGTGTTCATGCTCGCCGCCGCGATCACCCACGTCGTCGTCATCGGGCTGTGGCCCGGCTGGTTGCCGGTGCTGGCGCTGGCGGTCGTGGCGGCCATCACCGCCCATCAGTGGCCCAGGGTCCGCGCCGCCGCGGCGGGCGTTGCGAGCTCGGCTAGCACGTGGGCGCTGCTCGCGGTCCTGATCGTCGGGGTCTAGCCGGAAGGATCTCGTGGTCGGGATCTAGCCGCAGCTCCCGGGCTGCGCGTCCGGCAGGCGGCGCTCGGGGGCCGCGCCGGCCAGCGAGGGGTCGGCGGCCACCGCCGCCCAGGAGGCGGTGCGCGTCAGCGCCAGCGCCCGCTGGCGCTCGGTGTCGGTGAAGTCATGGTCGCGCTGGAGCACCAGCCACCCCTCGGGGCAGGGCAGCACCAGGCGGTGCGCGCGCTCGCGCGGCGGGTCGTCGACGATCTCGGCGCGGTCGGCGCGCAGGATCCCGCCGACCAGCGTGGCGATGCCGTCCTCGGCAGCCGAGGATCCGGTGAGCAGGGCCTCCAGCCCGACGGCCACCCGCGTGATCGCATCCGCCGGGTCACCGCGCGAGGGGCCCGAGCGCACCACCTCGACGTCGGGCAGGTCGGCCAGCGCGGCGAGCACGCGCCGAGCGTGCTCGGCGCCGCCCACTGCCACCACGAGGTCGTCGAGGGCGCGACCGTCGATCACCTCGATCACCTCGACCGCCTGGATGTCGGCGCCGGCCTCGCCGAGCGCGCCAGCCAGGCGCGCCAGCGACCCCGGTGCGTCGGGGAGCAGGGCGCGGATCATCAGCTCCATGGGGTCAGCATAGGCCGAGGCTGTTACGACGCGGTGTCGCCAGGCAGCGGCGCGCGACGGCGTCGCCCCCGCGACCCGCGCGGCACGGCGTCGGCGGCGCGCTCCGTCGGGGAAGCGGGACCTGTGGTGCAGGTGGGCAGGGCCGGTTGAGTTGCGTGGCGAGCCCGCGACCGGCAGCCTCGACCCGGTCGCGGGCTCGCTCGAGGGCGATCGCGCCCGCGCCCGCGCCGTCCGGCGCGTCCGGTCCCCACGAGCCGCGAGCCGATGCGACCTCTGGAACGACGCCTGCCCGGGCCAGCCGTGCGTGTGGGGCGACTCCTCACGATGCTGGCCCTGCTGTACGTGTTCCTGCTCGCGGTCGACCTGCTCGGGGTGGGCCTGGCCGGGCTGGGCGAGGACGCCGTGGACGCGCTGTTCCGCGGCATCGACAACCCGGTGGTCGGCGTGTCGGTGGGGGTGCTGGCCACCGTCCTGGCGCAGTCGTCGTCGGTGACGACCGCCACCGTGGTGGGGCTCGTGGGCGCCGGCGCCATCGGGCTCGGCGACGCGGTGCCGGTGATCATGGGCGCCAACGTGGGCACCACGATCACCAACACGCTCGCCTCCATCGGCAGCATCCGCCGCGTCGAGGAGTTCCGGCGGGTCATCGCGGGCGCGACGATGCACGACGTCTTCAACGTGCTCTCGGTGCTGGTCCTGCTGCCGGTCGAGCTGCTCACCGGGGCGCTGTCGCGCACGGCGATCGCCCTCAGCGCCCTCGTGGGGGATGTGGAGACCGGCGAGTTCGCCAGCCCCCTGCGCCGGCTCGTCGCAGGCGTCAGCGACCAGCTGGAGGGCGCGCTGGTAGGTGCGCTGGGGGAGCTCGGGGGTGCCATCGCGCTGCTAGCGCTGGCGATCGTCGGCATCGCCGGCGGTCTGGTCGGCATCACCAAGACCATGCGCAAGGTCATGGCCGGCACCGCCGAGCGCTCCCTGAACGCCGTGCTCGCTCGGGCGGGCTCGCTGGGGATCGTCGTGGGCGCCGCCCTGACCGTGGCCGTGCAGTCCTCGAGCATCGCCACGGCGCTGCTGGTGCCGATGATCGCCGCCGGCGTGCTGCGCCTGGACAACGCCTATCCGATCACCCTGGGCGCCAACCTCGGCACGACGGTGACCGCGCTGCTGGCCTCGCTGGCCGTGGACCAGATCGCCGGTCTGCAGATCGCCCTGGTCCACCTGACGTTCAACGTCGCCGGCGTGCTGCTGCTCTACGGGATCCCCCAGCTGCGCCGGGTGCCGCTGCGCCTCGCGCGTCGGATCGGTGACCACGCGGCCGATCACCGGGCGCTGGTGCTGGTCTACATCGTGGCCGCGTTCTACATCCTGCCGCTCGTGCTGATCCTGGTCCTACGATGACGGCGTGGCGAGAGGAGCCCTGAGATGTTCCGGTGGTTGCGAGGCCCACGCGATGGTCTGGCCGAGGTCGAGCGCCTGTTCATGGAGATGCTGCGCGATGGGCGGCAGGTGTTCGATCTGGCGATGCAGGCCCGGCTCGGTGGGGCGGCGCCCCACGAGGTCGCCGAGCAGCTCCACGCCACCGAGGAGCGCACCGACGAGGCGGAGCGCGAGATCCGCCGCCGCGTCATCGTGCACGCGAGCACGCACGGCGCCCAGGAGCTCGCCGCGTCGCTGATGTACATGAGCATCGGCAAGGACGCCGAGCGCATCGGCGACCTGTCGCGGGGCATCTTCAACATCGCCGAGCGCGTCGGCCCCCCGCCACCCGGTCCGCTGCGCGACGACCTGCACGCGCTCCGCGGCCGGATCCTGCCCGCCATCACCGGGGCGGGCGAGGCGCTGCGGGATGCCGACCACGACGCCGCCGAGGCCCTGATCGTCGAGGCGCGCGAGGTGCAGGCGCACTACCGCGAGCAGATCGATCAGCTGCTGCGCGAGGAGATGGCGGTGCCCCAGCCGGTGGCCAGCGCGCTGACCTACCGCCACTGCGGGCGGATCATGGCCAACGTGCTCAACATCGCCTCCGCGGTCGTCATGCCGCTGGACCAGCTCGACTACCCGAGCCCCTCCAACGATCCGTGAGCCCGCCAGCTCGCCGCGCGGCACGACGCGGCGCCGCGCGGCGCGACGGGGCTTGCGCCGGCGACGTCCGGCAGAACTTCGGCGGGCTGGTTGACGCGAAGCCCCCGGCGACCTACAACTGTGGTCGATGACCGCATCGCAGCACCACCCGACCCCGCGCCGCCAGATCGGCGGCGTGCGCGGCCGCGCGGTCATCATCGCAGCCCTCGCGCTGGGCCTCCTCCTGCTCCTTTGACGCCGCGGGGTGGCGCCGCGTGACCGCACCCAGCCCCCCGCGGAGCCTCGCTGGCGGGTGCGGTCAAGCCCCACGCGGAGCCCAGGAGGAGCACCATGAGCAGCCCAGCAAACCCTGACCACGACGGCGATCGCGCCATGCCCCATGTCGCGATCTTCGACACCACCCTGCGCGACGGTGAGCAGGCGCCCGGCATCTCGCTGGACCGCAAGGAGAAGGTCGAGATCGCCGAGCAGCTGGCGCGCCTCGGCGTAGACGTGATCGAGGGCGGCTTCCCGATCACCAGCGAGGGCGACTTCGAGGCGGTGCGGGAGATCGCCGCGGGCGTGGGGACCGCCGAGGGCGCCCCGACCGTCGCGGCGCTGGCCCGCTGCAGCGCCGGTGACATCGCCCGCGCCGCCGAGGCGGTCGCGCCCGCGCACCACCCGCGCATCCACGTCTTCCTGTCCACCTCGGAGATCCACCGCACCGCCATGCTGCACGACGCCTCCGAGGACGAGATCGTCAACCAGGCCGTCGAGGGCGTGCGTCAGGCGCGGGGCTACGTCGACGACGTGGAGTTCAGCCCCCAGGACGCCACCCGCACCGAGCACGACTTCCTGCTGCGCGTGGTCGAGGCGGCCGTCGATGCCGGCGCCACCGTGGTCAACATCCCCGACACGGTCGGCTACGCGATCCCGCACGACTTCGGGGCGCTGATCGGCGAGATCGTCGGCCGCGTCGGCGACCGCGCCGACGTGAGCGTCCACTGCCACGACGATCTCGGCCTGGCCGTGGCCAACTCCCTGGAGGCCGTCCGCAACGGGGCGCGACAGGTGGAGGTCGCGGTCAACGGCATCGGCGAGCGCGCCGGCAACTGCGCGCTCGAGGAGATCGTCATGGCGCTGCGCACCCGCCAGGACCTGGTGGGCGCCACCACTCGGGTCGCGACCCCGGAGATCATGCGCACCGCGCGGATGGTGTCGGACCTGACCGGCTATCCGATCCAGTACAACAAGGCCGTGGTCGGGCGCAACGCCTTCGCCCACGAGTCGGGCATCCACCAGCACGGGGTGCTCGCCGACCGCCTCACCTACGAGATCATGCGCCCCGAGGACGTCGGCGTCGCCGGCAGCCAGATCGTGCTGGGCAAGCACTCCGGGCGCCACGCCTTCGTCCTGGAGCTCGAGCGCCTCGGCTACGACCTCGACGAGGCCGAGGTCAAGCGCGCCTTCCTGCGCTTCAAGGAGCTCGCCGACCGCAAGGTGGAGATCAGCGACGCCGACCTCGAGGCGATCGTCGCCGACGAGGTCGCCACCGCCGAGGCCGAGCTCTACGAGATCGCGGGCATCGAGGTCGCCGGCGGCACCGACGAGCAGCCGCGCGCCACCGTGCGGGTGCGGCGCACCGACGACGGCTCGGAGGTCACCCAGTCCGAGGTCGGCGACGGGATGGTCGACGCCGCCTGCGCCGCGATCCGTCGCGCGACGGGCATCGACGGGCGCCTGACCAGCTTCAACGTCAGCGCGGTCACCTCGGGCATCGACGCGCTGGGCGGTGTCACCGTGCAGGTCGAGGTCGGCGACCAGCGCGTCACCGGGCGCGGGGTGTCCACCGACATCGTCGAGGCCAGCGCGCGCGCGTTCCTCAACGCGCTCAACAAGTCCACCCGCGTGACCGGGCGTCGCGCGGCGGCCACCGGCGCGACGCCGTGACCGGGCCCGCGGGCACCCCGCCGCACGCGCGCCCGCTGCGCCGGGCCGACAGGGAGGATCTGCAGCCATGAGCACACCCCGCACGCTGTTCGAGAAGGTCTGGGACCGCCACCTCGTCACCGCCGAGGAGGGCGGCGACCCGGCCCTGCTCTACATCGACCTGCACCTGGTTCACGAGGTCACCAGCCCGCAGGCCTTCGACGGCCTGCGCCTGGCCGAGCGCCCGCTGCGCCGGCCGGAGCTGACCCTTGCCACGATGGACCACAACGTCCCGACCACCGATCCGTCGCTGCCCGTGGAGGACCAGCTCAGCGCCAAGCAGATGGACACGCTGCGCGCCAACTGCGAGGAGTTCGGCGTGCGGCTGCTCCCGCGCGGCTCGGCCAACCAGGGGATCGTGCACATGATCGGCCCCGAGCTCGGCGTCACGCAGCCGGGCATGACCGTGGTGTGCGGCGACAGCCACACCTCCACCCACGGGGCGTTCGGGGCGCTCGCCTTCGGGATCGGCACGAGCGAGGTCGAGCACGTGCTGGCCACGCAGACGCTGTGGCAGGCACGGCCGCGGACCATGGCCATCGAGGTCGACGGCCAGCTCCCCGTCGGGGTGACCGCCAAGGACCTGATCCTCAACGTCATCAACGAGATCGGCGTCGAGGGCGGCGTCGGTCACGTCCTCGAGTACCGCGGCGAGGCCGTCGAGTCGCTGTCCATGGAGGGGCGCATGACGGTGTGCAACATGTCGATCGAGGGCGGGGCCCGCGCCGGCATGATCGCACCCGACGAGACGACGTTCGCCTGGCTGAAGGGGCGGCCGCACGCCCCCTCGGGCGCGCACTGGGACGCCGCCCTGGAGGACTGGCGCCAGCTGCACACCGATCCCGGCGCCACGTTCGATCACGTGGTGCACCTGGACGCCAGCACGTTCGAGCCCACCGTCACCTGGGGCACCACCCCGGCCCAGAGCACCTCGGTCAACGGTCGCGTGCCCCACCCCGAGGAGACCCGCGACCCCGACCAGGCCACCCGCGCGCTCGACTACATGGGCCTCGAGGGCGGCGAGGCGATCACCGACCTCACCGTGGACCGGGTGTTCCTCGGCTCGTGCACCAACGCGCGGCTGTCGGACCTGCGGGCCGCCGCCGCCATCGTCGCCGACCGCCCGGTCGCCGACGGGGTGCGCGCGATGGTCGTCCCCGGCTCCACGCTGGTGAAGACGCAGGCCGAGGCCGAGGGCCTCGACGAGGTCTTCAAGGCCGCCGGCTTCGAGTGGCGCGAGGCGGGCTGCTCCATGTGCCTGGGCATGAACCCCGATGTGCTGGCACCCGGCGAGCGGTGCGCCTCGACCAGCAACCGCAACTTCGAGGGCCGTCAGGGCAAGGGCGGGCGCAGCCACCTCGTCAGCCCGGAGATGGCAGCCGCCGCGGCGGTGCACGGGCGCTTCGTCGACGTGCGCGAGGACCCGCGCGCTGCCGATGCCCGGGCGGTGCGCTGATGCGCGGCGACCGTTCGCGCGCCGCCGCGCCCGCACCCACCGCACGTCGCGTCCCAAGGAGCAGCCGATGGACCCGGTGACCCGCATCAGCGGCCTGATGGTGCCGCTGTGGCGCGCCGACATCGACACCGACCAGATCATGCCGAAGCAGCACCTGAAGAAGGTGGAGCGCACCGGCTTCGGTGAGGTGGTGTTCGACGACTGGCGCGACGACCCCGACTTCGTGCTCAACGACGAGCGCTACGCCCAGGGCAACGTCCTGGTGACCGGCCCGAACTTCGGGTCGGGCTCCAGCCGCGAGCACGCCCCCTGGGGCCTGCAGCAGTACGGGTTCGACGCGATCATCGCGCCGAGCTTCGCCGACATCTTCAAGACCAACTGCGCCAAGAACGGGCTGCTGACCGTCGAGCTCGCCCAGGACGAGGTCGAGGCGCTGGTCAGCCTGGCCACCGACGACCCGAGCGCGCAGGTGCGCATCGACCTGCCCGAGCAGAGCGTGGAGAGCGCGGCGGGGGTGTTCCACTTCGACATCGACCAGCACACCAAGCACATGCTGGTCCACGGGCTCGACCCGATCGCGCTGACGCTGCAGCACCGCGAGGCCATCACGACCTACGAGGCGCACCGCCCCGCCCGGATGCCGGTCACCAACGCGTGAGCGGGGCGGTCCGCGGGGGCGTCAGCGACGCTCGCGGACCGCGTCCCGCCGGTGGCCTCGCCGGCGCCGCAGCCGCCGCACCACGACCGCGGCGGCGGCCCCGCCCGCTGCGAGCAGCAGCGCCACCACCGCGAGCGCGACGATCGGGTGGGCGACCGCCAGCCACAGCACCGCGAGCACCAGCCCGTCCTCGGTGAGGCTCGCCAGCGCGTTCGAGGCGGGCTCGGGGCTGGCGTTGATCGCGCCGCGCAGCGTCGCCTTGCTGGCGTGCGACAGCAGCGCCAGCCCCCCGGCCGTGCCCGACGAGGTCGCCTGGAGCACGGCGTCGAGCTCACCGGTCAGCAGCCAGCCCAGTGCGGCGGCGCCGACCGGGCGCACCACCGTGTGCACGGTGTCCCACGTGCTGTCCAGCACCGGGACCTTGTCGATGAGCTCCTCGGCAGCCAGCAGCAGCCCCAGCACGACCAGGATCGGCAGGCCGGTCAGGACCTCGGGCACGCCCTCGACCCATCCCAGGCGCCCCGACAGGCCCAGGCCGAAGGCGACCAGGTACACCCGCAGCCCCGAGGCCCAGCCCGAGCCCGCCACCAGCGACAGGAGCGCAGTGTCCATGGGGCCATCGTGCCCGCGCCGGCGCGACGCCGCGCAGGCGATCAGGGCCCGTCGAGCTCACCGAGGCGGGCGGTCACCGCGCGCACGGTCGCCGCCGGCAGCGGGGCGGCGGCCACAGCCCGCGCCTGCGAGAGGCGACCGGTGGCCACCTGCTCGGCCAGCACCACGGTGCGCGCGATCGCCTGTCGCTGGGCGCTGACGAACGCGGCGTCGACCGGGTCGCCGTGACCGGGCACCACCACCTCGGGGTCCAGCGCGAGCAGCCTGGCCAGCGTCGCCGGCCAGGCCCGCGGCAGGGCGTGGTCGAACGTCGGCGGGCCGGCCTGCTCGACGAGGTCGCCGGCGCAGACCAGCGCCGCGTCGGGCACGTGCACCACCAGGTCGTGATCGGTGTGCCCGGGCCCGAGGTGGCGCAGGACCACCGTCCGGCCGCCCAGGTCGATCGTGGTCTCGGTGTCGACCAGCGCGGTCGGCGGGGCGATCGCTGCGGCCCGCACGTCCGCTGCGGCAGGGCTCGTCGCCTCCAGCAGCGCCAGCAGGTGGTCGCGCTGGTGCTCGCCGCGGACGCGGAGCTGTGCAGCGCAGCCGCGCTGGCCCCACACCGTCGCCCGCGTGGCGAGAGTGGCGTTGCCGAAGCAGTGGTCGCCGTGCGCGTGGGTGTTGACCACGTGGGCCACGGGCGGCACGTCGAGCTCCGCGAGCGCTGCGCCCAGCGCGGCCGCCTCCTGCGGTCCGGCGCCGGTGTCGACCAGCAGGGCCGCCTCCTGCCCGGTCACCACCGCGCTGGTCACGTCGAACGCGCCACCGCGTCGCACCCAGACGCCGTCGCCGACCTCGGCCCATCCCATGCCCGGAGTGTGCCCGCGATGCGCGTCGTCGGCCGCGGCCGCGCCCGCGCGCAGCCGCGGTTCTCGCGCGTCGGGCCGTGGGATCGGGTCAGCACCCGGCCTGGCGGGTATCACCCGAAGCAGCCACGGACCGTCGCAGCAGCACCGAGCGCTGGAGGAGCGTTGACCACCACGCCCGCACCCGCGGGGGCCGCCGCGGCCACCGCCGGCGACGCCGCCCATCCCGCCGACGGCGGCGCGCCCGCCCCAATGATCGCCACCGAGGCGCTCACCAAGGTCTTCCCCTCGGGGCTGCGTGCCGTCGACGGGGTGGACCTCACGGTCGCGCCCGGTGAGTTCTTCGGGCTGCTGGGCCCCAACGGGGCCGGCAAGACCACCATCATCGGCATGCTCACCACGCGCGTGCAGCCGACCGCGGGACGCGCACGCGTGGCGGGCGTCGACGTGGTCGCCCAGCCGGCGCGCGCCAAGCGCGTCATCGGCGTGGTGCCCCAGACCAACACCCTCGACCGCTCGCTCAGCGTCCGCGAGAACCTGCACTACCATGCGCGCTTCTTCGCCTACGGTCGACGCCAGGCCGCCGAGCGCGCCGAGGCCCTGCTGGAGCAGTTCCGCCTCACCGACAAGCGCGATGTGCTCGTCGACGAGCTCTCCGGCGGGATGGCGCAGCGGCTCATGATCGCGCGGGCGCTCATGCACGAGCCGGCGATGCTGTTCCTCGACGAGCCGACCGTGGGGCTCGACCCGCAGAGCCGCATCGCCCTGTGGGAGCTGCTGTCCGAGCTCAACGAGGACGGCCAGACCGTCCTGCTGACCACCCACTACATGGAGGAGGCCGACCACCTCTGCGATCGCGTGGCGATCATGGACCACGGTCACGTGCTCGCCGCTGACAGCCCCGCCGAGCTCAAGCGCACCGTGGATGCCGAGGCGATCGTGCGCGTGGCCGCCCCCGGGCGCTCGGAGGTGGAGCCGCCCTCGCCGGATCAGCTCGCGCGCCTGCGCGGGGTCCTGGCCGCGGTGCCCGGCGTGCGCTGGGCCGAGGTCCGCGACGGGCAGGTCGAGTGCCACGCCGACAGCGCGCGCGGGCTGCTGCCGCGGCTGGTGACCGCCGCCGAGGAAGCGGGCACCGGCATCAGCGACCTGTCGGTGTCCGAGCCGAGCCTGGAGACCGTCTTCGTGTCCCTGACCGGTCGGGAGCTGCGCGAATGACCGCTGTCGCCGAGACCCCCTCACCCGCGCGCGCCGCTGCCCCCGCCCGCGGGCCCGCCGAAGCGGTGCGCTGGCCCGCGCTCGTGGCCTTCGGGGCGCTGCTGCTGCGCGACGCCCGCGTGCTCACCCGCGAGCGCTGGCGGTTCCTGATCCGCACCGTCAGCCAGCCGCTGATGCTGGTGTTCGTGTTCACCTACGTGTTCCCGACCATCGGGCAGGAGCTGCGTGCCTTCGACGGGCAGGCGTCGTTCTCCGACATCCTCGTGCCCGGTGTCATCGCCATCACGATGCTGATCAAGGGCGTGCAGTCGGTCGCGCTGCCGCTGGTCGATGACTTCGGCTACACCCGCGAGATCGAGGACCGCATCATGGCGCCGCTGCCGGTGTGGGCGGTGGCCGTCGAGAAGATCGTGGCGGGAGCGCTGCAGGGCCTGGTGGCCGTCGTCGTGGTGTTCCCGATCGTGGCGCTGGTGCCCGCCGAGCCGGTGAGCCTGGACATCAGCTGGGGCCACCTGCTCGCCGTGGGGCTGCTCGCCCCGTTCGTCGGCGCGTCGCTGGGGCTGGCGCTCGGCACGCTGGTCACTCCCAAGCAAGTGCCGATGATGTTCAGCGTGATCATCCTGCCGGTCACGTTCCTCGGCGCCACCTACTTCCCCTGGACGCAGCTGGAGGCCATCCCCTGGCTGCAGTGGGCGGTGCTGATCAACCCGCTCGTCTACCTGTCCGAGGGCTTCCGCATGGCGCTGACGTCGCTGCCGAGCATGCCGCCAGCAGCGATCTACGCGGGCCTGCTGCTGTGCGGTGGGCTGACCGCCGCCATCGGCCTGTGGGGGTTCCGTCGACGCGTGCTGGCATGAGCGCGTGGCTCGCCGGCGCCCACCGGCCCCGGCCCCGCCGGAGGTGCTTGACCACACCCGCGCTGCCGGCGAGCCTTGCGACCATGATCGTGCGATCCGCCCCGGGGCCGGGCAGATGAGCGCTGGCTCCGACCCGCTGCTGGGGCGCAGCTTCCCCCGCCCTCCCGCGCACGCCTGGCGCTGGCTGCAGCGGTCTCGGCCGGTGCTCCGCGCCATCGCGGACCGGCTCACCGGCGCCCCGCCTGGCCCGGCGTTCCTTGAGGAGCTGCAGCGCAGCTTCGACGACGACGCCTTCACGCGGGCCATCGTGATCGACACCATCGCCGAGGTCGCCTTCAGCGGCCGGGTCCCCAACCGCCATCCCCCGGGGGCGACTTGGGACCGGGGGCTGCGCTGGTGGGCTGCCACGCTGGCGGGGGTCACCCCCAGCGAGTTCGACCAGCCCGCTGCGGGCACGCCAACCCAGGCGGACCTGTTCGATGCCGAGGACGCCCACGCCCTTGACGACACCGACGGCCCCGACGCCCGGCCGGCCGAGGCGCGGCGCGACCGGCGACCAGACGAGCGCTCGGCCGGCCAGCAGCGGGGCCCCGAGGAGGTCGGCGGCGCGGCGGATGCCACCGCGCTGGCCCGCGCGGCGCGCCGCGCGCCGCGCCGCGTGTCGCCCGAGCGCATCGCGCTGGCGCGCACCCTGCGCGAGCTGCTCGCCGCCGCCGAGGGTGGGCAGGTGCCCGCCACCGCGATCCGCCAGCTCATCGCCGAGCTCGAGGGCGACGACACCACGGATCGGTGACGCCGAGCGCCCCCGCCACGGCCATCGGCGCGCAGCGGCGATAGCGTGGGATGGCTTCTGACGTCGATCGCTGTGTGCGAGAGCCGTGCCGCTGACGCCCGACCTGATGTTCGCGCCCGAACCGACCCTGCCCGCCGCGGGTCGCCTGCTCCTCGTCACCGAGGCCGACGAGGCGGACCAGTCCCGCGCCGCAGCCGGTCGGCTCGAGCTCCCCGTCCGCGCGGTGGCGCATGAGCGCCTCCTCACCCCGCACGCCGATGGCGTGGCGGTCACCGCACGTCCAGCGGCGGTGATCCCCCTGCTGGCCGGAGCCGGCGCGCTGGCGCGCCTCGCGCGCGGCCACCGGCCTCGCGGCTGGCCGGTGTGGCGGCCGCTGCCCGCCAGCGTCACCGCCTGGGCGCAGATCGCCGACCTCGCGCTCGGGCTCGTGGCGCGCGGCCAGATCGCTCCGACCCTGCACCGCGACGGGCATGGCACCGTGCGGGCTGCCTGGACGGCGCTGCTGGACGCCGACCCCGGCACGGAGGGGCGACTCGAGCGCGCGGCGCTGGGGCTGCCACCCGCCGGGCGCGCCGTGCCCCACCCGGCGGGCAGCGCCGAGGCGCCGCGGCTGCACACCGCCACCGCGCTGGCGCGGGGGCTGGTGGACGCGCTGGCCGACGCGGCCGCCCGCGACGCCGCGGCGCTGCCGGACAGCGGCCGTCCGCGGGCGCGGCTGCTGCCGTGGACCCAGCGGTGGCGCGAGGCGCTCGCCGATCCCGAGGATCCCACTGTCCCGCTGCGGGAGGACGAGGCCGACGAGCTCGTCGCCGGGGTGGCGTCCTGGCACGGTCCGAGCGCGCACGCGCGCCTGCGCCTGGCCCTCGAGGCGCCCGACGACCCCGAGGAGCCGTGGTGGCTCGCCTTCGGCCTGCGGACCGACGCCGGCGAGGCGGTGTCCGCCGACGCGGTCTGGGCGCGCGCCGATGACGGCACGGACCCGGACGCGGCCGCGCACGCCGACGCGCTGCTGACCGGCCTGGGTCGGGTCGGCAGGGTCTTCCCGCCGCTGGACAACGCCCTTGCCGAGCCGACCCCCTCGGGGTGCCGGCTGGACCGCGACGATGCGTGGCGCCTGATCGACGAGGTCGCCCCGCTGCTCGAGGCCACCGACGTCGAGCTGGACCTGCCCGACACGCTGGTCGAGGGTCCGCGGCTGCGGGTGCGGCTCGGCGACGCCGGGGCGGAGGGTGACGGCGAGCTGACCGTCGACGACGTCCTCGACGCCGACGGCGCGGTGGGCACCACCATCGAGGTGGCCATCGACGGCGAGACGCTCGACGACGACGAGCTCGACGCGCTGCTCGCCACCGACGCGCCGCTGGTGGCGTGGCGCGGCCGCTGGGTGCGCCTGGATCCCGACCTGCGCCAGCGCCTGGCCGAGCTGCCGGCCACCCGCTCCGTGGCGATCGACGAGGCCATGCGCTGGGCGCTGGCGGGCACGGTGCCGGCCGGCCTGGTCGCCCCCGAGGCGGAGGGTGCTGGCGCCCTGACCGTGGACGTGGTGCCCTCGGGCGGCGTCGCCGGGCTGCTGGATCGCCTGGAGGCGGCCCGCCACGACCCGGCGATGGTCGCGCGCGCCCTCGGCGGCGGCCGCAACGGCGCGCAGGCCGAGCACGGCCAGGGCGCCGAAGGCGACGCGGGCGAAGCGGGCGACGCAGATGGCGTGCCCGACGGCTTCTGCGGGGCGCTGCGGCCCTACCAGGAGCGGGGCGTGTCCTGGCTCGGCGCGATGGGGCTGCTCGGCTTCGGTGCGGTCCTGGCCGACGACATGGGGCTGGGCAAGACCATCCAGCTCATCGGCCACCTGCTGGCGCGGGGCGGTCACGGCCCGTTCCTCGTGGTGTGCCCCACCTCGGTGGTGGGCAACTGGGTGCGAGAGCTCGAGCGGTTCGCTCCCGACCTGCCGGTCACCCGCTTCCACGGCCCCGAGCGGGCCCGCGACCTGGAGGGCGTGCACGGTGTGGTGGTCACGAGCTATGGGACGCTGCGCCGCGATGCCGACCCGCTGACCGCCGTCTCCTGGGACGTGATCACCCTGGACGAGGCCCAGCACGTCAAGAACCCCTCGACGGCGGGCGCCAGAGCGGTCCGGCGGCTCTCGGCGCGGCAGACGATCGCCCTGACCGGCACGCCGCTGGAGAACCGGCTCACCGAGCTGTGGACGCTGCTGGACACCACCAACCCCGGGCTGCTGGGCAGCCGCACGCGCTTTGGCCAGCAGTACGTGGCGCCGGTGGAGCGGCGCGGCGATGCCGAGGCCGCCGAGCGGCTGCGCCGGCTGGTGGCGCCCTTCGTGCTGCGTCGCCGCAAGGACGACCCGGAGGTCATCGCCGACCTGCCCGACAAGATCGAGCGCGAGGTCCACGTCGGGCTGACCGCCGAGCAGGCCGGGCGCTACCAGGAGGCCGTCGACCGCGTCATCGGTGGCAACGGGCTCGCGCAGGCCTCGACGATGGAGCGGCGCGGACGCGTCCTCGCCCTGCTCACCGAGCTCAAGCAGATCTGCAACCACCCGGCGCACCACGATGACGATCCCCAGGGTGCGTTGGAGGGCCGATCCGGCAAGCTGGCAGTCGCCCGCGACCTGGTGGCCGACGCCGTCGACGCCGGCGAGCGGGTCCTGGTGTTCACCCAGTTCGTGGCGATGGGACGGCTGCTGGTGCGCCAGCTCGGCGCCGACCTCGGCGTGGACGTCCCGATGCTGCACGGCGGTGTGAGCGCCACCGCGCGGGACCGCATGGTCGCGGGCTTCCAGAGCGCTGACGGGTCAGGACCGCCGGTGCTGGTGGTCAGCCTGCGCGCGGGCGGCACCGGCCTGAACCTCACCGCGGCCACCCAGGTGATCCACTACGACCGCTGGTGGAACCCGGCGGTGGAGGATCAGGCCACCGACCGGGCGCACCGCATCGGCCAGACGCGCCGTGTGGCGGTGCACAAGCTCGTGACCGCCGGGACCGTCGAGGAGCGCGTGGCCAACCTGCTGGAGCGCAAGCGCGACCTCGCCGACCGCGTGGTCGGCGAGGGCGAGGCGTGGCTCACCGAGCTCGACGACGACACCCTCGCTGACCTCGTGCGGCTCTCGGCGCCGCACGAGCCCGTCGACGACGAGGCCATCCCCCTCGAGGAGGCCGGCTGATGGAGCGCTGGCGCGAGCGTCTGCTCGCCGAGCTCGCACCCGCCGAGGCGCGCCCCGACAAGCGCGCCAGCCATGTGCGTGGGCTGACGGTGCGCGCGGGGCGCGCGTCGGGCAGCGTCCAGGGCGCCGGCGCGAGCCCGTACTTCGTCGAGCTGCTGGTCGACACCCTGACCGACGCGCAATGGCAGCAGGCGGTCGACCTGATCGCCGGGCAGGCCCGGTTCCTTGCCGCGGTCCACGCCGGCCGGCTGACCGACGAGCTCGCCGACGCGCTGCAGGCTGCCGGCGCCGACCCTGCGGCCGTGACCACCCTCGACCCGCGCTGCCCGTGCGGCGGCCCGCAGCCGTGCCGTCACGTCGGCGCGCTGTGGCAGGCGGTGGCCGAGGAGGCCGCTGGCAACGCGTTCACCCTGCTGCGGCTGCGCGGGCGCGGACGCCAGCAGCTGCTGGCCGACCTCGGACGGCGCCGTCGCGCCGACCGGCCCGACCACGAGCCCGCCCACGACCTCGCGCCGGAGAGCTGGTGGGAGCCAGCCGAGCCGCCGGTGGAGCGCGAGGCGCTCGCCCCGGTCGCTGACGCCCCCGCCCTCGAGGGCGAGGATCCCGGCAGCCTGCCGTTGGCGCTGCTCGGCGACCCGGAGGGCTGGAAGGGGCCGGCCGACGCGGCCACGACGTTCGCGCCGCTGGTCCGCGGCGCCGCCACACGCGCCGAGGGGCTGCGCCGTCGCGCCGCGGCAGGGCATCTGCCCAGCACTGACGAGGCCGAGGTCCCCCCGCCCGGCACGGACGCGGCCGAGCCCCCCGCGCCGAGCACTGACGCGGCCGGGGCTCCCCCGGCCGAGGGCTAGCGGCGGCGGCCGGTCTCCACACCCGGGGGCGGCGTGCCCGTGGCCCGCTCCCAGCCGGCGATGGCCCCTCGGGTGGCGACCAGACGCGCGACGGCCACGGCCACCGCGGTGGTGGCCGTCCACACCAGCGCGTCGCCCCAGCCCACCTTCGGGGAGGCGGGGTCGGCGGGCGGCTCGTCGCCGCGCACCGCCTTCCACCCCTTGCGCAGCCCGAAGTTGGTGATGGCGCCGGCGACCGCGCCGGCACCGCCCGCCGCGATCTTCCAGATCAGCTTCTCCACGGTCATGCCCATCTGTGCGCGTGCTTCGCTGGTCAGCGCTTCCAGGTCGGCGCCGAGCTGCTCGCGGCGACGCTCGACCTCGGCGACGTGCTCCTGCAGGTCGCTCCGCTGTGGCGGGCCGCTCATGGCTTGCTCGGCAGTCGGTCCTTGACCCACGCGACGTCCTTCTCGACGTTGGCTCTGGTGACTTCGGTGCTGATCTGCGCCTTCAGCTTGGCTCGGCCGACCAGCGCGAGGATCGCGGCGAGCACCAGCAGGGCGCCGGCCACGATCAGCGCGGACGCCCAGCCGGGCAGGCCGCCGATCTCGGCCAGGGCGAAGCCGGCGGCGAGGAGCAGCGCCAGCAGCGCCACCAGGCCCAGCACACCCGCGACCGCGAACATCGCCGCGCCGACGGCCTTGCTGCGCACCGCGTTGATGACCTCAGCCTTGGCCAGGGCGACCTCGGCCTGCACCAGGGCGCGCACGTCCTCGGCCACGTTCTTGGCGGTCGCGCCCACACCCTGCTTCGGGTAGGCGCCGAACACGCCGTGGCCAGGTTCCTCGGTGCTCTCGGTCGGCTCGCTCATGACTGCTCCCTGTCGCTGGCCACGCCTCCGAGCGCGAGGCTGCGTGCAGCCGTCAGGCTACAAGCCGCAGGCGCTGCGCACGCCACACCGCCCCCCGGAGGTCCTTGGCGCAGGGGTCCCCGGCGGTGTGGTGGTGCACCCGCTGCGCGGGGCGAGGCGCTACAGTGAGCGTAGCCAAGCGAGCTCCGATCCCGCTCGGTGAAGGTCGTTGCTGCTGTCAGGTGAGGCGAGGTCGTGCGCGCGCCGGACGCGTCGCGTCCGAGGGCGGACGTGCCCTGCGCTGGGGCCGGCGCGACGGGCGTCCGGCAGCCGACAGCGCCGCAGCCGCGGCCCCGGTCCGAGCGCCGCCAGCCGACGCCGATGCGATGTCCGCAAGCGCACCGTCGCAGAGGGAGGGTGACGGCCCCGTGGCCGAGACAGCACGTGCCCCGCAGGCGCAGGGCCAGCAGCAGGGCCAGTCGGCCGAGGAGATGCCGCTGCACGACCACGTGCAGCTCTACCTCCGTGAGATGGCGCGCACCGCGCTGCTGACCGCCGAGGAGGAGGTCGACCTCGCCAAGCGCTACGAGGCCGGGCTCGAGGCCGAGCGTCTGCTCGACACCACCGAGCGGCTCCCCGTCAAGCGCCGGCGCCAGCTCAACCAGATCGACCGGGACGGCAAGCGCGCCAAGGAGCGGCTGGTCCAGGCGAACCTGCGGCTGGTCGTCAGCGTCGCCAAGCGCTATCAGGGCCAGGGCCTGCCGCTGCTCGACCTGATCCAGGAGGGCAACCTCGGCCTGCTGCGCGCGGTGGAGAAGTTCGACTACCGCCGCGGCTACAAGTTCTCGACCTACGCCACCTGGTGGATCCGACAGGCCGTCGGGCGTGGCGTGGCCGACAAGGGCCGCACGATCCGCCTGCCGGTGCACATGATGGAGCGCGTGCGGCGTGCGCTGTCGATGCAGCGCGACCTCGCCGAGTCGCTGGGTCGCGAGCCCCACCTCGAGGAGCTCGCCGGGGAGCTGGGCGAGGAGCCCGAGACCGTCGAGGAGCTGCTCACCTACGCTCGCACCCCCACCTCGCTGGAGACGCCGGTCGGCGAGGACGGCGACGCCGAGCTGGGCGACTTCATCGAGGACCGCAACGCCGACGATCCGCTGGAGATGGCGGCCAAGGGGCTGGCCCGTCAGGAGCTGCTCGACGTGGTCGCCGGGCTGCCCGAGCGCGAGCGCACCATCCTCGAGCTGCGCTTCGGCCTGGTGGACGGCGAGGCCCGCACCCTCGATGACGTCGGCCGCTACTTCGGCCTCACCCGCGAGCGCATCCGCCAGCTGGAGGCGCGGGCGCTGTCCAAGCTGCGCCACCCCTCCCGCGGGCGGGCGCTGTCGGACACCGCCGCCTAGCACCGCGCGCCCCGCGCCTCCTGTCAGCGGCGCTGCGGCGGCGGGGACAGCTTGCGCGGTGCCTGCGCCGGCGCGTCGTCGTCACCGTGCAGCGCTTCTGCCAGCGAGCCGTGCTGCGCGCCGACCTGCGGCTTGACGACCTGGAAGGGCGCGGCCGTCTCGACCACCGCGAGCCCGGCGCGCAGACGCTGGGCGACCGCGCGCACCAGCCATAGCGGCTCGTGGGCCTGGGCGACCCCGGCCCAGGCGCACAGCTGCTCCATCACGTCCCACGCCAGGGCCACCGGGAACCAGCCGGTGACGCGCACGACGTCGTGGTCCACCTCGACCGCGGTCGCCTCGGCCACGTCGAACAGGTCGCGCTCGGCCATGATCTCGTGCAGCACCGCGTCGACGTCCAGCACGATCCGGGTGCGCTGGAGCGTGCGCGCGTCCTGCGAGGGCTCCACGCCCGGCAGCGGTCGCACCTCCAGCACGCGCTCCAGGGCCAGCTGCACGTCCTGGCGGGCACGCTCGCCGTCGGCGTCGACGGGCGCGCACAGCGCCTTGACCGTCGCGCCGGCGCTGGCGTAGCGCAGCGGCACCACCCGCAGATCGTGGGTCTGGTTCCGGTTGACCGACCGGTAGCGCACCTCCACCGGCTCGGCGCGCTCGCGGGCCACGTCGAGGCGCAGCCGCGCTGGTGAGGGCGCCGGTGTCGGGTCGACGCTGCGTCGGGCGAGGTCGGGCAGCAGCCCGTCGAGGGCGGCGACCGCGCGCTGGGCCATCGGGTCGGGGGTGTCGACCAGCAGCGCGCGGGCGAAGGCCAGCGCCCGGTGGCCATCGGCGTCCAGGTCGGGGAAGGGCTCGGCGAGGCGCACCTGCTCCGCGGTGATCACCACCTGGGGCCGCAGGCCGGGCGCGGTGCGCGTGGTGCTGCCCGACAGCTCTCGCAGACGGTTGTCCAGGTCGGCGGCGCCCACCCAGCCCACCGTGCGCAGCGCGCGCCGCAGCTCGACGCGGGTGGCAGGCCCGGCGGCCAGACGGCGCAGGAGCGCGAGGCGCTGGGGCAGGGCGCGCTGCGCCGCCTCGCGGGGGTGGGCGGTGACGTAGGCCCGCACGTCCTCGGCGTCCAGCGGCGCGCCGGGCTCGAGGCCGCGCCAGTCGCGGACGTCGGCGGCATCGACCTGGACCTCGCGGCCCTCCACGGTGATCCGGGCTGCGGCGTCGCGACGGGGCATGGCAGGCGCTCCCTGACGGTGCGGGCTGCGGGACGGCGGCGGCGCGGCGGACACCGCGGTTCGACGGCCGGGTCGTCATGGGTGACGAACGCCCTGTCGCATCGTGCCAGCACACGACGACAGGAGGCCAGCCATGCGCGCCACGCCGCTGCCACCACCCGCGGACTTCGACCCACATCGCGGTGCGCGAGCCGAGGGCTCGGCCAGCGCCGCTGACCGGTCCGACCCGCGTCGCCGTCGGTGGCCCGTCTCGTCGGTGACCCGCGCTGACAGCGGGTCCGCGTGGCGTCCCGACGCGCCAGCCCGCAGGATCGCCCCGCCGAGCGAGCGCCGCGCCACCGGGCGCCGCCGCGTCGGGTCAGCCCCGCCGGCGACCGCGCAGGACCCCGGCGGGTCCCCGGGCAGCGCTGCTCCACCTGGCGAGCGCGGCCCGGCAGGTGCGGCGCTCGCCTCGGGCTCCCGCGCCGAGGCCGAGCTGCGGCGCGAGGCGGTGCAGCGCGTGAACCGGGCGGCCGCGGCGCGGGGCCTGACCCGCACCGAGCTCGCGCGCCGCGCTCGCAGCGGCACTCGGGGCTGGCGCCGCGAGACCGTCTCGCGGGTGCTGGGCGGCAAGCAGCGCCCGTCGTGGGAGCTGCTGGTCGCCCTGGCCGAGGTGGTCGGCCAGGACCTCCACGATCTCGAGGAGCAGCTGGCGCACTCGCACGGCTCGGACCTCGAGCCGTCGGTGCGGCCGGGCCCACGGCCGGGTCCGTGGTCGCGCTAGGGGCTGGTCGGCAGCGGTGCGCCGCGCCAGGCGAGCGCGAGCGCGGCCGGCAGCCCCCAGGCGCCCAGCGGGGTCAGGTGACGCTGGGCGTCCACGATCCCGAGGGCGCGCCAGGCCGGCACCACCACGCGCAGTCCGCGGTCGATCACCGCCAGGTCCTCGGTGCTGACGTCGCCCTCGATCTCGGGGCAGGCCAGGATGCGCTCGCGCAGGCGGGGCGGGTCCGCGCTCGCGCCGACTCCCTCGCGCACCAGCTCGATGACCGCGCCCGCCCAGTCGGCGGCGTCGAGCGCGGCCAGCGCCGCCGCCGCGTCGGCGTCGCCGGGCAGGTCCGGCTCGTCGTGCGGGTCGATCAGGCCCGCTGCCAGCGTCGTCCAGCACGCCACCGCGTCATCGGGCGCGTTGTTGGGCACGAGCGCCGCCGAGGCCCACAGCAGCCGGTGGGGCCAGGCGTCGGGGTCGGCGCGCAGGGCGCTCACCGCCTCCGCGGCGGCGTCGGCATCCGGCTCGCGCGGGCGCTGGGCGAGCGCGAGGTCCACGACCTCCCAGGACGCCGATCGCTCCTCCCAGTCGGTGTCGTCCCAGTCGTCGTCGGTGCTCTCGTGGGGGAGAGGATCGTCCTCGTGGGCGCGCTCGTACTGGTCGGGCAGGCTGCCCCACCCGTCGAGGCACACCGGGTCGTCGGGCTCCTCGTCGGCGACCTCGTGGGGGTCCACGTCCACCTCGTCGACCTCGCACCAGTGCTCCCAGCGCAGCTCCAGGTCGAAGGTGTAGGAGAACTCCGCGCCGGGCCGCAGGCCCAGCGAGCCGACGGTGACGTCGTCGCTGTCGTGCTCGGCCTCGGTCGGGGCGGAGCTCGCCGTCCTCCGATCGACGGTGAACCGGTGGTCGGGGGCGAGATCCCAGCGGCCGAACGCCGGGTCCAGCGTGTCGGCCACGTCGCAGAGGGTGTGCTCGGCGTGCACCAGCACCAGCCGACCGGGCGGCTCGGACAGCGGCGCCTCGGGACGCCCGCGGAGGACCACCCTGATCGTCGACCACTCCGTCACGGGCGCCTCCTTGCTCGTCCGACTGCCGCGATGGCCGGATCGGCCGCCACGGCGCACGCTACCGCAGGGTCTGATCGGGTGCGACTGCCCCATGGTCCCCCCGCGTGGGCCGCCTCGGTCACCGCGTGTGGCCGGCGAGCGAGGACGAGGGCTATCGTCGTCGGCGATCCCGTCGCCGTCCCGCGCTCCGGAGGTCGACCATGACGCGAGCGCGCCCTCGCGCGCTGGTGGTGCAGCACCAGGAGGACGCCCCGGCCGGTCATGTCGGGGAGCGGTTGTCCCAGCGCGGCTGGGACGTCGTGGTCGCATGGGCCGAGGACGCCGCGCAGGGCGATCCCACGCAGGTCGATGCCCTGGTGGTCCTCGGCTCGCGCGAGTCGGCGTGGGACGACGCCGTGCCGTTCCTGGCGGGCGAGCTGGCGCTGCTGTGCGAGGCCGACGCCGTCGACGTGCCGATCCTGGGCGTGTGCTTCGGGGCGCAGGCGCTGGCACGCGCCCTGGACGGCGAGGTCCATCGCGCGGCCCGGCCCGAGATCGGCTGGGTCAGGGTCGACTCGGACGTGCCCGAGCTGGTCGAGCCCGGCCCGTGGCTGGCGTGCCACCGCGACGTGCTGGTGCCCCCGCCCGGGGCCAAGGAGATCGCGCGCAGCGACGCCGGACCGCAGGCCTTCGTGCGCGGCCGAAGCCTCGGAGTGCAGTTCCACCCCGAGGCCGGCCCTGACGAGATCGCCAGCTGGGCGCAGGCCTACGCCGACGAGCTGGCCACGCTGGGCACCGACCGCGCCGCGCTGGTCGCTGACACCGCTCGGGCCCAGCCGGCGGCGCGGGCGCGGGCTCACCGGCTGGTCGACCGCTGGTTGGCTGCGGTGGCCTCCGACCGCGACGCGCCGGGCGCGCCGTGAGCGGCGCGCCCGGCAGCGGCACGGTCCGCGCGGCCGGCACGGTCTTGTGGGCGGCCGCACCCGACGGGCTGCGCGTGGCGCTGGTCCATCGGCCCCGCCGTGGCGACTGGAGCCTGCCCAAGGGCAAGCTCGATGCCGGCGAGTCCGAGCGCGAGGCGGCGCTGCGCGAGACGCTCGAGGAGACCGGGTGGCGGGGCGCGCCGGGCCCCGAGCTCGGCACGGTGCGCTACCGCGCCGGCGGGCGCCCCAAGACGGTGCGCTACTGGGCGCTGCTGGCCAGCGACGGGACGTTCACCGCCAACGCCGAGGTCGACGAGCTCGCCTGGCTGCCGGTGCCCGAGGCGCGGCAGCGGTGCACCTACGCCCAAGACCGCGCGGTGCTCGACTGGTTCGTCGCCGCGGTGGCCGGGCGCTGCGCGGACGCCGAGACCACCGACGAGCCCATCGACGAGGCCGCCGGCGGCACGGCTAGGTGAGGTCGCGTCCCAGCAGCTCCATCAGCAGGCAGTCCTGCCAGCGCCCCTCAGCGTTGCGCTCGTACTCCCGCATCACCCCGACGCGTCGGAAGCCCACGCGCTCGTAGGCTCGGATGGCAGGCTCGTTGTCGACCGCCGGGTCGATCGCCAGGCGGTGGTGGCCGCGGTCGTGGACGAGGTGACGGGCCAGGGTGCGGATCGCGTCGGTGCCCAGCCCCTTGCCGTGCCAGGCCGGGTGCAGGAACACGTCCATGCTGGCGTGCCGGTGGTCCGGTGAGGGCTCCTCGACGTAGAGGATCGCGCCGATGACCTGCCCCTCGTGCTCGACGGCGAAGCAGGTGGTGTCGCGTCCGTGCACGAGCTCGGTGCGCACGCGCTCGGCGTCGTAGCCCGCCCACCACTGGCCCACCTCCGGGGTCGCGAGGACGCTTGCGAGCGTCGCCGCGTCATCCTCGGTGGCAGGGCGCAGGGTGACGGCGGTGCCGTGCAGGGTCATCACAGGTGGAACCTCCCCGGCCATGGTGCCAGACCAGCGACGTCTGGCCCTGCGGCGCACTGTGCGACGCGGGCACGCGCTGCGCCGCCCGACCCCGGCGCGTCGCGGCAGACTCGGCGCATGATCCGCGTGGTCTGCTTCGACCTGATGGACACGCTGGTGCGCGATCCCTACCGCGAGGCGCTGTGGGCGGCGACGGGCACCACCCCCGAGGGGCTGGCCGAGCGCCGGGACCCGACCGCCTGGCCGGCGTTCGAGCGCGGCGACATCGATGAGGAGGCCTTCGCGCGCCGCGTGCTGCCCGACGGGGGCTTCGACGCCGAGGCGTTCACCCGTGCCCGCCGCGCGGGCTATGCCTGGGTGGCGGGGATGCGCCCGCTGCTGGACGAGCTCGGCGGGGTCGTGGTGCGCTGGGTGGCCACCAACTATCCCGCGTGGGTGGACGAGCTGCTCGAGGGACGCGGCGTGCTCGGCGGCGAGGGGGTGGCACCCCGCATCGAGGGCGTCACCGCCAGCTGCCGCCTCGGCGTGCGCAAGCCCGAGCCGGCGTTCTTCGCGGGCCTGCTGGCCGAGGCCGGGGTGGGTGATGCGCCGCAGGACGCCCTGCTGGTCGACGACCGCGCTGCCAACTGCGAGGCCGCCACCGCGCACGGGCTCGCCGCGCACCACTTCGACGGCGTCGAGCGGCTGCGCGAGCGCCTCGCTGCCGAGGGGGTGCTGCCGCCGCGGTGAGCCGCG
>PWER01000027.1 GCA_003553565.1 Nitriliruptoria bacterium | reverse complement strand
GTCAAAATAACCCCTTTATTGATTAAAACCCCTTCCTTGATCTCTACATCACTGCTGATATCTACACCGGGGGGCTTTAATTTAGCAAACTTTCTATTTTGCTTTAGGGCTTCTTGTACCATTTTCTTTTTTGCTTCCGGGTCACCTACAACACAGATCACCTCTGCAGCAGGGCTAAGCTCACCTAAAACTTCAAAGCCCCCTAAAACCTCGTAACCCCTTAAATTAGTACCCCACTTGGAGCTGTCTTCATCGATAAAGCCGAGCAGGTTCCAGGCCGCCCTTTTAGCACTATTGATCTCTTCAACTAAAAGGCTTGCTTCCCTGGCAAAGCCGCCTGCTCCAAGGATAACTAGATCTTTACCCATCTTTTTAGCTCCTTAGCTTTCATCTGTTCCCGTAAATTCAGGCATGGTAGCAGCACCTTCACCGCTGATCCCTTCTGCTTTTAAAACCTTGATTAAGGTCATCCACAGGATCTTTAAATCAAGTGCGAAAGACTGGTTGTCCACGTACCACACGTCCATGGCAAACTTTTCTTCCCAGCTCACCGCGTTCCTGCCGTTCACCTGGGCCCAGCCGGTAATGCCCGGCTTGACTTCATGGCGCCTGGCCTGCTCTTCGTTATAGCGTTCCAGGTAAGCCATCAGTAAAGGCCTGGGCCCCACAAAGCTTAGATCACCTTTAAGCACGTTAAAGAGCTGGGGCAGTTCATCCAAGCTGTACTTGCGAAGTTTGCTTCCAAGTAAAGTAAGCCTTTTTTCATCTTCTAATAAACGCCCGTTTTCATCAAACAGATCACGCATGCTCCTGAATTTATATAAATAAAAGGGCTTTCCCTTTAGCCCGGGCCGCTTTTGCTTAAAAAGCACCGGTGTGCCCATCTTCGCCCTGATCAGCACTGCCAGGATCAAAAACGCAGGGCTAAAAAGAACAATTAAGAACAAAGAAAGCAAAAAATCAAATAAACGCTTGAGCAAAAACTTCCCCCACTTTGCCTTGTTTAAATCAGGCCCATGGCCCGGTTGATAGCCAGGTTCACTTTATGGACATCATACTTTTCTTCAGCCATTTTTCTACTTTCTTTAACCATCTTTTCTATTATAGCATCATCTAATATAAATCTCTCCATGGCGTTAGCTAAAGCTTCTGCGTCTTTAATCGGCACTAAAATTCCGTTAACTCCATCTTTCACCGTTTCCCGGCAGCCGGGCACATCCGTAGTAATGACCGGCCTGCCGGTAGCCATGGCCTCTAGAACAGTCCTTGGTGTTCCTTCCCGGTAGGAAGGAAGCACGTACACACTGCACCCGGCTAAAAACGAGCGCACATCCTCAGTTTCGCCGTAGAGTTCAATACATCCTTCATTTTTCCATTCTTCCAGCTGTTTCTTGTTAACTGCAGTCGGGTTATCTTCAAAAACCCAGCCCACCAGCTTAAAGAGTACACCGGGGTATTTTTCTTTTAGCATTTTAGAAGCCTTCACGTATTCTACTACCCCTTTTTCTTTCAGCAAACGAGCGATCATTAAAAAGCTTAAAAAACCTTCAGGCAAAGGCGCCTGTTTAAAATGTTCAAGGTTAACCCCGGAGCCGTTTACCAAAACTGTTTTTTCCTCACCCACGATCTTTTCTTTCACAAATATCTTCTTATCATCGGGGTTTTGGAAAAAAACCTTCCTGCAAGCTTTTAAGCTCTGCCGGTACAAAAAAACGATCAGTTTTCTTAAGTAACTGCCCTCGTTTTCAGCCATGAAAGCGTAGCCAAGCCCGGTGATCAAGGCATAAGCAGTTGTCTTCCTGCTGAATATAGAGGCCAAAGCGCCGTAGATAACCGGCTTGATGGTATATAGGAATAGCAAGTCCGGTTTTTCTTTCCTGATCAAGCTGATCAAGGAAAAAAAGAGCCTTAGATCCTTGATGGGGTCCATCCCCGCCCGCTCTAGCGGAACCTGGCGGTAGGAAACACCCATCTCCTTTAACTGACCCGCTACCCTGTTACCCGGGGCGGCTGCAACCACATCATACCCCAGTTCCAGCCAGCTTTCTATAAGCTCCCGCCTGAAAAGGGGCAGGGATTGATCGAAGCCTGCTATGATCATTATTTTTTTATTCATGGTTGATCACCATTTCGGGAGGTAATAACCTCAATAGTTTGCTGCCCATCAAAAAAATCATCTTCTCCCGGCAGCAGCGCCTCCCACCGCTTGCTGCTGCTGATTCCTACCGCTGCTATGGTAGCTAAGAAAGGAGCAACCTTCTGCCGGTGCCGCCAGGCGGTGCCGTAATTGGTCGTGCCCCAGGAAAACATCACTACCAGGGTTACTGCCGCTAAAAACATAATGATGACAGCTTCCCGGTTCTTTTTCCACACCTTAAAGGCCCCTATTACAAAGAAAATTATCAGCACTGCATAAAGAGCTACATCTACAAAGCCAAACAGGTCGGTTAAGTTTTCAATCAACCAGGGAAAGGGCATAAACATGAAATAGATGACCCGGATCGGGGTTTGCCAGAATAGATCGAAATAGGTGTAGGGGACCATATCAAGCAGGTAAGAAGCTCTGCCTGTGGTCTTACCTTCCACCTGCCCTCTGAAAAATTCAGGGGTAAATATATCTGTAATATTAGCAGGCACGGAATAATCAAGGATGTCAGTATAAACCCACATGGACAGGGCAATAATAACCAGGGAAGGTAGTAAATGGGCCAGCTTTAAGCCAAAGCGTTTTTCCTGGGGGTTATAAAATAAAACGAAAAATAGGTGGACCCAGATCAATAAAAAAATGGCCCCGTGAAAAATACCGCCAAAAGCAAGCAGTGCTAAAGCATAGATCATGTATAAAAATCGCGCTTCTTTGATCCATTTTAAAAGCAAATAAAATGAAAAGAGGCAGACAAAAATGATCATGCTCTCACGCAAAAGAACTGCTGCGTAAGCATTCAAGGTGGGGAGCAAGGCCATTATTAAAGCCCCCACCCGGGCTGCTTTCCTGTAGTCAAAGGCAAGCATTACTGTCTGGTAGAGGTAATATATTGCTAGGAGGCTGAAATATACATTGATCAACTTGGGAATAAAAACTATGCGGTCGAAAAATACATAGAATACAGCGATCCACCCGGCATACATGTTGGCACCAGAAAGGCTGCCCCCCTCAATACCGTAGAGCCAGTTCTGCATGTTTCGCCAGGCCACCCGTTCATAACTAACTGCATCGGCTCCCGCCCCTGGCAAATCAACCGGGGTAAAGTTCTGCACCATAGCCAGCACTACCCTTACCACCAGGGCAGCAAGGATAATGTAACGCAAGACCGGATCTTCAATCCTTAAAATAAACAGCAAGCAGGCAAGCAGGCTGGCCGCAAT
>PWER01000115.1 GCA_003553565.1 Nitriliruptoria bacterium | reverse complement strand
TCGACGCTGCGTGCCCTCCTCTGGGCCTCACCCCTCCAGGAGCACCGCGACGCCCTTGACGTCGCGCACGGCGGGCTGCTGTCCGTCATCCGGCTCGAGGGTCGCGGTGGGCGCGTCGTCGGCCGGGTCGTCGGGGAACGCGGCGGTCAGCTCCTCTGTGCCGGCGAGCGGCGCGCCATCGCCGTCGAGCAGCTGCACGCTGACCCTCACGCCCGCGCAGGAGGCGTCGCCCTCGGCATCGCCGGCGACCACCACCCGCTCGACCACCAGGTCGCCGTCGTGCACCCCCGTCCCCCACGAGACCGTCGCGACCTGGCTGCACCGCCCGAAGGGCGCGGTGTCGACCACGTCGGCGTCCTCGACGGTGAGCGCCAGCCCCGTCACCGCTCCGAGGCCGCCGACCGTCACGGCTGCGCCCAGCGCCACGACGACCCGCCGGACCCTCGCTGCGCTCATCCCGGGCCTCCCTCCGCCGTGGCGCGCGCCGCCCGTGCGCGGCGCAGCAGCACCAGGCCTCCCGTCGTCAGCAGCCCGGCCACGCCAAGCAGCGCCAGCAACGGCAGCCCGGTGAACGCCAGGGCCGGCGGGAGCGCGGGAGCGTCGGGCGGTGCCTCGGCGACACGGTCGACCGGCGGCGGCTCGTCGGGCGCGGGCGCAGGCGGGTCGGGGTCCTCGACCGGCGCCGGCGGCTCGTCGGGCGGCGGGTCCGCGACCGGGTCGGTCGGCGGGTCCACGTCGAGCGGCTCGACGTCCGGGGGCGGGCCAACGACCGGGTCGTCGTCGGGCGGGACCTCCTCGACCGGTGGAGGCAGGATCGGGTCGGCCGGGTCGTCGACCGCTGCGAGCCCGACGCGCACGCCCATCGCCCGCGCGACCGCGATCGGCGCGTCCAGGCCGGTGAAGTCGACCACCACGCCACAGCCTGTCCGGCTCGCCGCGCCAGCATCGGGGCGCCGTCGCACGTCGTGACACCAATCGCCGCTCTGCGCCGCTCGTCCGACTCTTACGGCAGGTGAACGAACGCCGACGGGCTCCCCCAACGGAGCGAGGGTCACGTCCCGGGGTTGGCATGTCACACACGGTCACGTAGCCTCGCGTCGTTCGGAGGATACGTATATCTCTGGGTGAATTGCTCAGAGTTTGCGCCGGAGCGGAGAGCGACCCGGCCGATGCTGTTCTGGGGCGGGCTGGTGGCGGGCACCGCCGCGGTGGCGGTGCTCGTGACCACCGTGGGCGCGGAGGCAGGCCTGCTCGGGGCAGGCGCGCTGGTGGCCGCGGCCTGGCTGGCGCCCCGACGCCGCCCCGACGCCTGGTTCCACGGCGGGCACTGGCCGCGGGTGGCCGCGATCGGCGTCGCGGGCGCATGGGCGCTCCTGGTGGTCACCCAGTGGACCACCGGCGCGCTCGTGCCCACCGTGGCCACCGCGATCGTGGCGCTCGGCGCCGCCGTCGCGGTCGGCGGGTGGATGCTGAGCCTCCTGGGCGCCAGGGCGATGGCCCGCCGAGCGGAGGCGTGGCTGGACGCCGCGCTGGCTGCGGTCGCGCTCGGGGCGCTCACCATCGACGCGCTGCTGCACCCACCCGCCTGGGCCACCGTCGCCGTGGCGCCTCCGCTGCCGTCCCTGGCGCTGCCCCTCGTCCTGGCGGTCGGCGCAGGCGTGGCGGTGCGGCTGCTGCTGGCCGACGCCGCGCGGCTCGCCACGGCCTGGCTGCTGCTCGCCGGACTGCTCGTCGCCCTGGGCGGCAAGGTGCTGCTGCTGCTGCACGTCGACGCGCCCGCAGAGGCGCTGACCGGGCTCGCGGTGGCGCCCCTGCTGCTGGCCGGTGCCCTGTGGCATCCCTCCACCGCCGAGGTCGCCCGACCGCAGCCCGGACCGCTCGCGCCGTCGGAGTCGGCAGCGCGGCTGGTCGTCGCCCTGATGGCCCTGGCGGTGCCGGCGGTGCTCTTCGCACGCCACGCGCCCGGCGAGGCCTCCACCCTGCTGCCCCTGGCCGCCGCCATCGTCGCCGTCGCGGTCGTGCCCTGGCGCCTGGCGCTGGCGGTGCGCCAGCGCCACCGCGAGCTGGCCGAGGCGCACGCGCACGCGCGACGGCAGACCGCGCTGGCCAGCCTCAGCATCGCCGCCGTCGACGGGCAGACCGAGCACGACGTGCTGGTCGCCACGGCCGAGACCGCTGCCGATGCCCTGGACGCCCACGTGCGGCTGGCGCCGACCGAGCCCGCGGCGCCCGACGACGCGAGCGGCGTCGACGAGCCCTCCCCCAACGGTCACCGGGGCCAGCCGCACGACGAGCCTCCGCCCCTGGCACGCGTCGCGATCACCGACCGGACGGCCCTCGAGGTCACTGGGCGAGGGCCGGACGCCCACCCTCGGCAGGCGCTGACGGCGGCCGAGCACGAGCTGCTGGAGACCGCCGCCGACATCGCCCGCACCGCCATCCAGCGCCTGCGCGCCGAGGTCGAGCTGCGCCATCGGTCCCTGCACGATGCGCTCACGGGCCTGCCCAACCGCACGCTGGTGCGCGACCGGCTCGCCCAGGCGCTGCGGAAGGCCACCCGCACCGGCGAGGCGGTCGGCGTGGCGTTCCTCGACCTCGACGGGTTCAAGGCGATCAACGACGACGAGGGCCACGCCGCCGGCGACCATCTGCTCGCGGCGATCGCCGCCCACCTGCCGAGCGCCCTGCGCGCCACCGACACCGTCGGGCGCGTGGGCGGCGACGAGTTCGTGATCGTGTGCCCCGACGCCGAGGAGGGCGCGCTCCGCGAGGTCGTCGAGCGCGCCGCCCGCGCGGTCGAGCGTGCCGCCGCGGAGGGCGGCCACCCGCTGATCTCGGTCAGCGCTGGGGTGTGCACCGCGCGGTCCGGCCACGATCCGGATCACGTGCTCGCCGCCGCCGACCAGGCGATGTACCGCGCCAAGCGCGTGGGCGGCAGCAGCCTCGCGTGCGTGGACCACGACGCGGTCGTCGCCCTGGATCGCTGACCGCCCCGGGGCTAGCGTGCCCCCATGGGCCGCGCGCCCCGCCGGCGAGGCGGAGATCCGGCGGCCGCCCGGTGCTGCTGGAGCGCCATCCCGACGGCGCGGAGGGCTCGTCGTTCTTCCAGAAGCGCGTGCCCAGAGGCGCTCCGGAGTGGCTGACCACCACGCGGGTGACCACCGTGGGCGGCACGGCCTCCGACGCGCTGGTGATCGCCGACCTCGCCCACGTCGCCTGGGCGGTCAACCTCGGCTGCCTGGGCTTCCACGCCTGGCCGACCACCGCCAGCGACCCCGAGCACGTCGACGAGCTGCGCCTGGACCTCGACCCGCAGCCCGGCACCGGCTTCGCCGAGGCGCGCCAGGCCGCCCGCGAGCTGCGCGCCCTGCTCGCCGAGGACGG
>PWER01000050.1 GCA_003553565.1 Nitriliruptoria bacterium | reverse complement strand
TATAAGTTGTCAGGGTGGATCCGTCATGTTCAACATGTATGGTGTACTGATAGCCATCATCCTCAGTCACTATAACGCTGGAGTAGTCCGTGAGCTCCCAGTGATTCTCCTCGCGGAAACTTCCATCGTCATCACGGCCGGTTATAACAACATCGCCGGTATCATACACGACAAGCATAGCTTTAAACTCAAAATCATCATCGGTATGAACTTCCCCTGCCTCGTGGTCGAATTCGTAAAAACTGGATGCTTCATATACACCGACGAGATCTTCCATGGTAACCGGATCAGAGGTCTCCCGGGTTATTCTGGTCCACTGGACCACTTCATGGCTTTCTTCGCGTCCATATTCATCCAACCAATCAGTATAGAAGGAAAGCGTGGAGCCATGATATTCCAGATCCCTTTCAAACAGATAACCATCTTCCGCTGTAATCAGCATGCTCGAGGCATCTGCCAGCTCGAACTGATATTTGTCATAAAACCTTTCGTCATCAACAAAACCTTTGATTACTTTGTGGCCTGAATCAAATATGGTCAGAGAGACTTCAAATTCGCCGAAATCATTTTCAGTTCTGGTCTCTTTGGTCTCATGCATTGTTTCCGTAAAATGATCCAGATCATAAGTCCCCACCAGTTCCTCCAGGACTGAATCCAGATCCGGCTCGGGTAAAATATCATCAGCAGCAGCCTTCTGCTCCTGGACATTCTCCGGATGGGCGCCGTCCACAATATCCCTGGCCTCTGCGCTCTTGGCCAACTGAACCGCTGCATCCGATTCCACGCCCCTAAGCTGCTGCGTCATATGCGCGGCCACATCCTTTTTGGCTGTGATTGTTGCAGCGTCTTCACCTCCGACTTCCAGGGCGGAGTGGACTATGGTAGCGATAAACTCCCCGGGGTCAACCGTGCCGGTCTCCAGCTGCTCCAGCCAGTAGTCCTGTCCTGCGGCCTCCGGGGCACGGTTGAACAGGTTCTGATAAATGGACTCAATGAAATCCTCGCGCATTCCCCGGGTGATATCCTGACCCTGCTGATGGGTCTCAAAATAGGGATATGCATCCGCAGCCTCGGGCTGCAGGGCAAAGTTGGAAGCGAACCAGGCCGCATCCTTGATCCAGCCCTCTTGGCATTCCTCACCCCACATATTCACCCAGTAGTCCAGTCCGCCGGGATCGGCGGCCCGGCCCCAGTAGGCCACGTAAATGGCCCCCAGCCAGTCATGAGCTGCAAAACCCTGTGCCATACACCTACCTCCTGACAAATTGTTCAGTGATTTCGATACGTGCCTGCTGCCAGTCCTTCAGCCGGGGGTCTTCCCGGTTGTTAAAGGTATATTATTTTAACCGAATGTGAATTTAAGGTCAAGCAGATGGGGATACGCCTGCAAAAATCCTTTGGCCAGGCCTCTTCGCGTTTGAGCCTCCAGAAGCCAAGGGGCTGGTTTTTTATGTGACATTGATTTAAACTGAATTTTATTATATACAGTAGTGAAAGACCAGTCAAAGCAGGAGATATCGTTATGGAATCAAACCAGAATATCAAACAGATCATCAAGTCGGAACTGCCGAAAATCATGGAAACTGACCCAGAGGTTCGTGACTTTATTCTTAGACTGACCCGAAAACAATACGCCGACAGAAATAAAACAGATGATCGCATAGAGCGGCTTTTTGATGAGTTGAAAAGGGACCGTGAAATAAGCGAGAAAAAGTGGGAAGAGAACCAGAAAGAATTGAGGGAGCTGAGACTGGCCCAGGACAAGAAATGGGAGGAGAATCAGCAGAAGTGGGAAGAGAACCAGAAAGAATTGAAAGAACTGAAGCTGAACCAGGACAAGAAATGGGAAGAGAATCAGAAAGAATTGAGGGAACTGAGACTGGCCCAGGACAAGAAATGGGAGGAAAACCAGCAGAAGTGGGAAGAGAGTCAGAAAGAATTGAAAGAACTGAAGTTGAACCAGGACAAGAAATGGGAAGAGAATCAAAAAGAAAACCGGGAAATGATCAAGTCCATATCAAAACTTTATCAAAGATTTGATTCAAGCATCGGGGCGCTGGGCGCCAGGTGGGGCCTGCAAAGCGAAGCCTCTTTCCGCAACGGGCTCAAGGCAATTCTCACGGAGTCATTCGAGGTCAGGGTTGAGCGCTATGAAGATTTTGACCATGAAGGCATGGTCTTTGGCCGTCCTGAACAGATCGAGCTTGACGGGATCATCAGCAACGGGGCGGTTATCCTGTGTGAAATCAAGTCTTCCATCAGTAAGGCTGAAATGCATGTTTTTTATCGAAAAAAAGAATACTATGAGCAGAAGCACGGCCTCAGGGTAAACCGGACCATGGTCATTTCCCCCATGATAGAACCCCTGGCCTTGAAAGTGGCCGGAGAACTGGGCATAGAAACCTATTCATACGCTGACGGGGTTACGCTTTAGGGCTGCCCGGTCCAAAAACTGGGCAGCAGACTGATATTACAAGACGCGACTGCAAAAAGTCTTTTTGCAGTCGCGTCTGCTTTATTCCTGTAGTGCTGGAGGAGACCCCAGGCTGATGCACGAGGTGCCTTACCCATAAAGCACATTATGCAACTGGATCCTCCTGGATGTGTTCAGCCACTCCCAAGGGCAGGACATCCTCTCCCGCTGAATCAATATTATACACTTCCGTATGAGCACTGTGATAGTGGAAACTGTTTTGAGGTTCCAGCTCATCAGGGGACAGAACCAGGTCCACCAGGATATTTTCATCGGGCATGGTGAAATCCAACTCCACCCGTTCTTCAAACTCTTCATGGGAGAATGTAAGAAGATAATCCCCGGGCTCAAGCTGCATGGCATAGCCTCCGGAACTCCAGGTGACAGTGCTCTGACCATCAGCTTGAATCTGCACACCACCCATTCCCTCTCCAGGCTTGTATGCACCGGTGCCGTCCAAATCCTGAAACACCGTCCCGGTGACAAAAGGTGTCTCGCTGGTATAGGCAAACTTGATGGTTGTCATGGGGCCGAAATTGTCCTTGTAGTCTCCCAGCATGGCACCCACGCCGATTTCCATAAAAGACTCGTTCATGGTGTTTGTGCGGTGCCCTGGCGAAAGAAAAAGGTTTTCATGCTGTTCTGCAATAAAATGGGTATAGTCGCTTAACTGCTGTGACTGCCCCATCCAGCTGATATTTTCCCCCCAGCCCCATGGCGGCTGGGTATTGTAGTCTGTATCCTCTATGCGATCCCCTGGAGAACTGTTCCCGCTGCCGGTATGATGAAAAATATCGTTGTCCAGCATCCACTGTGAATGTTCCCTGGATGCCAGTGTAAGATCCGGGTTGAAGGCCAGGGGCTGCTTCATGTCTGGAGATATTTCATCTTGAGAAGAAATGCCATGGTTGAGGTCTATGCCGTATATATCGG
>PWER01000086.1 GCA_003553565.1 Nitriliruptoria bacterium | reverse complement strand
ACATTTTTGTCCTCCTTTACTTCATCAGCATTAACGGGTTTTATCTGCTGCTGGTGCTAATCTCTTACCGGGGCCTGCAAGGCCAGCGAATGGCTGAAAGAGCAGCCGACCGTTACCGCCCCTTTCATTCAGAATTTTACAAGCCCTTGACTGTGATTATACCAGCATATAATGAAGAAGCGACTATTACAGAAACCGCCTATTCCGCGCTGGCTCTGCGCTATCCGGAATTTGAAATTATTATCGTTAACGACGGTTCAAAGGACCATACCTTAGGCGTTTTGGAAGAAAAGTTCAATTTAGAAGAGTACGCCCGCGACTTCAGCCTCGATATTTCCTGTAACACTATTCACAGCATTTATAGATCTAAGGACTATCCCCACCTGGTAGTGGTAGACAAACAAAACGGGGGCAAATCCGATGCGCTGAATGCCGGGATCAATGTCTCCCAGTTTCCGCTGTTTTGCAATATCGACTCCGATTCCCTGATCGATGCAGATTCTCTGCTAAAAGTAGTCGATCTATTTGCCAAAGACTGGCGCATTGTTGCCGCCGGCGGAACGATCAGGGCCGCCAACCACTGCAGCATTGAAGCCGGCAACGTTACAGGAATCAAACTCTCACCTAAATTCTGGGTGCGCTTTCAAATCGTAGAATACCTGCGCGCTTTCCTGTTTGGGAGAATCGGATGGTCATTTATCGGTGGTCTGATGATCCTTTCCGGCGCTTTTAGCATTTACAGGCGCAAAGCAGTGGTACAAGCAGGTGGTTACAAGCTTGACACCGTTGGCGAAGATATGGAACTGGTTCTGCGCATCCAGCGGGCGATGAAAAAAGCCAACCGCGAATACCGGGTGGTTTTTATCTCGGATCCGGTCTGCTGGACCCAGGTACCCGAAAATTACCGTGGCCTGCAAACCCAGAGGCGCCGCTGGCAGCGGGGCCTGACTGAGAGCCTGTTCGGGAATTTTGAGATGTGCTTAAACCCACAGTACGGGGCAACCGGAATGATCAGCTATCCCTTTTTCCTTTTTTTCGAGTTTCTTGGGCCCGTTATCGAGATTACCGGTTACCTGGTTTTTATCTTTTCCGTACTTAGTGGTATTATCAACCCGCCTTTTGTAATTTTATTTCTCTCGGCGGCCATCTTGCTCGGGATTTTACTCTCCACCTCTGCTTTGTTAATGGAAGAGCTCTATTACCGCAGCTACCCCCGCCTGCGCGACATTTTTATTTTATTCGGTTTTGCAGTGCTGGAAAACCTTTTCTACCGCCAGCTGCACGCCTGGTGGCGTATCCGGGGCCTAATCGACTACTTTTTCAAGAAGCGAACCTGGGGAAGCCTGGAAAGAAGAAGTTTTACAGAACCGCTAAAACCCCTGGGAAAATAAAATATCCTCGCTTATTAACAGTACTGGCAATAACAAATAAATTATCGTGGAGTAGATTAGGGTTAAGAACCAGAGGTGTTTTTTCCAAATGGACTTGATATAATATGACTGAATAATGACAAATACAAACATTATATATATTCTGCCAAGGGGCCTCTAGGTTATTACCAATAACAAGGGCAACTGTTAAATCCATGACAGTTGGGAGGCGGGTTTTATAGAGAACCTCAGTGCCTTTTTAATAGGGGACATAGTAAAATCGCGCAAAGTTAAGCAGAGAGAAGAGCTTCAGTTAAAAACTTGAGGATGCTTTTTAAAAATTAACTGCGACCATGGCTCATATAACTTATATGGTTATAGTGGTAAAAACAAACTTGAATTTACCTTGCTGTAATTTTATGATAGTATTTGGATATCAAAAAAGTAAAATTTTATAAGTAAGTCAAATTATTTTAAAAGTAAGTTACGTAGAATATTAAAATACCCTAAAAATATACTCAGGGAATTTCCGCGAAAGGCTGGTGTTATTGTGAGCTTGTTTTTATCTTTAATACCCAATTTTCTGAGAAAGAAAATGCTAATAAAAGGTATCAAGTCCCAGGAACTCCCGATAGAGAACCTGGAAGAAACCCGAAGTGCCTTTCGGGAAGTGTCTAATATATTCCCTTCATTAGAATACAACGGTACTATTGAAGATAGAGTTTGCACAAATTCCAGAAGGGAAACCCCGGTCAGGCTTTACACTCCTGAGGGCAGCGGACCTTTTCCCGCCGTCATGTACATGCACGGAGGCGGCTTTTGCCTGGGAGACCTGGATGCATCGGATAACATCTGCCGGCTTATCTCTCAAAAGGCCGGCTGCACGGTAATAAGCGTGGATTACGCCCTGGCCCCGGAGTATAAATACCCTTATGCTCTGGAAGAGTGTTTGGAGATATCAAGTTGGATTAGACAAAACGCCTCTTCTCTTAACCTGCAACCTGAAAAGATTGCTTATATAGGTGACAGCGCCGGAGGCAACCTCGCTGCCGTCCTATCTCTCCTGAGCAAAGAAAGCAAAAACCCTATTCCTTGCTTCCAGGGATTAATTTGCCCGGTGCTGGATCTGTATACCAACCCCGAGGAAAAAACCAGGGGTATGTCGGAAATCCTGCTTACCACAGAAATGTGCCGCCTCTTCAACCAATACTATCTGGAATATCCTTCCCAGGGAAAAGAGCCCTACGCTTCACCAGTCAACGCAGCGGATCTCTCCGGCTTGCCTCCCGCCGTAATTATTACTGCTGAGCTGGATCCCTTGGCCGCGGAAGGTCGAAAATACGCCGAACTCTTGCAGGAGGCCGGGGTGGAAGTTACCCACTACCACTACCCCGGAATGGTCCACGATTTTCCCATGTTTACCGGTTTTATAAAGGAAGCGAAACAGGCTGTAACTCTGTTGACCGAACAGCTGAGCAAAGCTTTACATACCCAATAATCACTGCTAATCACCAGGGAAAGGTGTTTTGAGAGGTGGTATGGAATTTTTTACTTGTAAATTTTTGTTCACATAAAAAAGGGAGAGGGAGGAGAAGAAACTATTTCAAAAAGAAGCATGGAAGTAAGTAAGACCAGCATGGGCTAGATTGCAATTTGGCAGGATTGTTGTGATACCAGGTCGGATGACTAACCGGCCTGGTCTTTTTCTTCTTAGATGTAGATAAGGAAAACCGAAGCTTTATCGTTATTCTTAATAATTCAAGGGCTGCATTGGTTCAACTGGTTTAATCTTTTTGTCATCTTGCTTCTGTCTCTAAGTCATTGTGTTGTAAATTTACTGAAAGGTAAAATAATAATTCCCTTTGTAGCTTGTTGTAATTGTTTACTAAAGTATTGCATGGTAAAATAATAGTAAAATGTGAAGTTAAAAGGCTTTGTTGGGAAAATATAACTGTTATATTTAGCCAATGTGCATCGGAGGTCTATTATTTCATGCGCTGCCTATGGGAAACCTCTTCTGTCTCGCTTAAAGCCTCAATTGCTGCTGGCCTTTGTTTT
>PWER01000071.1 GCA_003553565.1 Nitriliruptoria bacterium | reverse complement strand
GATCCAACAAGCTCAGGTAATCTTCTAAATTGGCTAGTGGCGAGAAATCTTCAATAGTGTTATCCTTGAGGTTCAAATTGAGAGTGGTTTCGCCAAATAGCTCTATGATTATATTTCCTTCCTCGGTTTCCATGCTAATATCGTCAAATGCTTCAATGTTAAAACTGTCAGACTCCTCAGGTTCCTGGTAGGAAACATCCAGTTCTGTCATATTTCCTAGTTCAATATTTTCTTTTAGTTCATCCAGCCAGTCCATATTTTGCAACTTGTTGTGGGATAAATCCAGCATTGTCAAACTGCTCCAGTTCCAATCCCATTCATCCTCAAAATTCTCAAACTCAAAGTCATTATGGGCAAGCCTAAGCTCTTCCATATTTTTCATATAGCTTATCTCCTCCAGGAAGGAATCTTCTAGTGCGCTTCCGCTTTCTTTATCGTTAGAAAGATCCAGTACTCTCAAGTTTTCCAGGTCGCCCAATCCACTCACTCCGTCAATGCTATTGCCGGACAGATCCAGGACTTCAAGATTTTGCAGACCGGAGAAATCAATTTCGTCATCAAGCTCTATGTTGTTATCAGCCAATTGCAATTCCTCTAAATTTTCTAAGGCTTTTAGTTCTCCATCATCATCACATTCCTCACACCCTTCGCCTTCACAATCCACACAATCAATCTTCGCCAGAAGTTTATTCAAATCATTTTTATCCAAATTATTTCCAGAAAGATTCAATCGTTTTAGATTATCCAGGTTTGTGTTTTCTTCACCTAGTTCAATATCTTCTATGTTATTGTAGCTTAAATCCAGGGCCTCCAAATTCTCAAGATTGGGCAAACTAACTTCCCCGTCTTCGCTACCTACTTCATTATAGGCAAGATACAGTTCTTGGAGGCTATCAATATTTTTCAGTTCTTCCCAATCTTCGTTCTCAAGTTTGTTGTCGGAAAGATCCAGGAACATGAGGTTTCTTAGAGTATCAGAAAGACCTATCTTGCCTTCCTCACAGTTCTCACACCCTTCGCCTTCACAATCCACGCATTCCATATGCAGGTTTTCTATACCTCGCCCGGTGGCTGATAAACTTTCCAGGTTACTCATATTCTCACTGGTCATTTCTTGATCCATATGGAGGAGAGTGTATTCTACCGCATCTTTAAGAGCCTGGTCTTCAATAACAACCGGGGCAGTTTCTACAAAATTGGCTTCAAGTGTTTTTCCATCTTCAGGCATTTCATCTTCTTTTGGCATTTCATAGATGAAACCTTTCTTGGTGCTTTTGAGCTCTCCATTTTCATTAGTCCAGTTTTCAAACATATACCCGGATTCGCTGGTAGCTCTTACCTTAACCCTTGCTTCAGGCAGAAAAGAATCTCTGTCAAGCTGTATTTCTGAGACGTTTTCTACTTTACCCCATTCATGGTTCGGTGCTACTTCCAAGTTAAGCGGATAGGTAAGGTCAAAGCTAGCCGTAACAGTCACATCTTTTGCGGGCATGTCATAGGTGATTTCTTTATTCACAGCTTCGGTGTCGCTTATCTCGCCTTCAGTATCCTCCCATTTATCAAACAGGTAAAGATCATCATTCTCTGTTGGCAAGGCTTCCAGATTGATCTCATCACCGTAGTTATAGGTGAAATCCGCTTTATCATCAGATCCTACATGTTCTTCATCCACCTCTACTTCTCCACCTTCGGTAGTTTCCACAGAAAATTCATAGTCAATCATTTCAAAGTTCGCCGTCAGGGTAGTTTCCTCGGCCGGCATTTCATAATCATTAACTTTCTTCTGGTCACTTACCTCCTCGTCATCCTCGTCCGTCCAGTTGATAAATTTATAACCGGTATCCGGGACGGCTTCGATAGTAGCTTCTTCTCCCTCTTCATAGAAGCCCTCGCCTTGTACTGAACCGCCTTCTTCCGGCGCAGCATCCAGATCCAACCAGAACCTCTCCACGTAATCAAAATCAGCGTAAAGGGTATCATCCTGGTTTGGCATGGTGAAATAAGTTTGAGGTTCTTCTGCATCATCCAAATGGCCGTGATCAGCTGTCCACTTGTAAAAATCATGCATTACATCTTCCGGCTCTGCCAGCACCTCCACTTCATCTTCGTAATTGAATTCAAAGGTTCTCTCCTCGCCAGCAGGTACTACTTCATCTTCTTCCACCAGAATTACATCGCCGCCTCCCTGATCTGTCTCGACCGATTTCACTGTTAATTCATAATCTATTGCTCCAAATACAGCATTCTGGGTGTAGTCCGTAGGTGGCATGGTTAAGGTAGTTTCTTTGGATCCAGGTTCATCCACATTTCCACTCGGCATCCAACCATAAAATTCGTAACCGTCACCCGCAATGGCTTTTATCTCTATCTCATCATATATGTTTTTATCAGTTAGTTCCACAGTCTCGCCGGATTCTCCCTCCGCTTCTACAGTTCCTCCTTCAGGTGCCTCCAGGGTAAGGGTATAATCTATTGGCTCATAATTTGCCGTCAGGATCATGTCCTCATCCGGCATTTCATAGGTGAAATCTTCCTCAGTGCTTATCTCATTGTTTGCCTCATCTGTCCATTTTACAAACTCGTAACCGGCACTTGCATTGGCTTCAAGTTCCACCTTGTCTCCTTCCGCATAAGGAGCTTCCTCAGTTACATCAGCGGGCGCACCACCCAGCTCAGGGTCAGCTTTGAGATCCAAGTTATATTTAGGAACCGCGGAAAAAGTAATATCATCTATGATCCAATCATCAGCTCCTCCTCCATAATGGTAGAAGAAGATTTTTACCTCTTCCCCAGCAAAATCACTAAAGTCAACGGTTCGATTTTCCCACTCTTCTGCCGGAGCTTCTCCAAGTTCCTCAGAATAAAGAACTTCTGTATATTCATCATCCGTCAATCCCACGGAATGATTCTCATATCTATCTTGATTACGGCTAAATTCCCAGAACTCCAATTCAATTTCATCATAATAATCCTTAATCTCTATCAAAGGAGTTACAAGGTAAGCTTCCGGCGCATTTTCCACATCATGGTGAGTCAGCAGGTCATTTTCCACAGCTTTGTAGCTGGCATCAATCCAGGCATCGGAACGAACTGTATCTGATACGCGGACTTCGTCGATTATGCCGTCAAAGTAATTAGGATCCTGACCTTCATGTACCCTTTGCCAGAGGCCAGCCCGGAATGGCACATTATCTGCCGTATCCAGATCATATCCCTGATCACCCACTTCTTCCCCGTCAGCCAGTATACGAGTGGTATTTCCGTCATGGATAACGGTAAAATGCACCCATTCATAATTACTTTCGTAGGTAAAATCTATGTCCTCACCCCAGAACTGACCGCGCCATTCGTTGGTCTCACCATCAAGGGTTCTGAGTGAAAAATCTTCTAAATCCTCTCCTGTAACCCCTGACTGGAATATACCCCCATCATTAAAATCTCTGGTATAAGCCCAAACTTC
>PWER01000010.1 GCA_003553565.1 Nitriliruptoria bacterium | reverse complement strand
GTGCCGGTGGTCGTGGCCGCCGAGCCGATCGCCTCCGGCACCGAGGCGAGCCAGCTCGACGGGCTCGTCGAGACTCGGGAGGTGCCGCGGAACGCGCGCACGTCCGGCGCGATCGAGGAGCTCGAGGAGGTCGACCCCGACGCGGTGGTCGATGTGGACCTCGAGCCCGGCGAGCAGCTGTTGGCCACCCGTTTCGTCGCCCAGGAGGAGCTGCAAGCGCAGGAGGGGTACGAGCTACCCGAGGGCCTCCAGGCGGTCACCGTCGAGGTGGACCCCGAGCGCGGTGTCGGCGGTGAGGTGCGGCCTGGCGACCTCGCCGGTGTCATCGTCAGCTTCACCGACGCCGACCTCGACGACCCCGACGCCGAAGAGGAGGAGCCCGCGGAGGAGGACGACGGGGACGCGGGACCGTCGTCGGGCTTCGCGCTGCACGGCGTCGAGGTGCTCAACGTCCAGGGCGAGGCCACCCCGCCCGACGACACCGTCGAGGGCGACACGGGGCAGAGCCGCCCGAGCCAGCCACCGTCTAGCCTGCTGGTCACCCTCGCGGTCGACGCCCCCCAGGCCGAGCAGCTGGTGTTCGCCCGCGAGTTCGGCACCATCTGGCTGACCGGCCAGGACGAGGACACCTCGGACGAGGGCCGCGGCGTGGTCCAGGACCCGGAGGGCATCTACGAATGACGCGCTACGTCCTGGCCACCCCCGACGAGGGCTTCGCCCAGCGGGCCACCGAGCACCTCGACGACGGGGAGGTCTCCCAGGTCCCCGACCAGGTGCTGCTCATGAGCGCCGACCATGCCGTCGACGCCATCGCCGAGCAGGCCGGCGACCACCCCGCTGTGGTCGCCATCGGTCCGCAGATGCCCGAGGAGGCGGCGCTGCGCATGGCCGAGGCGTTCGACGAGCGCCGCCCCGACATCAGCGTGGTGCTGGTCACCACCCCCCACGACCAGCTCACCGCCCAGGCGATGCGCGCCGGCGTGCGTGACGTGCTCGGCCCCGACGTGGAGGGCGAAGAGCTCGGCAAGACGCTGGCGCGCGCCGCCGAGGTCGCCCGCCGGCGCCGCGGCCACACCGGCGACGAGCGCCCCTCGGGCCGCGTGCTGGTGGTCTCCAGCTCCAAGGGTGGCTCGGGCAAGACCACCGTGGCCACCAACCTGGCTACCACGCTTGCTGAGCGTCGCCCCGACGGGGTGTGCCTGATCGACCTCGACGTGCAGTTCGGCGATGTGGCCACGTGCCTGCAGCTGATGCCCGAGGCCAGCCTCGGTGACGCGCTGAGCCCCTCGCGCCTGGACCCGACCAGCCTCAAGGTGCTGCTCACCCACCATCGCTCGGGCCTGTACGTGCTGGCTGCCCCGCCCTCGCCGGCCGCTGGCGAGGAGATCACCCCTGAGCTCGTCCAGCAGGTCGTGCGCCTGCTCGCCCAGGAGTTCGGCCACGTGGTGATCGACACGTCCCCGGGCTTGAGCGAGCTCACCTTGGCTGCCATCGAGGAGTCCAGCGACCTGATCTTCGTGGTGGGCATGGACGTGCCCAGCGTCCACGGGTTCCGCAAGACGCTGCACGCGCTCGACGCGATCGGCATGACCCACCAGGCCCGCCACGTGGTCCTCAACCGTGCCGACGCGCGCGTGGCGCTGGCCCCCGAGGACGTCGCCCGCACCATCGGCATGGACGTGCACGTGCGCATGCCCAGCTCCCGTGACGTGCCGCTGGCGCTCAACCAGGGCCTGCCGCTGTCCGAGGCCAACCCCCGCTCGCCCGCCGCCAAGGCCATCGGCGAGCTCGCCGAGCGCTTCGTCGCCCAGCCCGCCGAGCGCCGCTCCGGTGGCCTGCTGTCGCGCATGAAGGGGTCCTGATGAGGCTCTCCGACCGACTCAAGCAGCGCGGCCACGAGGCCGACCCGGCCGCCGTGCCCCCGCCGGTGCAGACCGACTCGCGGGGTGAGCCCGCCGCCGGCGACGGCGAGGCCAGCGCCCACACCCCAGCCGCGCCCGCCAACCATCGCAACGCCAGCCGCGGCAACGGCGAGGGCGCGCCACGCACCGACCCGAAGCGGCGCCTCAAGCAGCGCGTCCAGGAGGCGCTGTTCAGCCGGCTGGGTTCGCGCATGTACGACTCGTCGATGTCCTCCGACGAGCTCATGAGCTTCGTGCAGGCCGAGATCGCCCAGATCGTCGAGGCCGAGCAGACGCCGCTGTCCGAGACCGAGCGCGCCACCCTGGCCCGCGAGGTCGGCGACGACGTGCTCGGCTACGGCCCGCTCCAGACCCACCTCGACGATCCTGACGTCACCGAGATCATGGCGACCGGCACCGACGACATCTACGTGGAGCGCAAGGGCAGGCTCCACCGCACCGAGTCGCGGTTCGTCAGCGAGGACCACCTGCGCCGCGTCATCGAGCGCATCGTCGGCGAGGTCGGCCGCCGCATCGACGAGAGCCAGCCGATGGTCGACGCGCGCCTGCCCGACGGCAGCCGCGTCAACGCGATCATCCCGCCGCTGTCGGTGGACGGGCCCGCCCTGACGGTGCGCAAGTTCGCCGCCGACCCCTACGGCGTCGACGACCTCGTCAGCTTCGGCACGCTCACCGAGCCGGTGGTCGACCTGCTGCGCGCCTGCGTCGTGGGCCGCCTCAACGTGCTGGTCTCCGGCGGGACCGGCACCGGCAAGACCACCATGCTCAACGTGCTGTCGTCGTTCGTGCCGAACGATGAGCGCATCGTCACCATCGAGGACGCCGTCGAGCTCCAGCTCCAGCAGGAGCACGTGGTGCGCCTCGAGTCGCGCCCACCCAACATCGAGGGCAGCGGCGAGATCACCATCCGCGACCTGGTGCGCAACAGCCTGCGCATGCGCCCCGAGCGCATCATCGTCGGCGAGGTCCGCGGCGCCGAGGCGCTGGACATGCTCCAGGCGATGAACACCGGCCACGACGGGTCGCTGTCCACCGTTCACGCCAACGCGCCGCGCGACGCGCTGTCGCGCGTGGAGACCATGGTGCTCATGGCCGGCATGGAGCTGCCCATCCGCGCCATCCGCGACCAGCTCGCCAGCGCTCTGGACGTCATCGTCCACCTGACGCGGCTGCGTGACGGCACCCGGCGGGTCACCCAGGTCAGCGAGGTCGTGGGCATGGAGGGCGACGTCATCACCCTCCAGGACCTGTTCACCTTCGACTTCTCGGCTGGCATGGACAGCGAGGGCTACTACCAAGGCCAGCTCCAGCCCACCGGGCTGCGCCCCCACTTCGGTGAGCGCCTCGCCGAGCTCGGCGTCACGCTGCCCGACCGCGCCTTCGGCGAGATCCCCGTCCCCAGCTCGACCAAGGTCCCAGGAGTCTGACCTGATGCGCCGCACCCGGCTGGGCTCCCGCGGGCCGCTGCTGGCGCTGCTCGCCGCGCTGGCCGTCTCGGTCGCGCTGCCCGCAGCCGCCGACGTGCTCGATGTCGGCCCCGG